>NZ_CP108518.1:8328205-8660092 GCF_035989885.1 Streptomyces sp. NBC_01232
TGGTCCGTGCGTTGCGTTCGTAGCGCTGCCAGTGCGGCATGGGGCTGCGGTTGGGATCACCGGTGCGGATGAAGGAGATCCAGGACGCGTGCACGGCGCCGGCGAGACCGTCACGGATCCTCGGGTTCAGCCCCGCCAGGAACGGCGCCTGCGACCACTTGTCGAAGTTGTTGAAGACGAACGGCAGCTCCAGACAGTGCGGCGAGGCCAGTTGCCCGTTGTGCGCGGGCGTCGGGAGGTCGAACTGGTACGCCCAGACCGGCCGTCCGTGGGCCGCGCGCCGCTCGGCCAGGTCGATCCCGGGGATGCGGAACAGGTCGTCGCCGATCAGGTCCATGAGGACGTCGACCGGGCGGGACCCCGGCCGGGCCTCCTCGTACGCCGTGTAGGCCTCGGCCGCACGGGCCCCGAAGGTGTCCCGCGCCCGCGCGAGCACTTGGTCCTTGGTGGCGGCGGCGTAGGGCTCGTTGAGCGCGAAGGCGAAGGTGGCCTCTTCCCTGGTCCATCCGATCAGGACGTCGATGTCCGCCCCCGGGCCGCTGAGCAGCAGGTCGGCCGGCCGGCGGGTCAGCGTCGCGTCGTCGAGCACCGGCAGGAACGGGGTCGACCAGTACCCCCACCGTCCGGTGCGCCGGAACATCTCGATGGTGGCGCCGATCAACTGGGGCCAGGGGAGGGCCCGTAGCTCCGTCACGTTCCTGACCCCGAGGATCTCGAGGTAGGTGGCGCTGCGCCGGAGGGACTCCGCGCGGCCGGGGATCTGCAGTCCGAGCGGCGGACTCTGCAGGATGGCGCGCCGGAACAGCGGGCGCCCGGTGGGCCGGGCGCCGGCGAGGGCGGCGACCGAGAGTGCGCCGCCGGACTGCCCGGCGAGGGTGATGTCGTCCGGGTCGCCGCCGAACGCGGCGATGTTGTCCCGTACCCAGCGCAGCGCGGCGAGTTGGTCGGTGAGCCAGAAGTTCCCGTCGGCGCCCTCCTCGCCGAAGTAGAGGTAGCCCAGCGGTCCGAGACGGTAGTTGAGGGTCACGACGACCATGTCGCCGTTCCGCGCGAAGGTTTCGCCGGAGTAGTGGGGCAGGGAGCCGGATCCGGAGATGAAGCCGCCTCCGTGGATCCAGACCAGGACGGGCCGCTTGGCGTCGTCGGCGCGGGGCGTCCAGATGTTGAGGGTGAGGCAGTCCTCGCTGAACGGGGGAGCGCCGTGGGTTCCGAGCACCGCGTCGCCCCCTTCCCGGTACAGCTGCGGGGCGCTCGGCCCGAAGGCGGTCGCATCGCGTGTCCCCTGCCACCCCGGGTGGGGCTGGGCGGGGCGCCACCGCAGAGCGCCGACCGGGGGAGCGGCGTAGGGCACGCCCTTGAACACGGTCAGCCCGCCTTCGACGCTTCCGCGCAGCCGTCCCGCGGGCGGCTCCACGACGAGCGGGGTCCCGCCCGCCGGCGGGGCGGCCTGCGCCGCGGCGGCCGGGCCGCCGGGGATGCCGGAGAGCAGCGCGGCACCGGTCAGCACCCCGGTGTTCCTGAGGACTCTGCGCCGTGATGGATCGTCGGTCATGGTGCTTCACTCCCTGACTGATCATGAATTCGCCCACCGAAGTGGTATAGCGCGAAATTGACGATGGTTAGTGCTACGGCACATGTGAGACGCCGGTCAAGGGGTGGGGCGACACTCCAACGGGTATGTTGCGATCTCTTGACGGCCGTCGATATTTCACGATAGACACGTGTCACCTCAGGAGCAGCATCCGGTCCGCGAGGGCCGTCGACAACGTACGGAGTCTCCATGGCAGGTCGCTTTCGCCCCCTGGTTCTGATCACCGTCACCACGAGCCTCTTGCTGGCCACGGGGTGCGGCGGCGCGAGTCTCGGTACCGGCGAAGACAGCAAGCAGAAGGGGCCCGTGAGGATCGGGCTCCTCGTTCCCCGGTCCGGCACCTACAAGGCGCTCGGCGACGACATGAAGCAGGGCTTCGAGCTCTACGTCCGACAGCACGGCGGCAGACTCGGCGGCCGCGAGGTCGAGATCGTGATCGCGGACGAGGGGGAGACGGCCGACTCGGGCAAGGCGGCGGCGGAGAAGCTCGTCAAGCAGGACCGGGTACTGGCGGTCAGCGGCGTGGTCAGCTCGGCCACCGTCAACGGGGTCAAGGACCTGTTCGAGACCGGCCGGATCCCGCTCGTCGGCTCGAACGCCTCACCGACGACCCTGACCGGAACCAAGTACATCTGGCGCACCTCGTACGTCAACGACGAGCCGGGCAAGGCGCTCGGCAAGCACGTCGCCGAGCGGGCCGGGGGCCCGGTCTTCCTCATCGCCGCGGGCTACCAGGCGGGCAAGGACGAGATCGAGGGCTTCAAGTCCACCTTCCTGGCCGCCGGCGGCAAGATCGCGGGGGAGGAGGTCTACACCCCGTTCCCGGGGACCAAGAACTTCCAGCCCTACCTCTCGCAGATCGAGAACTCCGGCGCGAAGGCGGTCTTCTGCTTCTACGCAGGCGGCGCGGCCGTCGACTTCGTCAAGCAGTACCGTGACTTCGGCCTGGCCGGCCGGATCCCGCTCTACGCACCCGGCTTCCTCACCGAGGGCGGCGTACTGAAGGGCCAGGGAGACGCCGCGAACGGTGTCCTCACCGCCCTCAACTACAGCGCCGACCTGGACAACGCCGCCAACCGGCAGTTCGCGCCGGCCTACCGGGCCGCCCACGGCACGGAGCCGACCACCTACGCGATGGCGTCATGGGACGCGGCGCAGGTCCTCGACAAGGCGATCAAGGCGGCCGGTGCCACCGTGACCCCGGAATCGGTCAATGCCGCCATCTCCACGGTGGGGGACATCGACAGCCCGCGCGGCACCTGGCGGTTCAACAGCGGCGGCACACCGATCCAGCCCTGGTACCTGCGCGAGGTCAGGCAGGGCGCCAACACCGTCGCCGGCGACCTCGGCCGACTGGGCGGCTGAGATGCCCGGATGGCTCGACGGCAACCTCGTCAGCGTCGTCGACGGCATCGCGTTCGGGCTGCTGCTCTTCACGATCGCCGTCGGCCTCTCCCTGGTCTTCGGCATGATGGACGTCCTCAACCTGGCGCACGGCACCCTCTACCTCGCGGGCGCCTACACGGCCTACGCACTGTCCGACGGAACCCTGCCGGGCCTGCTCCTCGCCCTCGCGGCCGGCGCCCTGGTAGGCGCCCTCGGGGGAGCGGTGCTGACACTGCTCACGCAGCCGCTGGCCCGGCGCGGACATCTGGACCAGGCCGTGCTCACCCTCGGCATCACGTTCATCGTCGCCGACCTCCTCGCCGCCGCCTTCGGCAGCGAGGTCCTGCCGACGGATCCGCCGGTACCGCTGCGCGGGACGGTGAACCTGCTCGGCCACACGTATCCCGTCTACCGGCTGGTGTTCATCGCCGTCGCGGCCTGCCTCGCGGTGCTCGTCCACCTCGTCTTCGAACGCAGCTCGCTCGGAGCGCTCGTACGGGCCACCGTCGCGGACCGCGACATGGTCCGGGCCCAGGGCGTCGACGTCCGCAAGGTGCTCTACGGGGTCTTCGCGCTGGGCGCGGCCCTGGCAGCCGTCGGCGGTGTCCTCGGCGCGCCGATCCTGGGACCCGGCCCGGGCGTCGACGAGAGCGTGCTCGTCCTCTCCCTCGTCGTCGTGGTCGTCGGCGGCCTCGGATCCGTGCGCGGCGCCCTCGCCGGGGCACTGCTCATCGGCCAGGTCCAGACCCTCGGGGTGGCACTGCTCCCGCAGTACGCGCCCTTCCTCCTCTTCGGCGCCATGCTGGTGGTACTCGTGGTCCGCCCGCACGGCCTGGTCCCGTCGGCGGTGCGCACATGAGCGCGTTCCGGACCTCCCGGACCTCCCGATCGGCAGGGGCCGCCGTACTCCTCGGGCTGGCCCTGGCCCCCTTCCTGCTCGGCCCGTACGCCATCTCCACCCTGTCGCGGATCCTCGTGTTCGCCCTGCTCGCGCTGAGCGTGAACCTGCTCACCGGGCTGACCGGGCTCCCGACCCTCGGCCAGTCCGCCTACTTCGGCGTCGGCGCCTACACCGCGGCGATCGTCGCCAAGGGCCTCACCGACATCGGACCGATCCAACTCCTCATCGCGGCAGGCGTTTCCGCGCTGGTGGCCGTGCCCACCGGATGGCTGGCCGTCCGGGCCCGCGGCGTGGTGTTCCTCATGCTGACGCTGGCCATCGGCGAGATCGTCTACAGCGCAGCCGTCAACTGGAAGCCGGTGACCGGCGGCAGCGACGGGATCTCGGGCGTCCCGCCCGTCGTACCGCTGCCCGGCATGCCCGCCCTGGAGCTCGACGGGCTCGTCTACTTCTACGTGCTGGCCATGTTCCTGCTGCTCCTCGCGGCCGTCACCCGCCTGGACTCGACCCCGTTCGCCCTCGCCCTGCGCGGGATCCGCGACAACGAACCCCGCATGAAGGCCATCGGCTACCCCACCCGTCGGTACGCCCTGACCGTCTACTGCGGCGCCGCCGCGCTGGCCGGCGCCGCCGGGTCGCTGTGGGTCTCGGTGCAGCGCTTCGTGTCACCCGGCGACGCCGGATTCGAGATCGCCGCCCTCGCACTGCTCGCCGTCGTCATCGGCGGCTCCGGCTCGATACGGGGGGCCTGCGCGGCGGCCGCGCTCATCTGGCTGACCCGTGACTACCTCGGAAACCTCGAAGCCGTCGCCGGACACGGGCCGCTGTTGCTCGGGCTGCTCTTCATCGTCGCCGTCTACACACTGCCCCGCGGGCTGGCCGGCGTACGGCTCCCGCACCAGCCGAGCCGGAAGAGGACGGCGTGAGCGATCTCGACCTACTGCACCTACGCGGAGTGTCGAAGCACTTCGGGTCCTTCACCGCCGTCGACGAGGTGTCCCTCACCGTGCGTGCCGGCGCGCGGCACGCGATCATCGGCCCCAACGGCGCCGGAAAATCAACGCTGTTCGGCCTCATCTCCGGAACCCTGACCACCAGTACCGGAACCATCACCCTGGACGGGCGGGACGTGACCCGGCTGCCCGTGCACCGCCGGGTCGGACTCGGAACGGCCGCGACCTTCCAGCACTCCAGCCTGTTCATGCGGGAGACCGTGCTGGAGAACGTCCTGCTCGCCGCCCTGCTCCGGACGGGGGCGGGGGCCGGGACGGGGCTCGGCGGATGGCGGAAGGTGAGTGCCCGGGCGGAGGCCCTCGCACGGGCACGCACCCTGCTGGAACGCGTGGGGCTGCCCGACCGGCACGACCTCGCGGCGGCCGCCCTCTCCCACGGCGAACGGCGGCAGCTCGAAGTCGCCGTCGCGCTGGCCACCGAACCGCGGCTGCTGCTCATGGACGAACCGGCCGCCGGCATGTCACCGGCGGAGACGCAGCGCCTCACGGAACTGATCGCGGCGCTGCCCGACGAGGTGACCGTGCTCCTCGTCGAACACGACCTCGACATGGTCTTCGAACTCGCCGACACCGTCACCGTCATGCACCTCGGCCGGCACCTCACCACCGGCACACCGGATCAGGTGCGGGCCTCCGCCGAGGTCCAGCAGGCCTACCTGGGCACCACCACGGAGGTCTCCTCGTGAAGCCGTTCTTCCACGTGCGCGGACTGCGCTCCGGCTACGCCGGCGGTGTGGTCCTGAGCGGCGTCGACCTCGATGTCGAGCAGGGCGGGATCATCGCGGTCCTCGGACGCAACGGGGTCGGCAAGACCACCCTCATCTCGACCGTCATGGGCTTCGTCCGGCCGTACGAAGGCATCATCACGCTCGGCGGCCGGGAGCTCGCCGGGGCCCGCGTCGACGTGATCGCCCGGGCCGGGGTGGGTGTCGTACCCCAGGGGCGCCGGGTGTTCGCGCCGCTGACCGTGGCGGAGCACCTCGCGATCGCCGCACGGCGCCGACCCGCGCAGGGGCCGTGGACCCGGGCACGGATCCTCGACCTGCTGCCGCGGCTGGGGGAGCGGCTCGGGCACCGGGGCGACGAACTCTCCGGAGGGGAACAGCAGATGCTCGCGATCGCCAGGGCCCTGCTGGGCAATCCGGGCCTGCTCCTCCTCGACGAGCCGTCCGACGGCCTCGCCCCGGCGATCGTGGCCCAGGTGGGGGAGGTGATCCGAGAGGTCGGCGCGCAGGGCATGACGGTCGTCCTGGTCGAGCAGAACCTGGGGCTCGCCCTCTCGGTCGCCGAGCACGTCGCCGTCATGCGGAAGGGGAGCATCGTCCACCGGGCATCCTGCGCGGAGTTCGCCTCCCGCCCCGACGAGCGCCGGCGTCTGCTGGGCGTCGAGTGAAGCGCTGACGTGCCGTCTCCACGACGCCCTCATCGGGCGTCGTCGTCATCGCCGACGCCGGTGCCGCGCACTGCCGGGGCGAGGCGTCGGGCGGTGTCGCGGGTGGCGCGCGGTACGCGCGGGCCCTGCTCGACGAGCCGGGCGGCGCGGCCCATCGTCCGCAGTGCGCGCACGGCGTCGATCAGCGCCGACACGGCCGTGCCGGCCTCGCGCCAGACACTGGCACAGCCCCACACCGTCGAGCTCGGGGAGCATCACGTCCAGGATCAGCAGGTCGGGTCGCTGCTCCCGGAACAGCTCCAGGCCCGTCAGTCCGTCCGCCGCGACCGAGATCGCGAAGCCGTACCGCTCCAGCGCGATGCGGACGGTGTCGCGGATCACCGCGTCGTCCTCGACGAGCAGCAGACGGCGTACCGGGCGGATCGGTCACCTCGGTCACCTCGGTCGCGAATCCCCCGGAGCGTGAGCGGGGACGGATCGAGCCCCTGCGATCATCGTAAGTGGCCCGCCGGTCCGGCCGACACCGGCCGAGGTTGCGCGCACCTGGGGAGCCGGGGCGCGAGGATGCAGCCATGGCCGACACCTTTGTTTCACGAACGATCGACGTGACGACCGGAGACCGGGAGACCGTCCACGACCTGACCGACGCCTGCGCCGCGTTCCTGCGGGAGGTGGCCGGGGGCCGGAGCGGACTGCTCAACGTCTTCACGCCGCACGCGACCGCCGGACTCGCCGTCATCGAGACGGGAGCGGGCAGCGACGACGACCTCCTCAAGGCCCTGGAGTCCCTCCTGCCCGCCGACGACCGCTGGCGGCACCGGCACGGATCCCCCGGTCACGGCCGGGACCACGTACTGCCCGCGATCGTCCCGCCCCACGCGACGCTGCCCGTGATCGACGGAATGCTGGAACTCGGAACCTGGCAGTCCGTCACCCTCGTGGACACCAACCGGGACAACCCGCGGCGTCAGGTCCGGCTGTCCTTCCTCGGCTGCTGACCCGCACTGCGGTCCACAGGGTGAATACGTATCAATCATGACAGGTCAGAGGCGGTTTTCGTAGGATCAAGGGCACAGTGAATTGCCCTTGTTCGGACCCCTGTGCGGCTTTCAGAATCACCGTCATGACCTTCTCAGCGAACGCCAATCACGATGCGGTCCTCCGAGCCCGAGTGGCCCTCCTCGGATCACAGACCCTGCCCGTCCGCCACGAGGTCGCCGCCTACCGTGTGCTCGCCCGAGTGAGCCCGCTGGCCTATCTGCCGCTGCTGACCATCGCGTTGTACGAGTACAGCCGCCAGGACTTCGCCCACCTGCCCGAAACAGCTCTGGCCCTGCGGGCCGAGGCGGTCGACGCGGCCCGCCGCATGTACGCCATGGAGCCGTCCCGAGACCTCCTGCTCCTCAAGGCGCTGAAGCGCTACCGGAAGCAGCTGGTGCTGATGGGGCGTCAGGAAGAACTGGACGCCGTGGACCGGGCAACGGCCCTCGTCGAGTCGGGCCGGCCGTGGCCCGGCGGCACGGGCGCGTAGCGGCAGCCCCCGCCGCCCGGGGAGCCGACGCCGGTCCACGTGGAGACGCGGACCGGCGTCGGTTCACCACTGCCAGACGAGGGACTCGCCTTCGGCCACCTCGGACCAGCGCTCGGCCGCGCGGTCGAGCGCGGCCGAGGCCAGGGCGATCTGCCGCTCGTCCAGGGGGCTCCGGCCCAGCCCCCTGCCCTCCGTACGCTGTCCCGACCAGACCCGGTAGGCCCAGTTGACGGCCAGTTCGGCCCGCATGACCGCATCGCCCTCGCGCCGCAGGACCTTCAGTCCGGAGCGGCGGTGGCGGGTCGGCGCGACTGGTGCGAAGCCTTCGAACGTGGCCCCCTGCGCCGTGGCCCCCCAGAAGCCGTCGTTGATCCCGAGCGCGCTCTCGACCGCAGCGTGCACGAGGTCGTGCGGCATGGACGGACCCGTGGGCTGCGCGGCCAGCCGGACATCGGGGCCCGTCGGCCGCGCACCTCCAGTTCGTGGCGGTCGTCCGGAAGCTTCCGGAAGATCATCTCCATTGCTCCGCCTTCCAGCAGCCCGGGTCGGGCGGTCCGTCGTGGAGGTACGCGGGCCCGGCCGCGTACCTCGAGGGGCGGGCCGGCCCCCACGGGCCGGCCCGGACGTCACGGCCGGGCGAGGTCGAACCGGTCCAGGTTCATCACCTTGTCCCACGCCGCGACGAAGTCCTTCACGAACTTCTCCTTCGCGTCGTCGCTCGCGTAGACCTCCGCGAGCGCGCGCAGCTCCGAGTTCGACCCGAAGACCAGGTCGGCACGGCTGCCGGTCCACTTGACCCGGCCCGTGGCGCCGTCGCGGCCCTCGAACGCGTGCGCGTCCTCGGACGTCGCCGTCCACGTCGTGCCCAGGTCGAGCAGGTTGACGAAGAAGTCGTTGGTGAGGGACCCGGGGGTCGCGGTGAGGACGCCGAGCGGCGTCTGCTGGTGGTTCGCGCCCAGTACGCGCAGGCCGCCGACCAGGACCGTCATCTCGGGGGCGCTCAGGGTCAGCAGGTTCGCCCGGTCGAGCAGCAGGTACTCGGCCGGCAGCCGGTTGCCCTTCCCGATGTAGTTGCGGAACCCGTCGGCGACCGGCTCCAGCGCGGCGAACGACTCCACGTCCGTCTGTTCCTGCGTCGCGTCCACGCGGCCCGGGGTGAAGGGGACCTGAACGACGAAGCCGGCGTCCTCGGCGGCCTGTTCGACGGCGGCGGCGCCGGCCAGCACAATCAGGTCCGCGAGCGAGATCCGCTTGCCGCCGCTCTGGGCGGAGTTGAAGGACTCCTGGATCCCCGTCAGGGTGCGCAGCACCGCGGCGAGCTGGTCGGGGTCGTTGACCTCCCAGCCGCTCTGCGGCTGGAGGCGGATACGCCCGCCGTTGGCACCGCCGCGCTTGTCGCTGCCGCGGAAGGACGAGGCCGAGGCCCACGCGGCCGAGACGAGCTGGGACACGGTCAGGTCCGAGGCGAGGACCTCACGCTTGAGAGCGGCGACGTCGGCGGCGTCGACGAGTTCGTGCGCCACGGCGGGCAGCGGGTCCTGCCAGAGCAGCGTCTCGGCCGGGACCTCCGGGCCGAGGTAGCGCACGACCGGGCCCATGTCGCGGTGCGTCAGCTTGAACCAGGCGCGCGCGAACGCATCGGCGAACTCGGCCGGGTTCTCCAGGAAGCGCCGCGAGATCTGCTCGTAGGCCGGGTCGATCCGCAGCGAGAGATCGGTCGTGAGCATCGTCGGGGCGTGGGTCTTCGACGCGTCGTGGGCATCGGGCACGGTACCTGCGCCGGCGCCGTCCTTCGGCCGCCACTGGTGCGCCCCGGCGGGGCTCTTGAACAGCTCCCACTCATAGCCGAACAGGATCTCGAAGAAGCTGTTGTCCCAGGTGATGGGGGTGTTGGTCCAGATGCCCTCAAGGCCGCTGGTGATCGCGTCGGCGCCCTTGCCGGTGCCGAAGGAGTTGCTCCAGCCCAGGCCCTGCGCCTCCAGCGGGGCGGCCTCCGGGTCGGCGCCGACGCTCTCCGCCGGGCCCGCGCCGTGGGTCTTTCCGAAGGTGTGGCCGCCCGCGATCAGGGCCACCGTCTCCTCGTCGTTCATCGCCATCCGGCGGAACGTCTCACGGATGTCGCGGGCCGCGGCGATCGGGTCGGGGGTGCCGTTCGGGCCCTCGGGGTTGACGTAGATGAGGCCCATCTGGACGGCGCCGAGGGGGTTCTCCAGCTCGCGGTCACCGGTGTAGCGCTCGTCGTCGAGCCAGGTGGTCTCGGGGCCCCAGTACACGTCCTCGTCGGGCTCCCAGACATCGGCGCGGCCGCCGCCGAAGCCGAACGTGTCGAAGCCCATCTGCTCCAGGGCCACGTTGCCGGTCAGGATCATCAGGTCGGCCCAGGACAGGTTCTGTCCGTACTTCTTCTTGACGGGCCACAGCAGGCGGCGGGCCTTGTCCAGGTTGCCGTTGTCCGGCCAGCTGTTGAGCGGCGCGAAGCGCTGCTGGCCGGCTCCCGCGCCGCCGCGGCCGTCGCTGATCCGGTAGGTGCCCGCGCTGTGCCAGGCCATCCGGATCATGAACGGACCGTAGTGGCCGAAGTCGGCGGGCCACCAGTCCTGCGAGGTGGTCAGCACCTCCGCGATGTCCCGCTTCACGGCGGGAAGGTCGAGGGTCCGGAACGCCGCCGCGTAGTCGAACTCCTCGCCCAGCGGGTTGGCCACGGCCGGGTTCTTGGCGAGGATCTTCAGGTTGAGACGTTCGGGCCACCACTGGCGGTTTCCGCCGCCTTGAGTCGGGTGCGGGGCACGTCCGTGGGCAACGGGACAGCCCTCCCCGCCCTCGGACTTGGCGTCCGTGACGATTGCATCGTGGTTCTCAGACATGGGAATCCTTCCGTACCAGGCGGATCACGGTGTTCAGGAACTGAATGCGACTGAATGCGATGGAACAGCCGGGGCGCAGGGCCCCGAGTACGTGGGCTCGGCCGGTACGTGGGCTCGGCCTCGCCGATCGCCTCGACGCCGAGGGGTCACCGTCCCGGACGGCAGTGAGCGGGGGGACGCCGGCGGCCGGTCACGCGCGTGCTCGGCCCCGCGCAGCTCCTCGGCGGTGGTCCGGCACGTCTTCGTCACCTGCCGCTCTGGTGTCTTCCCGTCTCTTGGCTATCCACGAAACCGATCCTACGATGGACGGAATCCAAGTCAAGAAGAACACCAGGACCACATCCAATCGGATTCCGGATGCGGATCCGCAGACTTCGGGACATCCCGTCGAACCTGAACAGGTGGGCCTGTATGAGTGACCTGCTGGAGCGTTTGCGCGGGCGTGGCTGGCGGATGACGTCCCAGCGGCGTGTGGTCGCGGAGGTCCTCGACGGCGACCACGTACACCTCACGGCGGACGAGGTGCACGCCCGCGCGGTGCAGCGACTGCCGGAGATCTCCCGGGCGACCGTCTACAACGCCCTGGGCGAGCTGGTGGCCCTCGGCGAGGTCGCGGAGGTCACGACCGACGGCCGGGCGAAGCGCTACGACCCCAACGCGCACCATCCGCACCAGCATCTGGTGTGCTCCGCCTGCGGCCTCATCCGCGATGTCCACCCGACCGGCAACCCGCTGGCCGGCCTCCCGGCGGACGAGCGCTTCGGCTTCACGGTGTCCGGGGTCGAGGTCACCTATCGCGGACTGTGCCCGGACTGCACGTAGCCGCGGGCGCCCCCCTGCCCTACCAGTCCTCGCCCTCGTCCACTTCCATGTGACGGGCGGCGCGCCAGGCCGCTTCGAACTCGTCCCTGCCGATCTCCATGCCCACGAGTTCCGGGTCGTAGAGGTCCACGACGGGCGGGTTGAAGGGCCAGTCGTCCGGGCCGCTGCGCACACCGGGCCCGTCCGGGGCCAACTCGACCTGGCGCAGCCTGCGGCCGTCGGCTTCGACCTCCATCAGGTAGAGCGTGTGGTCCTCGTCGTCCTCGTCATCCCAGCGCCGCCGCAGCCACGTGATCTTCCGGTCGGCGAGCGCGCCGAAACCCTCGCGGCCGCGCTGGGCGTCCCGCTTGGCCCGAAGTCCGTCCAGCCCCGCGGGCGTGGTGGTCCCGTCGGCCCAGGCCTCGTCCAGGTCCCAGCCCTCGGCCGCCTCCACGGTGGCCGGGGTGTCGACGACCTCCACGTCCGCGAACGTCTCGCGCACCTCCCGGACCGAGCGCGCGTGGACCCACCACCACGAGCCGCCCATGCCGTAGTCGTGGAGGACGAGGAAGCGCGACACGGGCGCCAAACGATCGGTCATACCGGCCGACGATATGCGAGCGGTCGCTCACGCTCCGCGCGGGCCCCGCGTCCCGACACGCCGCGGCCGCAATACCGTCTCTTCCCAGCCACGCGCAAGGCTTCAACAAGAAAACCCTTGATGGCGCACTAGACTGGTGGGTTGTTTGGCGCTGGTCCGGAACAACCTGGGCAGACCCGGGCTCCGCCGGCGACCCGGACGTGCCGGGAACGAGACGCGAGGGCCGATGGCAGTCACACCTGAGCGCGGTGAACTCACTCTGCTCGACGACGGGGAGACGCCGGAGGAGTCCGGCAAGCACGCCCGCTTCACGGCCGGCCCCGCCGCCCCCACCCGCACCCTCGTCGACATCTTCGAGGCCACCGTACGGACGTACCCCGACGAGCTCGCCCTCGACGACGGAACCACCCGTCTGACCTACCGGGCACTGGCCGTCGAGGTCGAGCGCCGTCGGCGGGCCCTCGCCGCCGCCGGAGTGGGACTCGGGGACCGGGTCGGCGTCCGCGTGCCGTCGGGAACCAACGAGCTGTACGTGGCCATCCTCGCGGTGCTCGCCGCGGGCGCCGCCTACGTACCCGTCGACGCCGAGGACCCGGACGAGCGCGCCGACCTCGTTTTCGGTGAAGCCGGCGTCCGCGCGGTACTCGGCGGCGGACAGCGCATCCACACCGGCCGCCCCGCGGCCACCGGCGCCCCCGCCGCCGCGCGCCCCGGCCCCGAGCACGACGCGTGGATCATCTTCACCTCCGGCTCCACAGGCAAGCCCAAGGGCGTCGCCGTCAGCCACCGCAGCGCCGCCGCCTTCGTGGACGCCGAGGCCGCCCTGTTCCTCGCCGACGAGCCGATCGGCCCCGGCGACCGCGTCATGGCCGGACTGTCCGTGGCCTTCGACGCCTCCTGCGAGGAGATGTGGCTGGCCTGGCGCTACGGCGCCTGCCTGGTGCCCGTACCCCGCTCCCAGGTCCGCAGCGGCGCCGACCTCGGCCCCTGGCTCGTCGAACAGGAGATCACCGTGGTCTCCACCGTGCCGACCCTGGCCGCGCTCTGGGAGCCCGAGGCACTCAACGAGGTCCGGCTCCTGATCTTCGGCGGCGAGGCCTGCCCGCCCGAGCTCACCCAGCGGCTGGTCACCGAAGGCCGCGAGGTCTGGAACACCTACGGCCCCACCGAGGCCACCGTCGTCGCCTGCGCCGCCCTCCTGACCGGTGAGGAGCCCATCCGGATCGGCCTCCCGCTGAACGGCTGGGAACTGGCCGTCGTCGACGAGTCCGGGGAGCCGGTGCCCATGGGCGGCAGCGGCCAGCTCGTGATCGGCGGCGTGGGCCTCGCCCGCTACCTCGACCCCGACAAGGACGCCGAGAAATACGCCCCCCTCGCCTCCCTCGGCTGGGAGCGCGCCTACCGCAGCGGTGACCTCGTACGCGCCGAACCGGACGGCCTGGTCTTCCTCGGCCGCGCCGACGAGCAGATCAAGCTCGGCGGCCGCCGCATCGAACTGGGCGAGGTGGACGCGGCGCTCCAGGCGCTGCCCGGCGTCGCGGGCGCGGCCGCCGCCGTACGCACCGCACGCAGCGGCAACCAGCTGCTCGTCGGCTACCTCGTCACCCAGGACGGCTGGGACCACGCCGCGGCGGTCACCCGGCTGCGCGCCGAGCTGCCCGCCGCCCTCGTACCGCTGCTCGCCCCCGTCGACGAGCTGCCCACCCGCACCTCCGGCAAGGTCGACCGCGACGCGCTGCCCTGGCCGCTGCCCGACCTGGAGACCTCCGGCCCCACCGAGCAGCTCTACGGCACCGAGGCCTGGCTCGCCGAACAGTGGAGCGAGACCCTCGGCGTGACCGTCGCCGGCGCAGCCGACGACTTCTTCGCCATCGGCGGCAGCAGCCTCGCCGCCGCACAGCTCACCACCCGGCTGCGCACCCGCTACCCGAGCGCCGCCGTCCTCGACATCTACCAGCAGCCCACCCTGCGCAAGCTGGCCCGCCACCTGGAGAAGTCCGCCCAGGGCGACGGCGCGGCCCGCACCGTCGCACCGGTCCCGCTGCGCTCCCAGGTGACCCAGTCGCTGCTCCTGGTCCCGCTGTTCACCCTGGTGGGCCTGCGCTGGACGGTCGCCCTGCTGGCCCTGGGCAACGTACTGCACCACTTCGGCAGCTTCCCGTGGGCGCCGACCGCCTCGTGGTGGCTCGTCGCCGCGGGCGCGGCGCTGCTCTTCAGCCCGCCCGGCCGCCTCGCCATCGCCGCCGGCGGCGCCCGCCTCCTGCTGCGCGGGGTGAAGGCCGGCCGCCACCCGCGCGGCGGAAGCGTTCACCTGCGCCTGTGGACGGCCGAGCGGCTGGCCGAATGCGTCGGCGCCACGTCCCTCACCGGCTCGTGGCTGGAACGCTACGGACGCGCCCTCGGCGCCAAGATCGGCCCCGAGGTCGACCTGCACTCCCTGCCACCGGTCACCGGAATGCTCAAACTCGGCCGCGGCTGCGCCGTCGAGTCCGAGGTGGACCTGTGCGGCCACTGGCTGGACGGGGACCACCTGGAGATCGGGCCGGTCAAGGTCGGCGCGGGCGCCGTGGTCGGCACCCGCAGCATCCTCTTCCCCGGCGCCCGGGTCGGAAAGCGCGCCGAGGTGGCCCCCGGCTCCGCCGTGGTCGGACAGATCCCGACCGGCCAGCGCTGGGCCGGAGCGCCCGCCGGCAAGCTCGGCAGGGCCAAGCGCAACTGGCCCAAGGAACGTCCGCCGCGCGGCCTCTTCTGGCGGGCCGCCTACGGAGCGGCGGGCTTCGGCCTCACGGCCCTGCCCGTGCTCGCCGCCCTGCCCGCCCTCCTCGTGGTGAGCCGGTTCGTGCCCGCCGACGCCGGGCTCACCGGAGCACTGCGCGGAGCGCTCCTCGCCGTGGTGCCCGGGGCGCTCGCCTTCGGGTTCGCGTACGCGGCCCTGCTGCTGGTCTTCGTACGCCTGCTCAGCCTCGGCCTGCGCACGGGCACCCACCCGACCCACAGCAGGGTCGGCTGGCAGGCCTGGACCGTGACCCAGCTGATGGATCTGTCCCGCGAGACGCTCTTCCCGCTGTACGCCGGGCTCATCACGCCGGTGTGGCTGCGGCTGCTCGGCATGAAGATCGGGCGGGGCGCCGAGGTGTCCACCGTGCTCGCCCTGCCGAGCCTGACCACCGTCGGAGAGGGCGCCTTCCTCGCCGACGACACCCTGACCGCCCCCTACGAGCTGGGCGGCGGCTGGATGCGCATCGGACAGTCCGAGATCGGCCGCCGGGCCTTCCTCGGCAACTCCGGAATGACCGCCCCCGGCCGCTCCGTGCCGGACGACGGGCTGGTCGGCGTACTGTCCGCCACCCCGAAGAAGGCCAAGAAGGGCAGCTCCTACCTGGGACTTCCGCCGGTCCGGCTGCCCCGCTCCACCGCGGACGCCGACCAGAGCCGGACGTACGAGCCGCCCGCACGGCTGCTGTGGGCGCGCGGGCTGGTCGAGCTGTGCCGGCTCGTCCCCGTCTTCTGCTCGGCCGCCCTGGCCGTGCTGACCGTGACGGCGCTCTGCGCCCTCATCACGGCGAGCGGCCTGGGGATCTGGGGAGCCGCGCTGCTCTCCGGTGCGGTGCTGCTCGCCGCCGGAGCGGCCGCCTGCGCGGTCGCGGTGACCGCCAAATGGCTGCTCGTGGGCCGGCACCGGACGGGGGAGCACCCGCTGTGGAGCGGCTTCGTGTGGCGCAACGAGCTGGCCGACACCTTCGTCGAGGTACTGGCCGTGCCCTGGCTCGTCGGGTCCGTGCCCGGCACGCCGGCGCTGGCCCTGTGGCTGCGCGGGCTCGGGGGCCGGATCGGCCGGGGTGTGTGGTGCGAGAGCTACTGGCTGCCCGAGACGGACCTGGTCGTGCTGGGCGACGGGGTCAGCGTGAACCGCGGCTGTGTGTTGCAGACGCACCTCTTCCACGACCGGATCTTGAGGACGGATACTGTGGTCCTCCGTGAGGGCGCCACCCTGGGCCCGGGCGGAATCGTCCTGCCCGGGAGCACGGTGGGGGCCCGCAGCACCCTGGGTCCCGCCTCCCTCGTGATGGCCGGGGAATCCGTCCCCGCCGACACCCGCTGGCTGGGCAATCCGATCGAGGCGTGGCGGTCCTGACCGGGCCTTCCGCGCCGGAGCCGGCAGCAGCGAGCGCACCGGTACACCGGCACACAGCACGTCGTACGAGCACAGCGCAGGGAGCGGAAGCGGCAGTGAGCGGCCAGAGAACAGAGCCATCGGACCCGTACTTCCCGGCCAACGGCGACTCCCGTTACCGAGTGCACCGGTACGAACTCGCTCTGGAATACCGCCCCGGCCCCAACCGGCTGGCCGGGACGGCCCGCCTCAGTGCGATCGCCGGCCGGGCACCGCTCACCGAGTTCCACCTGAACCTGGCCGAATTCAGAATAGGCCGCGTCCTCGTGAACGGCCGGGCCCCGCACTACACCCACCGCGGCGGCAAGCTCCGTCTGCGCCCGGCCAAACCGCTGCCCGCCGGCTCCGCCTTCACCGTGGAGGTGCACTGGTCGGGAAACCCCAAGCCCGTGCGCAGCCCCTGGGGCGGCCTCGGCTGGGAGGAACTGACGGACGGCGCCCTCGTGGCCAGCCAGCCCGTCGGCGCGCCCTCCTGGTACCCCTGCAACGACCGGCCCGCGGACAAGGCCTCCTACCACATCTCGGTCAACACGCCGTCCGCCTACACGGTCGTGGCCGGCGGCCGGCTGCTCACGCGGACGACGAGGGCCAGCACGACCACCTGGGTCTACGAGCAGTCCGCACCGACCTCCAGCTACCTGGTCGGGCTGTCCATCGGCATGTACCAGACGGTGCTGCTCGGCGACCCCGGACTCGGGGGAGTGCCGCAGAGCGCCCACGTGCCGGCGCACCTGCTGCCGCGGTTCTCCCGCGACTTCGCCCGGCAGCCGGCCATGATGCGGCTGTTCGAGGAACTCTTCGGGCCCTATCCCTTCGGTGAGTACGCGGTGGTCGTCGCGGACGAGGAACTCGACGTCCCCGTGGAGGCGCAGGGCCTGTCCCTGTTCGGCGCCAATCACGTCGACGGCGTACGCGGCTCGGAGCGCCTGATCGCCCACGAACTCGCGCACCAGTGGTTCGGCAACAGCGTGACCATCGCCGACTGGCGGCACATCTGGCTGAACGAGGGCTTCGCGAAGTACGCCGAATGGCTCTGGTCGGAGCGCTCCGGCGGCCGCACGGCGCACGAGCTCGCACGGACCGCGCACCGGACGCTGCTCGCGCAGCCCCAGGACCTGAAGCTGGTCGACCCCGGGCGCAAGCTGATGTTCGACGACCGCCTCTACCAGCGCGGCGGCCTCACGATGCACGCGATCCGCTGCGCCCTGGGCGACGACGCGTTCTTCCGCATGCTGCGCGACTGGGGCACCGTGTACCGCCACGGCGTGGTGTCCACCGCGAGCTTCACCGGCCACGCGGCCCGCTACGCGGCCGAGCCGCTGGACGACCTGTTCTCGGCCTGGCTGCACCGGACGGCCCTCCCGCCGCTCCCGGCGCCGTCGCCGCAATCCCCGCCGTCGATACCGGCGAGGCCGAAGTACCCGCCGACGAACGGCGGCCCCAAGGGCCGGGGCAAGGCCTCGGCGTAGCGGGCCGGGCGCACGTGGCTCAGGAGGCCGCGCGAACAGCGGCGAGCGGCATGCGGGCCCGCACCTGCCATTCCCCCTCGGGGGTGGCGCCGGCCCGGAAGGTGCCTCCGGCCAGGGTGACGCGTTCGCTCAGTCCCTTGAGCCCGTAGCCGGGGCGCGAGGTCCCGTGGGCGGTCCCGTCGTTCGTTATCCGCACGGCCGCCTCGTGGGGGCGGACGCGTACCTGGACGCTGACGTGGCGGCAGTGGCGGGCGTGCTTGCGGATGTTGGTGAGGGCCTCCGCCGTCACCCGGTGCAGCGTGGCGGCCACCTCGGACGGCACGGTGTCCGTCGGGCCCTCCTCACTGAAGTACGCCGGTACACCGTGCAGGGCGAACCCCTCCACCAGGGCGCGCAGGTCGTCCATGCCGGCGGGCGCGGCCTGCGCCACGCCGGACCCGCACGCCCCGAGCCCGCCGACCATCTGCCGCATGGAAGCGAGCGCCTCCGTACCGGTCTCCTCGATGCGCTGCAGCGCGGGCAGGACCATGTCGGGCCGCCTGGCGGCGACCGCCCGGGCGCCCTGGGCCTGGACCACGATGCCGGTCACGTGATGGGCGACGTAGTCGTGCAGATCCCTGGCCAGTTCGATGCGCTGCTCGAGCCGGACGTGGTGTTCGCGCTGCCGCCGGTACGCCGCCACCATCCGCGCGGTCACACTCGCCCCGGCCACCACGACAGTGATCAGGGTGAGACCGAACGCGACGGAGAGGCTGCCCTCCTGCACGCCGATCGACAGGGGCCGCACGATGACGGCCGCCGCCAGCAGGAGGGCGACGGGCCCGGTGGCGGCCGCCGGACCGCGCCGGGCGACGAGGGCCAGCACGACCAGGAGGGCGACGGGCTCGAACGCCCCGTAGACGAACGGCACACCGGCGGTTCCGTAGCCCAGGTGCAGGGCCGCGGAGCAGGCCAGCGAGGCGGCGGCGGCGCCACCCCCGGCGTAGGCGTAGAGCCGGGCCTCCTTGAGCAGGGGCAGCGTGACGAGGACGGCGCCGACGGCCGCGGCCGACAGTGCGAGCCAGCCCTGCTGCGCCGAGCCGGTGAACGCCCTGGCGTGTACGTCCGTCCAGGTCGCGGCCGCGAGCACGCAGGCCGCGAGGGCCTGCAGGAGGACGCCCGTCCTGCCGGGAGCGGCGAGGAAGCGGAGGAAAGGAGACCACATACGGCGCAGAGTAGATCATCGGCCCGCCCGGTTCCTCCGCCGAAAGTCGTAGTCGTGGGGACCGTGGCCGGATGCTCCCGGCAGGCTCCGGAGGGTGACGACCGGGACGCCCGTCAGCTCTGTTTCGACCAGCGCTGCGACGCCTCCCCGCCGCACGTCTTCGTCACCAGGCCGCTGCTCATGCCGAGGTCGAGGCAGCCGCCGCTGAAGTCGTTGCGGAGGCTGCCGCCCGACCCCGTGCGCCACAGCCGGGCGGTGCCCTGACCGCAGTCGCCGACGAAGACGGCCTGGCCGAGCATATTGGCGTAAAGGCAGCCGCCGCTCTGCTGGTTGACGAGCTTGAAGCTGCCGTCCGCGCTGCCCTGTACGGTCCACCGGGCGCTCGCGTCCGCGCAGTCGCCGTGGTCCGAGGAGCCGAAGACCTGGGTGATGCACCTGCTGTTGTTGCCGTTGCGGAAGCGGTAGGTGCCGGACGCGGGAGGCACCGGGGGAGCCGGGGCCGTGGGCGCCGTGGACGTCCCGCCGTTGGAGGGGCGCGTACTGCCGGAGCCGCCCCCGTTCGCCGGGTTGCCGGAGTTGCCGGCGCTGCCCGAGCCGGGCTGGGTGCCGGGGCCGGTACCGGGGGCGGCGCCGCCGACGCCTGCGGCGGCCGCGGCCGGGGAGCTGCCCGTGGCTGCCTGCGCCGGGTCCTGGGCGGGCGGCTGCGCGGGTGACGCCGTACCCGAGGGGCCGCCGGCCGCTCCCGCTGCCGGGGCCGCCGGGTCGGCCGGCGCCGTGACCGTGGAGGAGGGGGAGTTGCCGGGTCCGGCCTGAGGCGCCGAGGTGTACGGCAGGTGCTGGACGGCAAGGGTCGTGCCGCCCGCGACCACGACGACGGGCAGGACGGCCAGGAAGACCCGGGTACGGCGACGGCGCTCGGGCCGTCCGGCTCCGGCACCGTCCGTGGCCGGGGGCGCGGGGGCGACGGGGGCCGCGGGCTCCGGATCCGGCTGTGCCTTCTCACCGGTGAGCGGAAGGGTCGGTACGTCGGCCTCCTGCACGTTCGCGGCGAAGGCGGCCCGCTCCGTCAGCCGCTCGGTGATCGCCTCCGGCCACAGCGGGGCGGCGAACGGGCCGTGCGCGCGGGCGCGTTCGAGGAGCTCGGCGGCGGTGGGGCGCCCCTCGGGATCCTTGTCGAGGCAGGCGGCGACGAGCTCGGCGAGGTCCGGCTCCAGCTCCCGCAACGGCTCCAGATCGGGCTCCTCGTGGACGATGCGGTACAGCACGCCGTGCCCCGACTCGTCGCCGAACGGCGGCTGGCCGCACGCCGCGTACGCGAGTACCGAGCCCAGCGCGAACACATCGGTGGCTCCGCTCAGCCGCCGCCTGCCCGAGGCCTGTTCGGGCGCCATGTAGGCGGGGGTGCCCACGACCATGCCGGTCCGGGTCAGCTGGCTCTGCTCGGCCGCCCGGGCCACGCCGAAGTCGATGAGGGTGAGCCCGTCCAGGGTCAGCATGACGTTGGACGGCTTGAGGTCCCGGTGCACCATGTCCAGCGCGTGCACCGCCGCCAGACCCGCCGAGGCCTCCCGCAGCAGCAGCCACAGGGCCCGCGCGGGCAGCGGCCCGCCGTGCAGGGCGATGGCCTCGCGCAGGGTGAGGCCGGGGATGTACGCGGTGGCGAACCACGGGGGACTGGCGCTGCGGTCGCTGTCGAGCAGCGGCGCGGTGGCGTCCGCGGGGAGCCGGGCGAGGTTGTCCAGCTCGTGCCCGAAGCGGCGCAGGAAGTCCTCGTCCTCACCCACGACGGAGGACAGGAGCTGCTTGACGGCGACGTACCGGCCTTCCCGGACTCCGAGGTACACCCGGCCCATGCCTCCGGCCCCGAGCCGCCCCGCCAGCGGAATGGACCCGATCCGGCGCGGATCCCCCGCCCCCAGCGGCTCGGCCCCGCTCCCCGTCAGCTCTAACACGTCAGCCCCGCTCGAACTAGAAACAGTTTCCAGAAATCTAACCCGGTGATCCCGAGACGGCAACGCCGGTGCGAAACCGCCGAGTTGATCCCGATTCCGGCCCGGAGCGGCCCCGCCCCGGCCGCGGGTTCCCGTCGCGCCCCCCGCCGCCGGCGCGCACGGGCCCGGCGTTTCGGCGGCGGGCGGCGCGTACGGCCTGCTGATCAGCGCGTGCGCGGGGGATACCGGGCGTGCACAGGCAGTGAGAATCGTGACAACTATTACATTCATCCCAAAATCGAACCCTCAGCAGGGATCATTAAGCCCCGTAATTGTCGTATATGGCTGCCTTTGCGGCCCGCGCCACCTGCTGGACCGGTCGGCGCTACGGGAGAGACATGGGACGCGTGCGCAGCTGGACGGGCAACCGACGGATCGCTCTGCCGCTGGCAGGGGGAGCCGTCGTACTCGGACTGGGCGGCCTCTACGGGACCGCGTTCGCGGTCGGTGGCGACATCGACCAGGGCACGCGGGTCCTGGGGGTGGACATCGGCGGCATGAGCCGGGCCGAGGCGCGCACCACGCTGACCAGGGAGCTCGGACCCGCCGCCGCGGCCCCGATCGCGATGCGGATCGGCGACCGCGTGGAGAAGGCCGATCCCGCCGCGCTCGGGCTCTCGCTCGACACCGACGCGACCGTGGACCGCGCCGTACGCAACGGATACGGTCCGGTCACGGTCATCGGCGGCCTCTTCTCCTCGGACGAGCGGGACCTGGCGCCCGTGATCCGCATGAACGAGCAGACGGCCCGCGCCGCGGTCGACCGCCTCGGCGCGACCACCGAGCAGCACGTCCGCGACGGCGTGATCGCGTTCGATGAGGGCACCGCGAAGGCCGTCGCGCCGCTCCCCGGGGTCGACCTCGTCGAGGACAAGGCCCTCGACACCCTCCGCAAGGCCTACCTGCGTCCGGATGCCGGCCCCGTCGTGCTGCCGGTCACGCGCACCGAGCCGCGCATCGGCGCCGAGGAGACCGGACGGGCCATGCGCCAGTTCGCCGAGCCCGCGATGTCCGGGCCCGTCACGCTCACCGTCGCCGGCAAGCGCATGTCCATACCCCCCGCCGTGCTCGGCGAGCACCTGAAGATGCGGGCCGACGGACAGGGCCGCCTCGTACCGGCCCTCGACTCCAAGAGCCTGCTCGCCGACCCGGCGGTGGCCCGCCCGATCGAAGAGGTCACCCGCGCGCCGCGCGACGCCGAGCCCCGCCTCGAAGCGGACGGCAGCGTGGTGATCGCCGACCAGGGCCTGGCGGGACGGAAGGTCACGCAGGAGGCGCTGGGCCGGGCCGTGCTGCCGCTGCTGACCCGCACGGGCGCCGCCCGCAGCGGCGAGGTCGCCACCGTGGCCGTCGAGCCGGACCTCACCAGCGCAGAGGCGCGGCGGCTGGGCATCAAGGAGAAGGTCTCCTCCTTCACCGTCGAATTCCCGGCCGCCCCCTACCGCACCACCAACGTCGGCCGCGCCGTCGAGCTGATCGACGGTTCCGTCGTCATGCCCGGCGAGGAGTGGAGCTTCAACCGCACGGTCGGTGAGCGCACCCCCGAGAACGGCTTCGTCGACGGCATCATGATCAACGACGGCCAGTACGTGAAGTCCCCCGGCGGCGGAGTCTCGGCGGTCGCCACCACCATGTTCAACGCGATGTTCTTCGCGGGCGTCAAGCCCGTCGAGTACGGCGCCCACTCCTTCTACATCGAGCGCTACCCCGAGGGCCGGGAGGCCACCGTGGCCTGGGGCACCCTCGACCTGCGCTGGATCAACGACTCCGGCCACCCCCTCTACATCCAGGCGAGCTCCACCGACACCTCGCTGACGATCACCCTCCTCGGCACGAAGAAGTACGACGAGATACGCGCGACCAAGGGGCCGCGGACCAACATCACGCCGCCCGCCCAGCGCACGGGCAGTGGTGAGACCTGCGAGGTCCAGACCCCGCTGGAGGGCTTCGACGTCACCGTCGGGCGCGTCTTCGTCCAGGGCGGCAAGGAAGTGCGGCGCGAGGACTTCAAGACCCACTACACGCCGCGCGACGAGGTCACCTGCACCCCGGAGGGCACCCCGGAAGGGGCTCCGGAGGCGACTCCCGGGGCCACTCCCGGCGCCACCCCGAAGCCCCCGCTGCCTTCGTCCGGTCCCGCCGCGAACGGCCTCCAGGCCGCGGCCGAGCGCCGCGCCGGCTGAAGCCGCCGGGGGACCAGGGGTGACAATCCGGGCGCGTATCGTGCACGCCGGGGGCCAGAGGGGCGCGGAGGTGCTACAACTGGGTTCGTGACCATTCCTCGCCACCCGTGCCGGGCACGTCGGTGCGGTCACTGCTAGGCAACCGGAAGAAGAGCGTCGCCGGACAGGTATTCGTCCTCCAGGTGGCGATCGTGGTGTTGCTCGCGGCCGGGGCGCTGCTGGCTCTGGTCCTCCAGTCGAAGCACGACACCGAACGCGAGGCGCGCAACCGGTCGGTGTCGGTCGCCGAGACCTTCGCCCACTCCCTGGGCCTCCAGGACACCCTCAAGACGTCCGATCCGTCCGCGACCCTCCAGCCGCTCGCCGAGGAGACGCGCAAGGCCGCCGGGGTCGACTTCATCGTCGTGATGGACACCAAGGGCATCCGGTACAGCCACCCCCAGCCCGACCGCATCGGGAAACGCTTCGTCGGGACGATCGAGCCCTCGCTCGCCGGCGAGGTCCACACCGAGAGCGTCGACGGACCGCTCGGCAAGGAGATCCAGGCCGTGGTGCCGGTCACCGCGCCCGACGGCAAGGTCGTCGCGCTCGTGTCGGCGGGCCTCACGGTCAAGAACGTCACCGGCGTGGTCGACCGCCAGCTCCCGGTCATCCTGCTGGCCATCGCCACCGGCCTCGCCCTGGCCACCGTCGGCACCGCGCTGATCAGCAGACGCCTGCGCCGCCAGACCCACGGGCTCGGCACGCAGGAGATGACCCGCATGTACGAGCACCACGACGCGGTGCTCCACGCGGTCCGCGAAGGCGTGCTGATCACCGACGGCGAAGGCCGCCTCCTGCTGGCGAACGACGAGGCCAAACGCCTCCTCGGGCTGCCGGAGGACGCCGACGGCCGCCACATCGCGGACGTACCGGGCCTGGACCGCCGGATGGCGGACCTGCTGCTCTCCTGCCGGGAGGCCACCGACGAGGTCCTGGAGTCCGGAGACAGGCTGCTCGTCGTCAACCAGCGGCCCACCCACCCCGGGGGCCGCCCGGAGGGCGCCGCCGTGACCATCCGGGACTCCACCGAGATGCAGGTCCTGACCAGCCGGGCGGAGACCGCCCGCCGGCGCCTGAAGCTGCTGTACGACGCGGGCGGCGACATCGGAACCAGCCTCGACGTGGTACGGACGGCCGAGGAACTCGCCGCCGTGGCCGTCCCCCGGTTCGCCGACTTCGTCACGGTCGACCTGGCCGACCAGGTCATCGACGGAGAGGAGCCCCGCGCGGGCTCCGACATGCGGCGCACCGCGGTCAGCGGCATCCGCTCCGACCACCCCCTCTACCCCGTCGGGCGGCTGATCGACTTCCTGCCCTCCACCCCCCAGGCGCGCGGCTACGGCACGGGCCGGGCCGAGCTGGTGCCCGACCTGGCCGACGCGCCCGGCTGGCAGGCCCAGGACCCGCCGCGCGCCCACGCCATCGTCGAGTACGGAATCCACTCGCTCATCGCGGCTCCGCTCATGGCCCGGGGCGTCGTCCTCGGGGTGGTCAACTTCTGGCGGTCGCAGAAGCAGGAGCCCTTCGACGAGGACGAGCTGTCCCTGGCCGAGGAACTCGTCGCCCGCGCGGCGGTCAGCATGGACAACGCGCGCCGCTACACCCGCGAACACGCCCTCGCCGTGACCCTCCAGCGCAGCCTGCTGCCGCGCGCCCTGCCCGAGCAGAGCGCCATGGACGTGGCGCACTTCTACCTGCCCGCGCAGTCCGGGGTCGGCGGGGACTGGTTCGACGTGATCCCGCTGGCGGGATGCCGCGTCGCCCTGGTCGTCGGAGACGTGGTCGGGCACGGGCTGCACGCCGCCGCCACCATGGGGCGGCTCCGTACGGCCGTGCACAACTTCTCCTCGCTCGACCTGCCGCCCGACGAGATCCTGGCCCGCCTGGACGACCTCGTACAGCGCATCGACCACGACGGGGAGGGCGCCGACGTGAACGGCGGCGTTCTGGGCGCGACCTGCCTGTACGCCGTCTACGACCCGGTGTCCCAGCGCTGCACGATGGCGCGCGCCGGCCACCTGCCACCCCTGGTGGTCGCCCCCGACGGCACCACGGAGATCGTGGAGCTGCCGGCCGGGCCCCCGCTGGGGCTGGGCGGCATGCCCTTCGAGACCGCGGAACTGGACCTCGCGGAGGGCAGCCAGCTGGTGCTCTACACGGACGGCCTGATCGAGGAGCGGACCCGGGACATCGGCGAGGGGCTGGAACTGCTGCGCGTGGCGCTCAGCCACCCCGACCGGGACCCGCACGAGAGCTGCCGGGCCGTGCTCGACATGCTGCTGCCGCCCCGGCCGACCGACGACGTGGCCCTGCTCATCGCGCGGACCCGGACGCTGGGGCCGGACCGGGTCGCGCAGTGGGACGTACCGTTCGAGCCGAGCGCGGTGGGCGCCATGCGCAACGCCGCGGCGAAGAAGCTCGACGAATGGGGTCTGGCGGACCTGGGCTTCGCCACGGAACTGATCCTCAGCGAACTGATCACCAACGCCCTGCGGCACGGCAGCGGGCCCGTCCGGGTACGGCTGCTCCACGACCACAACCTGACCTGCGAGGTGTGGGACGGCAGCAGCACCGCCCCCCACCTGCGCTACGCCGCCACCACCGACGAGGGCGGACGCGGCCTGTTCCTGGTCGCGCAGCTCAGCGAGCACTGGGGCACCCGCTACACACCCGAGGGCAAGGTCATCTGGGCGGAGCTGGCCCTGCCCGGTGGCGTGGGCGACAGCGAGGCCGCCCTCGCGGCATTCCTGGACGTGGACCCGATCTGACCGGTCCGGGGTTCGGGCCCGGCCCGGGCGCCCGGCTCCGGCCCGGCTCGGACGCCCGGCTCCGCGCCCGGTTCAGGCGCCCGGCCGGAAGGCCTTGAGCGCCGTCTCCAGCGCCTGCTCCGCCGGCACCCGGACGTCGGGAACGACCCCCACGCCCTCCCAGTTCCCGCCCGTGACGGTGTTGATCGTCCGAGCGGTCGGCACGGTCACCAGAACGTGCTCGGCGACCGCGTGCCGGGCCGTCGGATGGGCGCCGCCCCGGGTCGTCTCGCCCACGACGACGGCCCGCCCCTGCGCCTGCAGGGTGTACGCCACGTCCTCGCCCCCGGAGAAGGTGACCGCGCTCGTCAGGATGTGGACCGGCCGGTCCAGGTAGCGCGGTGCGGGAAGGTGCGCGACCGTCCAGAACTGGCGGGTCGTGTCCGAGGTCCGGTCGTAGATGTCGTGCAGGTGCACCTGGTCGTCGGGGAGGAAGTAGCTGCACCACATGGCGGCCCCCTCCGGCACCCCGCCGAGGCAGCCACGCAGGTCCAGTACGAGAGCGGAACTGTGAGCGACCAGCTGCATGGCCGCGCCGATCGCGCTCGCGCCCTCGGTGGCGCTCGCGATGCGCCGGAGCTCGATGAGCCCGATGTTCCCCTCCAGCCGCTCGACGCGCTGGATCCCCTGGTTCTCCGCCCGGAGCAGCGCCAGGAAGGCGGCCTCCCCGCCGTCGTCGTCCACCGGGTCCAGCGACTGCGGCTCGTCGGTCCACAGCAGGCGCAGGTGCTTGTCCGGGCAGACCTCCTGGAGGTGGGCGGTCACCGTCTCGCAGAGCTCCGGCCCGTCCAGGCCCTCATAGGCCCCCGCCGCGAGACGGCGCCGGATCTCGGCGTCGACGACCACGGTCTTGTCGGGGAAGACGTAGCCCGCGACGATCCGGTCCAGGGCACGTCCGATGATCTGTTCATTGGTAGGCATGAGGGGTCATGCTAGAGCGCCAACACCCCAGCGGCCAAAGGGTTTCCACCGGGCGCGACCAGGGCCGGGGCACACCCCCCCCGGAGTTAATCCGACGACCTTGACCGACGGGCTGACTACGATCGTGCGGTGCACCCCGAACCCCGTCCCTGGACCCCCTACCCGAAGATCCCCGCGAACACCCGGCTGGGCGAGGCCCGCGGGCGGAACTGGGTGGCCCACGAGAAGATCCACGGCGCCAATTTCGCCGTCGTGTGCGACGCGTCGGGCGCACGCCCCGCCAAGCGGCGCGAACTGCTCGAGGACGGCGGACTGGACGACTTCTTCGGCGTCGGCCGCATCTGGCCCGCCCTGGCCGTCGCCGCGACCCGCTGCGCACAGACTCTGCGCGAGGACACCGGAGCCCCGGCCTCCGCGGTCGTGACCGTCTACGGCGAACTCGCGGGCGGCCGCTACCCGCACCCCGGCGTACCGGCGACGCCCGGGGCCGAGCCCGTGCAGACCGGCGTCTGGTACGCGCCCGGACTGGTCTGGCTTCCCTTCGACGCCACCGTCGCCGATGCCGACGGCCCGTACTGGGTCGGCGACCGGACGCTGCGCGCTGCGGCGGCCGCGGCCGGGCTGCTCTGCGTCCCGCTGCTGGCCGAAGGCCCCCTCGCGCGCCTCCAGGAGCTCCCGGTGGTCTTCCCCACCCGGCTGCCCGGCCTGCTGGGCCTGCCCGCGCTCACCGGCAACCTCGCCGAGGGCATCGTGGTCAAACCCGCCGGGGGATCCCGCGAACCCGGTCGGCCGATGGCCAAGTTCAAGCAGCCCGCCTTCGCCGAGGACGAGCGGTTCGACGGCTCGCGCCCGTACGAGGCGCCCCCCGAAGGCGCCGCCGGAGTCCCCGGCTGGCTGCTCGCGCACGGCACCGGCCTGCTCACCCCGGCCCGGGCCGCCTCAGCGGTGAGCAAGCTCGGACCCCGTACCCCGCCGGAGGAACTCGCCGCCGAGATCGCCCGGGACGCGACCGAGGAGGTGGCGCAGGAGCTGGGCGGCCTGGACGGGGCGACGTACCGCGCACTGGAGGGATCCCTGCACGCCGGGGCCCTCTCCCTGGCCCGCTTCGACGCGGCCGACCGCCGCGTCTGACGCACGGAAGCACTGTGCATACTGCTGCCATGAAGTCCCCGCCCGCCGCGCGCATCCACCTGATGATCACCTTCGTCCTGGTGACGTGCGGCGTGGTCGGCGGAGCCTGCCTCGGCCTGCTCCTCTCCGGCAGGCTGATGGCCGTGGTCCTCGCGGCGGTGGCCGGACTCGGCGCGGGGCTGGGATCGTTCTTCTCCCGCCGGCAGGTCCTCGCCCTCTTCCGGCCCGATGCCGAGGCGGTTCCGGCCGACGGCTACGCCGAGGGCCTCGCCGACGCCGCGCTCGTCTGCATCGCCACGTACCAGGCGGCGGTCTTTCCCCTGACCGCCGAGGGGGTGAGCGAGGTCGAGCGGGAGGCCCGACGGAAGATGGCCTACCGGATCTCCGCCTACGAGGGCCTGCCGTACCCGGTACGGACCTCGGCGGCGGCCGCTCTCGAGGCCATCGACCAGGGCGTGGACCCCAAGCGGGCGGAGACCGCCATGAAGGCGCTCTGTCTCACCGTCTACGACAACCGCCGCGGCCGGTGACCCGGTCCTTTCACCTCATTGTGTGATCGGCTGGTCGGCAACGGTTGGGCCTCGGTCCGGCCTCCGGCAGTGGCCTGATGCGGATCATGGCGTTGTCCGGTTATGGAATCTGACGGGATGCTGTTCGCTCGGGCGCCGCTCGACGGTGTCGTCTGGCTCGACACACTGGTACACGATCCGGCCTGCGGCTCGTGTCCGCGCCTGCGGGGGGCGGGGGAGGACACCGAGGAGGCCGACGCCGACGGGATCCCGGTCCTGTCGGGCCGGGCCCGCAACTGGATGGTGGCCGCGTCCGCGGTCACGGTCGTATCGGCCGTGCTGACCGTCGTGGCGAACTGACGGCCCGGCGGGTCATCGACCGGACCGCAGGGCGAGGGTCCAGGTCCGGTGGGTGTGCTCGTCGGACCGGTCGGGGTGCCTTTCGGTGACCGTCACGGTGAGCTGGTCGCCGGTGAGGCGGAGCTCACCGTGGTAGCGCCAGACTTCTTCGGGGTCCACGGGCAGGAGCTCGGCGAGAACCGTGTCCCCGAGCCCGCGGTCCACGGCGCGCAGTACCCCGGCGTCGAGAATCAGGATCGTGCCGTCCGCCAGCACGAGCGGCTTCGGGGTCTGCGGGTCGGTGAGCAGCGGGCCGCGCTCGATGCCACCGCCCGGCAGCAGCCGGACCACCCGGCCGGTGGTGGGGAGGCGGCGGTCGGTCTCGACGACCCTGATGCCGGTCCCGACGACGTAGTGGCCGTAGCTGCGCCAGGTGTCGTACAGGGTGCCGTCGCGGTCGTACGCCCAGGTGTCGAAGACGTCGTAGCCCTCCAGACCGAGTACGAACCGCCCGCCGCCCAGGGCCGCGCCGCGCTCCCCGCGCAGTTCGGCGATCCGGCTGCCGTCCGCCAGGTCGAGCAGCACGGCCGGGCCGAGGTTGCCCCAGGCCGTGTACGCGAGGGAGTCAGTGGTGACCAGGACCCGGCCGCCCGAGATGTGGGCGGCGTTGGGGCGGCCGGAGCAGGCGGCGGTCCAGCGGGTGCGGCCGGAGCCGTCGATGCAGCTGATCTTCCCGGCGGTGCCGTGGATGCGCAGATCCTGGCGTCGGGCGAGCGGCAGGCCCGCGGGACGGGACGGACCGCCGGGCGGCAGACCGTCCTTGCGCTCGTGCCCCAGCACCGTGACGCGCCATGCGTCGGCACGGCCGGCCTCCTCGGATCTCCCCATGGGCCCAGATGCTAACGACTCGTTCCGGGGGACGCGTGGCCCAGGCCCCGATCGCCCCGGTCGGGAATCGTCCCCTGTCACCAGACGACGATCCCGCCGCCCTCGGCCTTGGCCCGCAGTGCGGCGGCGACGATGTTGTCGAAGCGCTCGGCGACGTATTCGGCGTGGTAACCGCCCTGCCCGGCGAGGTGGTCGAGGTGCGGACGGACCGCCTCGCACTCGGCGAGGAACTCGTCGATCTCGTCGCGCTCCACGTAGAGGTTGTCCCCGTCGAGCCGTGGGAAGAACCGGGCGCCCAGGGCCCGGATCGCCCCGGATCCCCACAACCGGGTCCGGGTGCTCTCGAATCCGGCCAGCGTGTCGCCGTACTCGGGGTCCTCCAGGAAGTCGTGGCCGCCGTCGGCGTCGTAGACAAAGGTGTGCACGAGGAGACTCATGGTCCGATTCTCCGGAGCACGAGCACGCCATGTCGAACGCATTGGCGATGCTGCTCCGGACCGCGTCCGGCCGTCATCGTGGTCGAGTCGGCAACACACCGTCACCAAGCTGTGAAGGTTGTGCGGGACGCTGGTGCTCATCCAGTTCGGCCCAGCCCGGCGCGTTCCGCGCTTCTCCTCAGGGGGACCACCATCATGAGCACTGTTCGCAAGGCCGCCATCGCCCTCGCCGCCGCATCCGCACTGGCCCTGACGGCCTGTGGGCCCACCGAGGACGGCGCGGCGGGCGGGGCCGGGACGCCGACCGCGAGCCCCACCGGGAGCGTGAGCGCGGGCCCGTCCACGAGCCCGGCCCCGGGTGCGTCGAAGTCCGCCGCGCCGTCCAAGCCCGCGACCCCGTCCAAGGCGCCGGCGCCCGGCTCGACCGACCCCGACTTCGACGTCTTCCCGTGCAGCACCTTCGACGTGAAGTTCACCGCGACCCTGGCCGAACCCACGACCAGCAGCTACCTGCTGAAGATCACCAACAAGAGCTCCAAGGCGTGCCGGGTACTGGGGCATCCGGTCGTGACCTTCGGCGACCTGGACGGCCAGGCCACGGAGCGCGGCGCAGCCCCCGGTATCGAGGACGCGATCCGGCTGGAACCGGGGCAGTCGGCCTACGCCGGGCTCATGGGCGGCGCAAAGGACGGCAAGGGCAAGACCGTCGACTCGATCGAGATGACCATGAACACGGAGTCCGACCTGAAGCAGACTCCGCTGAAGGCGTCGACCCCCGGCCTGAACGTCTCACCCGACAAGAACTCCGTGACCGCCTGGATGAACAACGCGGAGGACGCACTGAGCCTGTAGGTCCGCTCCGCGGTCCGGGTGACGGGCCCGGCACACCGGCATTCATCCGGTCGGCCGAGCAACGGAGGCCACGCGCGCCCGACCGGGTCAGGCTGTGGTCAAGGACCGTCACCACCGCACAGACGAGGACCGAGCCCATGTCCCACAGCCGACGACGTATCAGCATCATCGCGGGCGTCGCAGCACTGCTGCTGACCGCCAGCGCCTGCTCGGGCCTGGGCCGGAGCACCGTCGGCATGCTGAGCTTCCGCGGGCACGACTCGCCGGTGGAGCTGAGCTACTCCAACACGCTGGTCGTCGGCTGCCACAAGATCGGCATCCCGGAGGGTGCCACGCACGTCGAGAACAACACCCTCGTCGACATCGTGCTGTACCGGACGGACAACTGCCAGGAGCCCGAGGGGGCCGACGGGATCTATGTGGCCACGACCCTCTCCAACGTGACGGCTCCCGTCAGCAGGCCCTGGCGCAGCTTCAGCGTGATCCACTGACCCGCAGACCCGACCGCCGCCCGTCGGCCCGCCGCTTGCGGGTGGGCGGCGGCTGTCCCATAGTCCGAGGTATGGACGAGCGCGAGGCGGCGCTCCGACAGGCGCACGGTCATGCCGTCCGCTGGCTGGCCAGCCTGTCCGACCGCCCGGTTCCCGCCCGCGCCCCGGTCGACGAGATCGTGGGCGCGCTCGGCAGCGAGCTGCCCGACGCACCCAGCAGGCCCTCCGAGGTCGTCGACCTGCTGGCCACGGCCTGTGAGCCCGGGCTCACCGCGTTCCCCAGCGGCCGCTTCTACGGCTTCGTGGTCGGCGGCACCGAGCCGGCCGCACTCGCCGCGGACTGGCTGGTCAGCGCCTGGGACCAGAACTGCGTCATGCGCGCGGTCTCGCCCGCCTACACCGCGGTGGAGGAGATCGCCGCAACCTGGCTGCTCGACCTCCTCGGCCTGCCGCCCGACAGCGCCGTCGGCTTCACCACCGGCGCCACCATGGCGAACTTCACCTGCCTCGCCGCCGGGCGCGACGCCCTGCTGCGGGGCGCCGGCCACGACATCGCCCGCGACGGACTCGCCGGCGGGCCGCCCGTACGCGTCGTCGCGGGCCGGGACCGCCACATGGCCATCGACCTGGCCCTGCGCTACCTCGGGCTCGGCCGCCCCGAACTCGTGCGGGCGGACGACCAGGGACGCATCGACCCCGACGCCCTGCGCGACACCCTGACGCACCGCGCTCCCGGACCCACGATCGTGATCCTCCAGGCCGGGGACATCCACTCCGGCGCCTTCGACCCCTTCGACGCGGCGATCCGTGCCGCGCGCGACGCCGGGGCATGGGTGCACGTGGACGGCGCCTTCGGCCTGTGGGCAGCCGCCTCCCCGGCCCACGCCCACCTCACCGACGGCTGCGCGGGGGCGGACTCCTGGGCCACGGACGCGCACAAGACCCTGAACGTCCCCTACGACTGCGGCCTGGCCGTCGTCCGCGACCCCTCCGCCCTCCGGTCGGCGATGGGCCTGCAGGGCGACTACCTCATCCAGCACGAACACGGCGACCCCGTCGACAAGGTCCCCGAACTCTCCCGCCGCGGACGGGCCTTCCCCGTATGGGCCGCGCTCAGGTCGCTGGGCCGCTCGGGCGTGGCCGACCTCGTCGACCGGCTGTGCCGGCACGCCCGCGCCTTCGCCACCGGCATCGCCGCCATCGACGGCGCGACCGTCCTCAACGAGGTGGCCTTCACCCAGGTCTGCGCCGAGTTCGGCGACGACGAACGCACGGACCGGGTACTCGCCCGCCTCCTCGACGAGGGCACGGCGTGGATCAGCGGCTCCACCTGGCACGGCCGCCGGGTCATGCGCATCTCCGTGAGCAACTGGTCGACGACCGACGAGGACGTCGCGCGCACCCTCGACGCGATCCGCGGCGCGTCCCAGGGATCCGGCGGGACCCGAGACGGCGAGGGCCCCGCCCGTGCCTAACTCACGCCGTCCGCGATGTGGTGCGCGATGTTGACGTCCGGCCCGTGGGCCGCGCGCAGGTCCTCGGCCCATGCCGTACTCCGCGTACCCGCGTACGTGACCCACCCCGGCGTGACGCCCAGTCGGAAGCCCCCGGGGAGCGGCTCGCCCTCCGGTGTGCGGGGAAGGAAGTCCAGCGGTGAGGGGCCGTCCGACGCGTACACGACGCAGTCGGCGGCGACCGCCAGCGGGAACAGGTCCGCCTCCCGCGCCACCTTGAGCATCTTGCGGTGCGTGTTGACCCGGGCCGTCGCCCCGACGGCGGCCCGGATGTCCGGCCGCCGGGCCGGGCGTGGCGGGGCCGCCCCGTACGGACGCCCAGCGAGCATGTCCAGACCGCCCTCGGCGGTCGCCTCGATCGCGCCGAGAACGGCGGCCGCTCCGGGATCGATCCGCGCGCTGCGGGCCATGGCGTCCAGGAACTCCTTGCCGGTGAGACCAGGGGTCACGCCGAGATCGGCCATGGTGGCCAGATAGCCGTTCCGCAGCCGTTTGTACCAGGCGTCCAGGTAGCCGCCGCTGCGGGTACGGACGTACGCCTCGAGGGGGTGGACGGCGAAGCCCAGCTCCACCGCGTAGGCGAGCGTCGGGGTGGTGTACCAGGCCGCGCCAGCCGGGGCCCGGCCGTGCGGGGTGAACGGGGAGGGCAGGCGCGCGTCGAGGGCGATGTGGGACAGGTCCACGAGCCAGCTGCCGGGCAGGGTCTTGTCGAAGCGCGGCCGCTCGACGTGGACAGGGGCGCCCTGCCCCACCCTCAGCCGGTTCGCCGCCGAGGCCAGCATCATGTTCACCCTAATGCCGACCACGTGCGGTGCGCGGAGCTCGGCGGCGGTCGGCGGACGCGACCAGGAGTGCGTTTCCTCCCGCAACACCCGGTCCGGTTCGCGCAGGTGGGAGCCGGGACGGTCGCCCACCGGCACGGGGTGTCCGTCCGGGTCCTCGCACGGAGCCAAGTCCACCACTTCCGTCAGCGCACCCGGATTGGGCGCGGACACCCAGGCTCCGGTCCGCTTCTCCCGGACGGCACGGGTCGGCGGCCGCAGCGCGGTCATGAGCTCCAGGCCCGTGTCGGCGGGCGAGCCGCACGGGGTGATGACGCGCTCGGCATAGGTGCCGAGCACCCGGGCGACCTCCGCGGGCGGGCGCTGTGCGGTCCCGCCCCAGTGGCGGGGGTCGAGCGCGCCCCAGGGCAGCACGCACAGCTGCACCCACTGCCGTCGGCCCCCGGCGCCGGAGCGGTACAGCCGGGTCCAGGCACCGACGCCGGGCCCCGCCGGCTGCCAGCCCGCCCGCCGAAGCCGCACGACGGCCTCGTGTTCGTCCGGAAGGCACCGGGAACCGCCGTCCGGGCGGGCCGGGAGGCCGAACCGTCCGGCGCCGGTGTCGGTGAGGACCAACAGGGGACCGGCGTCCTCGCCGTGGCGGTTCAGCCGTGCCACGCCGAGCCCCGCCCGGGCCGTCGCCCACTCCAGGAGCGCGTCGAGCGTGGTGGCGGGGGAGTGCAGCACGCGGCCTTCCGCGCCGTACGCCCGTACCCGGCCCTCCTCGGCGTCGATGACGGCGAGCGGCCCGTTCCCGAATCGGGATGCCGTGGTGTCGGGGAGGGCGGCCCGGTTACGGAGGCGGATCCGGGCGGCCACGGCGTTCTGGGCGAACTGCTGGGGTTCGGGGCTGCCGCGCTCGCGCATCCGGCGCCGTACGGAGCGCCAGGCGTCCTCCAGGCTCAACTCCGGCCCACCGTCCGCGATGCCGCGCTCCAGCAGGGCGATCAGCTCACCGGTGAACTCCGGGAACCGGGCACCCGGCGGGACGAAGGAGCGCCGCGTCGGCGGAGCCGAGGTCAGCACGCAGTCCCCGTAGTCGTCCGCGTCGGGCACCTGCACTGCGCCGTCACCGCCGCCCCCGTCCGGGTGCTCGGCCTCCTCCAGGGCGTGGGCGAGATCGACACGGGTGGGGACGCCGGCGCCCGACATCGCACCCGCCAGGCCGCTGTAGCAGCAGTCGAGCACCGTCACCCGGTGCCGCGCCCGGTAGCCGGCCTGCCGCAGCACATCGCGCAGCATCCGGTACGGCAGCGTCCCGATCTGCGGATGGTCCGCATCCGCCTCGGCCAGCGCCAGGTACAACCGCTCGTCGCGGTCGCGCAGCCCGTGCCCGGCGAAGTACACGAAGAGCGTCTCCGTGGCCTCCAGGGCCGCGTCACGCACCGCGCCCAGCACCTGGGAGACGGAAGCGTCCGCGCCCAGCACGGTGACGTGCGCGGCGGGCAGCCCCCAGACGGAGGGATCCCGCAGCAGATCGGCGAGGCGCCGTGCCCCGGCCGCCGCCGCGGGCAGGGGCTCCAGGTCCGGGTGGGTGAATCCGTCGATCCCGATCAGTACCGCCCGGCTCTCGACCGGGTCAGGAACCGGCACCGTGGGCATCCTCGGACGTGCCCTCCGGCGTTCGCCCTGAGACATCCGGGGCGTCGGCGGCATCCTCGGCATCCGGGGTGCCCGCGGCATCCGGTGCCGGCCGTCCCGCCGCCAGGGCGCGCGCGATGCGGGCCGCGTCCTGCGGCGTACCGTCCTCGACGACCACACGGACACCGTCGTACTCGACCACCAGTCGCGATCCGGCGCGCAGCCGGGGCGGCAGCGAGGCGCGGAACGTCCGGTGTGCGTACACCAGCGCCGTGGCGGAGAAGCCGGACGAGACCGCGAGGCTGATCCACTCGACCACATCGCCACCCGACATGGCTCCGCCCGGGGCCGCCGCGCGGACGCGGTGAACGGCCGCGTGCCGGGAGACGTCGCGGTCCTGGGCCAGCCAGTCGGCGAAGTCCCCGGTGAGCCGGGTTCGTTCGGTGGGTCCGGCGACGTCGGCCGCACCCGGGCCCCCGTCACCGGACTCGATCCGCACACGCATGCCAGCCATCCCCGGTCCCCCTGCTTCCGATACTTCCAACTGCCCTGCGCACACTGCCGCAAGCCGATCTCACCTTAACCGTGCGGATCTTGTGGCGGTGTACGAGGCCGGAAGTGCGCAGCGGGAACGGCTTGACCCCGACCCGCGCGAGAGCGCCTCGCACACCGCATCCTCGGGGGAGGGCTGACACGGGGTCACTTCAGCGCGGAGGTGAGGGTGACGGGCGTCGGGCCGTCGGGGCGGACGGTGATGCTGTACGCCGCCCGCTCCGGGACGGACCGGAAGTCCGGGACGTGGCCGGGCAGCAGCTCCTCGAGGAGGGCCACCGACTCGCGCAGGGCGAACTGCTGGCCGAGGCAGGCGCGGGGACCGATGCCGAAGGGCAGGTAGGCGCCCGGCCGGGTGGGACGGCTGCCCGCGGCGGTGAAGCGCCGAGGATCGAAGTGCTCGGGATCCGGCCACAGGCCGGGATCGCGGTGGGTGAGGTAGGGGCATACGAGCAGGTCCGTGCCCGCTTCGACGGCGTAGCCGGCCAGGACGTCGGCCTCGGCGGCGTGCCTGGGCAGGAGCCAGGCGGACGGGTAGAGCCGTAGCGTCTCGCTGACCAGGGCCTGGATGGCCGCGCGCCGCTCCGGTGAACCGGGGCGGCCCGCCGCGAGCGCCTCCTCGCGGGCCGAGGGGTGGCGGTCGAGGAGCAGATACAGCCAGGTCAGCGTGGTCGCGGTGGTCTCGTGGCCGGCGACCAGCAGGGTGACGAGCTCGTCGCGCAGCAACTGGTCGGTGTACTCGGGGCGTTCGGCGGCCGCCTCCACCAGAACCTGCAGCAGCCCCGGCCCGTCGGGGCCGGGCTCTCCGGCCCGGGCCGCGGCCACCGCGTGCCGGGCGACGGCGTCGATCCTGGCCAGATCGCCGGCGACGGCGTCCCGGGCGTCCACCTGATCCGCGGGCAGGCTCGGCAGCGTGGCCACCACCGTGGCCACGGCGGTCAGTTCGTGTGCCGTGGCCTCGTCGAGAGGGTGCCCGGTGAGCGCCCGCCAGATGGTGTCCAGGGCGAAGCGGCGCATCTCCTCGCCGAGGTCGAAGGTCCGCCCGGTGCGCGCGTGGCCGGCCCACCGCTCGGCCGCGGTCCGGGCCGCCGCGGTGATCCGCTGCTCGTAGCGGCGCATCCCCGTCCCGGTGAACTGCGACTGCAGCAGCTTGCGTTGCCGCTGCCAGGCTTCGCCGGTCGCGGCGAGCACCCCGTCGCCGATGAGCAGACGGGCGCGGTGGGAGCGCTTGACGTACCGGGCGGGGTGCCGGGCGAGTACGTGCTGAACGGCTTCGGGCTCGGTGACCAGGACGGTCGGCTCCGGTCCGAGGCGGAACGCGGCGACACCGCCGAGGCGCTCCCGTACCTGCGTCAAAAGGTCGACCAGTTCACCCTTGTGGGTGCGCCACCGCTCCACGCAGTCGGCGTCCGCCTCGGGGAGGGCCCGCCCCGTCCCGGACCGCGGGGGGACGAGCGGCCTGCTGCTGGCGTCGGTGGCCACGGCTGTTCTCCTGTCCGGCTGCCGGGACGGTGCCCCGGGGAGTGCGTCGGCATCACGGACTGTACGTGCGCGGACGTGCGCGGTGACAGTGCCGGAAGGCCGATGGCCGGTTCACGCGGGTGGCGGGTTGGAGGGCACGCCGATGCGGGCCGCGAGGAGGGCGATGTCGTCGTCGGCGGACGCGGGGACCAGATGCGCGATGAGGGAGTCGCAGAGGTGGTCGAGCGATTGCTGGGGTGCGCCGAGCAGGCCGGTGAGCTCGCTCAGGCGTTCGTCGATGTCGCGGCTGCGGGCCTCGATGAGGCCGTCGGTGTACAGGACCAGGACGCTCCCCGGCGGCACGGCGATGTCGGTGGTGGTGAAGGAGATGCCGCCGACGCCCAGGGGGACGCCCGGCGGGGTCGTGACGAGGTAGACGGTGCCGTCCGGCTGGACCACGGCCGGGGGCGGGTGTCCGGCGCGCGTGACCGTGCAGTGTCCGGTGACCGGGTCGCAGACCACGTAGAGGAAGGTCGCGAGCATCGGATCCGACAGGTCGGCGAGGGTGGCTTCGAGATGGTGGAGCAGGGCCGTCGGAGGCATGTCGAGGCGGCCGAGGGCGCGGACGGTCGCGGAGAGGCGCCCCATGACGGCGGCGGCCGCGATGCCGTGGCCCATGACGTCGCCGATGAGGAGCGCGGCCCGGCCTCCGCTGAGGGGGAGGACGTCGTACCAGTCACCGCCGACCTCGTTGACGTCGCTGGCCGCCAGGTAGCGGTGGGCGATCTCGATGCCGGGCGGTGGGGTGACGTGCTGGGGGAGCATGCTGCGCTGGAGGACGACCGCGGTCTCGTGTTCGTGGTGGTAGAGGCGTGCGTTGTCGATGCTGATGGCGGCGCGGGCCGACAGCTCACCGGCGAGGGTGACGTCGTCGGACCCGAAGGGGCCGGTCCGCCCGGTGCGGTAGAAGGTGGCGACGCCGAGGACCATGTCACGGGCGACGAGCGGGGTCATCATGAACGAGTGCACGCCCAGCTCCAGGAGCTGGGCCGGCTTGGGGGTGTGCCGGGCCGCGGGTGCGACGGTCCGGTCGTCGAGGTGGGCGATCAGGAACGGCTGACGGGCAGCGAGGGCCTGGCTGTAGGGGGCGGTCGTGGGGAAGATGAGGGTCCTGCCCAGGGGCGCCAGGGCCTGTGTGACGGCGGAGCCGGTCAGGGGTGCCTTGCCCAGACGGCGCAGGGCGACGCCCCCGGCCAGACCCGTGCCGGGTTCGATGCCCCGGGCGAGGGAATCCAGTACGTCGACCGTGACGGCGCTCGCGAGGTGCGGGACGGCGAGGTCGGCGAGTTCCTGCGCCGTGCGCTCCAGGTCGAGGCTGGCGCCGATCCGGGAGCTCGCCTCGCTGAGCAGCGCGAGGCGGCGGCGGCCCGCCTCGGCCTCGGTGTGGTCGCGCTGCTGCGTGGTGATGTCGAGGAGCGAGGCGATCACGCCGATCGGCCGGCCGCCCGGGTCCTCGACACGCACGTACGAGCACGACCACACATGGTCGTGCTCCGGGTCGGCCGGGGTCCGGCCGGTACGGCGACGGTCGAGGACCGGCTCACCCGAGTCCAGGACCTGGCGCATCGCCTCCTCCATCTCGCCGGCGTTCACCTCGGGCAGCAACTCCGCCAGCCGCCGCCCCACATGGGCGGATTCCGTGAGGCCGTTCATCGCTTCGAGGGCCGGGTTGACCTGGAGGAACCGCAGTTCCGTGTCGAGGACCCCGATTCCGACCGGCGAGCGGGCGAACAGCCCGTCCCAGACGGCCGAGGACCCCCGGATACGGCGTGCTGCGTGCGCGTCCGCGGCGAAGACCAGCACGGCCGAGGCGCCGTGGCGGCGGTCCGGGACCGGGCAGGCCCAGATCTCCAGCTCCAGCGGGTGCCCCTTGCTGTGCCAGGCGGTGACCGTACCCATCACCCCGCGCCCGGTGGCGGCCGTCTCCCACAGGGCCCGGCCCAGGCTGCGGTCGGCTCCCGGATGGAGCAGGTCGGAGATGTGCCGCCCCAGCACCTCGGGCGGGGCGTAGCCGAGGAGCTGCTGGGCGCCGTGGTTCCAGCGGACGATCATCCCGTCGCTGCTGGTGGCCACGAGTGCGACCGGCAGGGCGCCCAGCCATCCTCCGGCGTCCTGGGCGGCGCTGCTGATCAGGTCGTCGAGCGGCATCTCCTCATGCATCCTGCACCCGCTCCTCCGGGGCGGCCCCGGTCTCGCGCTGCGGCAGCCCCGCAGGACCGGGATGCGCCACCGCCGCCACCGCCGCCGCCCCCGCACCGCAGCCGCGCCGCCGTCCGCTCCTGCGGCCGCTCACCTGGTGCGGCCTGCGGCTGTGCGTCGTCCACACCTCTTATCGTCGCCCGGATGGCTCTGTGGCGCCCCCCGGCCGCGCGGCTCCCGCGCCGGCGGCCGCCGCGGCGGGGGCGGCGATGGCGCAGCGGAGGCGGTCGGCGGTCACCGGGGCGCCGTCGGCCACGTTCCGGTCGTACGTCACGGCCCTGACCTGCACGGGCCGGGCTCCGACGGCGACCGCGACGACCGCGTCGAGATCCGGGTCGGCCTGCAGGCGGGAGCCGGGAAGGGCGGCCGCGACGGTCGCCGCGTTCTCCTGCTGGCCGGTGGCGTAGCGGATGACGGGCGGGCCCGCCGGGCGCACCGGCGGGGCGGTCCGGGAGGTGTCGGTGACGGAGAACCCGTTGCCGCGCAGGGCGGCGGCCACGTCGGCGTCGTCCACGTGCACGGTGATCCGGGCCGGGTCCGTGGGGGCCGGATTCTCGGCGACGGGCTGGATCCGGATGTCGCCGGTGATCGGGCGGTCCGCGCCCAGCGCGTCCCAGAGCGCGGCGGATCGGGTCTCGTCCCATACGAGGGTGGAGCCCACACCGGGTACGCGGTGGTCGAAGAGCCGGATCGGGACGGTCGCGAACTCCGTCCGGTCCGCCCGGAGGTGACCGAGCGACCAGCCGATGCGGACCAGGTCGTCCAGCCCCGTGCGCTCGTCGGTGCGTACGGTCTTCAGCAGGGTGCGTACGGTCCGCGCCGTGCTGATCGGGCCGTTGAGGGAGCCCTCCGCGGTGAGGCGCGCCAGCAGGTCGTTGACCACGCGCTGCTGGCGGCGGACCCGGCCGAGGTCGCCGGGCCGGAGGTTGACGTGCCGGGCCCGGACGTAGCGCAGGGCCTTGTTCCCGTTGGCGAGGTGGCGGCCGGCGCCGATGTCGAGGCCCGAGTTCTCGTCCTTGAGCGGGGTGTCCGTGCACACGGTCGCCCCGCCGAGGTTGTCGACCGTCTTCTCGAAGCCCGTGAAACCGGTCTCCAGGTAGTGGTCGATGCGCAGCCCGGTGGCCTTCTCGACGGTGGCCACGGTGAGCGGGCCCCCGCCGATCGCGTACGCACCGTTGATCTTTCCGCTGCGGGCCGGGCCGGTGGTGCCCGCGTACTCGACGTAGGAGTCGCGCGGGATGGAGACGATGCTCGCGCGCCGCCGGTTCTGGGACAGGTGCACGAGCATCATCACGTCGGTGCAGTTGCAGCCCTTGCCGCCCACGTGGAGCCGCCGCTTCTCGGCCGCGGAGATCCCGGCGCGGCTGTCGATACCCACGACCAGGATGTTCGTGCCCCGGCCGCCGACGCCGACCGTCGGCGCGCTCGTGGCCGAGACGGCCTGCGAGCCGGCGAAGGTACCGCAGGAGAGGGCGGTCAGCAGGGTGAGGGCGACAGCGGTACGACGCAAGGCACATCCCCAAAATAGAACGAACCGGCTGAAATGGGTAATGTACTGGCCGTCTGTGCGAGCGGCCGGGCTGTACGCGCCGGGATTCCTCCCAGGAGGGGGCGGGCTTGGTACATCTGCCCGCCGTCGCGTCGGTGCGGGGTCGGGTGCGGCGTCCGGCGCGGCGTCGGGCCGTTCAGCGCTCGGACAGCTCCGAGGGTGCCTCCTGGACGACCCAGCTGTTGCCGTCGGGGTCGTCGAAGGTCAGGAAGGAGTTCCAGGTGTCGCCCTTGCCCTCCTCCCAGCCCGTCGGGCCGACGTGCCGAATGGGGGACACGTCCACCCCTCGGTCGGCCAGTTGTCCGCGGGCCGCCTCGATGTCCGTGACGCAGAGCTGCAGCCCGTGCAGAGTGCCGGGGGCCATGGCCTTGCCGCCGGGTGCCGCGGGCATGCCGCGGAGCATGGCGATGGAACACCGGGAACCGGGCGGGGTCATCTGGATGATGCGGACGCCGGGGGAGACCTCGTCGTCCAGGTCGATGGTGAAGCCGACCTTGTCGGCGTAGAAGCTCTTCGCGCGATCCATGTCGGTGACAGGGACGGGGACTACTTCGAGCGTCCAGTCCATGGGGTGTCTCCCTCGGGGCGTCAGCAGGTCTCGGACAGGGGGTCCACCGTTTCCCATGAGGTCCTGCGGCGCACGTAGAAACGCCCGCCGGACCCCGACTTGTCCGCGGAGGGCGAGCCGGTGGTGGGCCCTCCGCGGCTGTTGCGTGTTGAGTGTTGCCCGGTCCGTCGGCCGGGTCAGGCGTCGGGCAGGACGCGGCCGTCCTCGTCGAGCGTGAGGTGGATGCGCGCGGGGTCCTGGCTGTTGACGTCTGACGGCCGCGGCCCCTCGGGCCCGTCGGGACCCCAGCGCAGCAGCCGACGGGTACGGGCGATCTGGTACACGGCGTCCTGGAACTCCAGCCGGTTGACGCGCCCGGTCCGGAGCGTGTCGGCGGCCCCGGCGTACGCCGCCAGCTGCGCGGCCCGCAGGTCGGCGGACTCCTTGCCGTCCGGGGCGGTCCAGGTACGGGCGTCCGCGCGCGGGTCGGCGTCCTCGGGGATGTGGCCGCGCATCCGCGGCCACATCCAGGTCAGGGCGAAGTCCAGCGACTTGCGGGCGGCGTGCGGGGTCGCGTGCGGACCGCTGACCGGTCGCCAGCCACCCGTGGTCCGCTCCACGACGGTGAACGTCGGCGGCATCACCAGGACGTCCGGATGGGTCTCCAACGCCCGCCGGGAGTCGGAGCGCACCTCCTCGGGGAACCGCGCGCCGGTGTAGCACAGGTCGCGCAGCGACAGCTGCTCGAACGCCTGGGTCGGGGTGACCGGCGCGTCCGGATCCACCACGAGACCGTCGTCGATCTCGCATTCCCTGACGGCCCGGTCCCAGTCGGGCACGAGGGGCTCCGGATCGGTCGGGCGCGGTGCCTCGATACCGCCCGGACCCGAGGCGGCGTACTCCTCGGCGCGCACCACCCGGTACCGGGTCCCGGACACGAGGAGCTCGTCGACCCGCTCGCTCTCGAGCCGGGCGACCGCCGCCAGCAGTGCACGCCGCTCCGCCCGGTCCTTCGCCTCGTCCTTCGCGCGGAACCACAGCTGCGAGTTCAGCCCGTCGCGGGCCTGCTGGGGGCAGCCGGCCGTCACTTCGAGCACGACCCGCCACCGCGGCCCGTCCCCGGCGGACTGCGCCGCCACCCCGAACAGCGGGCCGCGCACCACCACATCGCCCGCACGCGCCGCGGCGTCGAGCGCGTCGGCCTCCACTGCGGCCTCCACCGGCTCGACCGGTACCCGCACCACCACCGGCCGCGCCCCGCGCGGCCTCATGTCCCCACGGTCCATGCCCCCATCCTGCCGACGACGGCCCGGCACTGCCCCTGATTCGCCGATTCCCCAGCCTCCGGGGTCCCCGGGCGGTACCGTCCGCACACCTTCCGCCGCACCCCTGACATTCGGCCCGGCCGGGTCGGTGGACGTGTCGACCGTGTATGCGTCGGTGGACTCCCGGCCCACCCTCGTGGAGGCTCTGGCGGCGTAGGGACCCGCCGGATCGGAGCTAGTGCTGTGACCGGAAAGGTCCACCGGGTCGCGGCGCCCGGCACGGCACCTCGCCGTGTTGTCGGACCACGCAAGTACGTCCAGTACGAGCCGCGGCCCTCCGTCTTGCGATGCACCGCACCGGACACCGCGACCCGGCACACCTTTCCGGCCACAGCACTAGGGGTGTTCTGCCGGTCAGGCCGGACACCCCTTTGGGTGCGCGCCACCCCACCGGGCGCTGTCCCCCGAGGGGGTCCGGTGGGGCGGGATCGTGCAGCGAGGCAGCCCGCCTCAACCCTTGAATGGGATGCTCCGACTGTAGGGCCGGCCACTGACAATGCCGGGCGATCCCCGCCTCTGAATCGAATGAACGTCCTATATCGGGCTCGGCGTGCTGGACCGGTCGGTCCGGCGCACCCTGGGGATGTGGGGGACCGTACCGAACGCGTGGGGAGGTTGGACCGATGCGCAAGTCCGACGGACCACAGCCCTGGGGGCCGTCCATGGAACCGCCCCCGGACCTGCTCTACTCGCCCGCCGGCGAACCGCTCGACGACGGTCGGCGCACCGCGGTCCTCGACTGGACCGTGAACCAGTACGTCAGCCTCGGGTGGCGCGTCGAATCCCGCTCCCCGACCCAGGCCGTGCTGGTCCGCGGCGGCGACGTCAACCACGTGCTGCACGCGATCCTGACCATCTTCACGTGCCTGCTGTGGGGCGTCGTCTGGATCGTGCTGGCCCTGGGCAACAAGAAGGAGCGCGTCGCCCTCACCGTCGACCCCAACGGCTACGTGCAGACCGTGCACGGTCCGGGCTGAACGCGGCCGTCCCCTGCGGTCAGGCCTCCCCCTCCGTCTGCGGGAACTGGGGGCCGATGCCCAGCGTGGGTGCGATGGTCCGCCAGATCGTGGACCTGGCCGTCGTCAGGTCCACCCGCGGATCGTCGAGCATCAGCCGGATGCCGAGGCCGTCGCATAGCGCCAGCACCAGGGTTCCGAGCGCGGCCACGTCGCACTCGGTGAACTCCCCGGAGCGGATGCCCCGTTCCACGGCCCCGGTCACCCAGGCGTGCAGCTGGTCGTACAGGTCGACGGCCAAGTGCCGGGCCGCCGTGTCCCGCTGGGCGCGCACCCACAGCTCCTGCCAGAGCTTCCAGTCCTGGCGCAGCTCGGCATCGCTCGGCAGCATGCTCCGCAGGATGCGGGCCAGGACGACGGAGGCGGGCACCGAGTCGGCAACGCCCACGGTGTCCGTACCGGTCTGGGCGAAGGAGTGCGTCATCGCCTCGGCGAAGAGCTTCTCCCGGGTGTCGAAGTGGTAGTGCAGCAGGGCCTTCGACACCCCGGCGTGCTCGGCGACCTTGCGCATGCTGACGTTCTCGAAGCCGATGTCGGCGATGACTTCGCACGCGGCCGTGAGGATTCGCTCACGTGTCTCGAGTGCGCGCTCGGCCTTGGTCACGTTGGCTGCTCCCCGTGTCGGCGCCCGTGAACCGGGCGGGTGGGCCCGGTTGCCGTGGCCACCATGCCCCCATCCTCGCTCATCACGACACCCCCACGGGCGCCGTAGGTGTGGAAGCCCCGGCCCGTCTTGCGGCCCAGCCGGCCCGCGTCGACCATCCGGGCCAGCAGCGGCGGCGGGGCGTACAGCGGCTCCCGGTACTCCGCGTACATCGACCGGGCGATGGCCTGCACCGTGTCCAGTCCGATCAGGTCGGCCAGGGCGAGCGGCCCCAGCGGGTGCGCGCAGCCCAGGGTCATGCCCCGGTCGATGTCCTCGGCAGAAGCGGTGCCGCACTCGGCCATGCGTACGGCGGCCAGCAGGTAGGGCACCAGCAGTGCGTTCACCACGAAGCCCGCCCGGTCCTGGGCCCGGACGACCTCCTTGCCCAGCACCCCGGTGGCGAACGCGCGCGTCCGCCGCACGGTCTCCTCCCCGGTGAGCAGGGAGGGAACCAGCTCGACCAGGGGGAGCACCGGGACGGGGTTGAAGAAGTGCAGGCCGACGACCTGCTCCGGCCGCGAGATGGCGGCGGCGAGCCGGATGACGGGGATGGAGGAGGTGTTCGTCGCCAGGACGGCGTCCCGGCGCTCCACCACCCGGTCGAGCAGCGCGAACACCTCCAGCTTCGCCCCCTCGTCCTCGGCGACCGCCTCGACGACGAGGTCCCGGTCCGCCAGCCCGGCCACGTCGGTGGTCACCGAGATCCGGCCGACGGCGGCGTCCCGTTCGGCATCGGTCAGCTTTCCGGACGCCCTGGCGCGTTCCAGGGAGCGGGTGATCCGCTCCAGGCCCGCGGCCGCGGCCGTACGGGTCGTCTCCAGCACCACGACGTCCCGCCCGGCTCGGGCGCAGACCTCGGCGATGCCGGATCCCATCAGCCCGCAGCCCACGACCCCGACCCGTTCGACATCGGTCATCGATCCGTCCTCCCTCCTGTGGTTCCTCAGGTCCGTACGGGGCGGGCGGCGGTCCGGGCGGCACCCGCGGGCACCGCCCGGACCGCCGGCCCGGTCACCCGGCGGAGGGCATCTGCAGAACGCCCGTACCACGCTTGACCAGTTCGCCTGCGATGATCAGGCGCTGGATCTCGGACGTGCCCTCCCAGATGCGGTCGACGCGCAGTTCGCGGTAGAGGCGCTCGACCGGGTAGGAGCGGTCGTAGCCGCGCCCGCCGAAGATCTGCAGGCACCGGTCGACGACGCGGCCCGACGCCTCGCTGGCCGCCAGCTTGGCGATGGCCGCCTTGGCGTGCAGCGTCTTGCGGTCGAGCGCGCCCTCGTCGACCTCCCAGGCGACCTGGTGCGTGTAGGCGCGGTTGACGGCGATGTCGACCGCGCAGTCGGCGAGCATGCCCTGGATGAGCTGGAAGTCGGCGATGGGCGAGCCGAACTGGCGGCGTTCGATCGCCCAGTCCCGGGCCAGTTCCAGAGCCCGCTCCGCCGCCCCGATCGTCCGGGCGGCGATCATCAGCCGCTCCTCGGTGAACCAGGAGCGCGTGATGTCGTAGCCCTGGCCCACCTCGCCCAGCACCGCGTCCTCGGGGACGAACACCTCGGTGAAGGTGAACTCGGGGTGCTCGTAGACGAAGGTGTGCATCCAGCGCGGCACCCGGGTCATCTCGATGCCCGTCGTGTCCTTGTCGACGAGGAACAGCGTCGGTGCGCGCTCCTCCCCGGCTGCGGCGAGCACGATCATGAAGTCGGCGTGGTCGCCGACGGTGACGAACCACTTCTCGCCGTTTAGCACCCACCCGCCGTCGGTCCGCGTCGCAGTGGTCCGCAGGCTCTGCGGGTCGGAGCCGGCCTCCGGCTCGGTCACCGCGTAGCAGTCCCGGCGCTGCCCCCGGATCACCGGGACCAGGTAGCGCTCGCGCTGCTCGGGCGTGCAGTACGACAGGGCGTTGGCCGGTCGCCACACCATGTCCCACAGGGCTCCGGTGAGCCGGCCGAGCTCCGCCTGGACCGTGACCTGCTCCAGGATCGTGAGACCGGCGCCTCCCCACTCCTTCGGCATGTTGACGGCCTGCAGCCCGCTGTCGAGGACCGCGTCGCGGATCTCGGTGTGGGCCTGCGGGGGCAGCCCGTTGTTCTCCTCGCAGTCGAGCTCGTACTTGGTGATGAAGTCGGTGAGCGCGCGCGCCGAGCTCCGCAGCTCTTCCTGACGGGCGGTGAGGCGGAAGTCCATGGGTGTCTGTCCTCTGGGTCGTGTCGGGGGAGCGGTCGTCAGGAAGCGGAGGGAAGGGAGCCGGGAAGGGAGCCGGGATGGGAGCCGGGAAGGGATTCGGCACGGGTGACGGGGAGGGCGAGGGCCCGGGTGCCGCGCTTGATCAGCTCGTTGGCGATGATGAGCCGCTGGATCTCGGAAGTGCCCTCCCAGATCCGGTCGACGCGCAGTTCGCGGTACATGCGCTCGACGGGGTACGTACGGTCGTAGCCGCGCCCGCCGAAGATCTGCACGCACCGGTCGATGACCCGCCCCGCGGCCTCGCTCGCCGCGAGCTTCGCCGTCGAGGCCTTCGCGTGCAGCGTCTTGCGGTCGGTCTCCGGCCGGTCCGCCTCCCAGGCGACCTGGTGCGTGTAGGCGCGGTTGACGGCGATGTCGACCGCGCAGTCGGCGAGCATGCCCTGGATGAGCTGAAAGTCGGCGATGCGGGAGCCGAACTGGCGGCGCTCGATCGCCCAGTCCCGGGCGAGTTCCAGCGCCCGCTCGGCCGCGCCCACGGTCCGCGCGGCGATCATCAGCCGCTCGTCGGTGAACCACTCCTTGGTCAGTTCGTAGCCGTTGCCGACACCGCCGAGCACGTCCTCGTCGGGAACGAAGACATCGGTGAACGTGAACTCGGGATGCCCGTTCACCGCGGAGTGCATGAACCGCGGGACGCGCGTCATCTCGACCCCGGGCGCCTCCTTGTCCACGAAGAACAGGGTGGCCGCACGCTCGGGCCCCGCATCGGCCTGCACCAGCAGGAAGTCGGCGATGTCGCCGCAGGTCACGAACCACTTCTCGCCGTTCAGCAGCCATCCGCCGTCGGTACGGGTGGCGGTGCTCGTGCCCGATCCGGGGTCGGAGCCCGCACCGGGCTCGGTCACCGCGAACGCGTCGAACCGCTCGCCCCGGATGACCGGCAGCAGGTACTTCTCCCGCTGTGCCTCGGTGCCGTACGCCAGGACGTTCGCCGGCCGCCAGGGGATGTCCCAGAGGCAGTTGGTGACCTTGCCGAACTCCTCCTCGACGATGACCTGGTCCAGCAGGGACAGGCCCGCGCCGCCCCATTCGGCCGGCATGTTGATCGCGTAGACGCCCGCCTCGACGGCGGCACGGGTCAGTTCGCGGACCGTCTCGACGGGCAGCGGGCCGCCCGCCTCCTCGGAGCGGTCCTCGTACGTCATCAGGAGCCGGGAGTAGGCGGCGGCTCGGGCCTTGAGGTCGGCCTGCTCGGGTGTGTAGCGGAATTCCATTTGCGGTCAGTCCTCCAGAGCACAGGGGGTGGTGGGTGGAGCGGTCAGCCCAGGACGGCCCGTGCGTCCAGGGCGAGGGCGCCGTCCGGGCGCACCAGCAGGGGGTTGACCTCCAGCTCGGCGATCTCCGGATGCGCCGCGGCGACGGTGGTGATCCGCTCGATGACGGCGGCCGCCGCGGCCACGTCGACGGCCGGCCGGCCGCGTACGCCGTCCAGCAGCGCCGCACTGCGCAGACCGCGCAGCAGGGCCTCGGCCCGCCGGGCCGGCACGGGCGCCAGCGCGAAGGCGACGTCGCGGAGCGTCTCGGTGAGGACACCGCCGAGCCCGACCAGGGCGACCGGCCCGAACCGGGGGTCCTGGTTCACGCCCACGATCAGTTCGATGCCGTCCGTGAGGTCGGCCATCGCCTCGACCGAGTAGGCGGGCGCACCGAGCCGGGCGTGCATCTCCCGGTACGCGGCCAGGAGCGCGTCCCGGTCGGCGAGGCGCAGCGCCACGCCGCCGGCGTCGGACTTGTGCAGGAGGTGCAGGGCCTTCAGTACGTACGGCCCGTCGAACTCCGCTGCCGCGGCGAGCAGTCCCGCCTCGTCCGTGATCTCGCGCGCCGCCGGGAACGGGACGCCGGCGGCGCCGAGCAGCGCCCGCACCCCGTGGTAGCCCGGATCCCGCAGCGGCTCGGCCGCGGCCGGCAGCGGCGGGACACCGCCGGTGCCGGCCGCAGCCCGGCCGGTCATCGCCGCCAGCGCGCGGGCGGCGTCCTCGGTGGCGGCGAACACCGGCACCCCTGCCTCGGCCAGCACCCGGCAGCTCGGCGACTGCGGATACATCGACTGCACGACCAGGGGCTTCGGTACGCCGGTCAGGTGCGCGACGATCTCCTTGGCGGCCGCGGTCTCGCCGTCGGCGAGTACGGACCCCCCCGACGGGCCGCCGCCCAGACCGCCCTCGGAGGCGGCGTACCCGCCGAAGTACCCGGTCATCAGGACGGCGTCGACCTCGTCCGCGGCGAGGAGCTCCCGGGCGGTGTCCGCGTACGAGAGGGGCCGCTGCTCACCCATGCCCGCCAGGTCGACGGGGTTGCCGACCGAGGACTGCTCCCACAGCACGCCGCGCAGCGCGTCCTGCGTCGGCGCGCCGAGTTCCGGTACGCCGAGCCCGGCGTCCTCGGCCGCGTCGGCGGCGATCGCGCCGTGGCCGCCGCCGTCGGTGAGGACCGCGGTGCGCCGGCCGCTCGTACGCGCTCCCGCACCCAGTGCGGCCAGGACGACGGTCATCTCCCGCGGCGTGCGGACCAGTTCGACCCCCGCGTCGCGGCAGGCGGCGGCCACCACGTCGGACGAGGTGGTGAGCGCCCCGGTGTGGGACTGGGCGCTGCGCGCGGAGGCGGCGCCCCGGCCGGCGGTGAGCAGCACCACCGGCTTGCCCGCGGCGGCGGCCGCCGCCGCGAAGGCGCGGCCGTCGCCGAAGTCCTCGGCGTACACGGCGATGGCGGAGGTGGCCTCGTGGCGGGCGCAGTCCTGGACGAGGTCGACGAGGGTGACGTCGGCCTGGTTGCCCAGGGAGACGAAGCGGGAGAAGCCCAGGCCGTGCGGCTCACCGCGGAGCTGGAGCTCGAGGGCGAGGTTGCCGCTCTGGCTGAGCAGGGCGACACCGCCGGGGGCGAAGCGGTCCGAAGCCAGGTACAGCTCGGTGGTGTTGTCGGCGATGCCCAGGCAGTTGGGTCCGACGAGGACGGCTCCGGCGGCCCGGACCCGCTCGGCGATCGCGCGCTGCCGGGCCAGGCCCGCGGGTCCGGCCTCGGCGAAGCCCGCGGTGATGGCGACGAGGGCCTTCGCCCCGCAGGCCAGGGCTTCGTCGACGGCCGCCTCGAAGCCGGCGCCGGGTACGGAGATCACCACCAGGTCGACGGGTTCGCCGAGGGCGGAGAGGGAGGGGGCGGCCGTCCGGCCGAGTACGGTGCCGCCGCGCCGGTTGACCAGGTGCACGGGTCGCCGGTCGGGGGCGCGCAGTGCCTGGGAGGCCACGGCGTGGCCGTACTTCGCCGGGTCGTCGCTGGCGCCGACGACGGCGACCGAGCGGGGGTCGAAGAGGGCGGTCAGGTCACGGGGCATGTCATCACCGGGTATGCCATCACGGGGCATGTCGTCGCTGGGCATGTCATCCCTCCACGCGGAGGGCGGAGTTGGGGCAGCTGTCGACGCAGGCGCGGGCGGCGTCCTCGGTGCCGGCCGGGACGGCGACGGCGATGACGTTCGCGTAGCCCCATTCGTCGAGTTCGACCAGATCGGGTGCGGGTTCCTGGCACAGTCCGTAGCCCTGGCAGCGGGTGGAGTCCAGCAGGAGTTTCACGGCGTTCCTTTCAGCGCGGGCAGCGGGATGGTGGTGGGGGAGGCGGCCGGTGGCGGCGCGGGCACGCGGGCCGGGCGCGGGCAGGCTCCGGCGACCTGCGGCACGGCCACCGTGAGGCGGTGGCGGCCGTCCGCGGGTGCGGCGTCCGCGCACACCGGGCACGGAGCGGCGAGATGGGAGCGGACGAGCCCGGGGAAGGAGCGGAGCAGGCTGCCGGCGATCCCCGCGGCGGCGTCGAGCAGCCCGCAGGCACCGCGTCCGCGCAGGCCCTGCGACCAGCGGTGCAGGTTGTCCGCGGTGTCCGGGCCCGCGGTACCGGCCGCGAGGCCGTACAGGGCCTTGCCGACGGCGGCGGTGCCGGAGACGCAGACCCCGCACTGTCGTGCGCTCTCGGCCGCGAGGTGGGAGGCGGCATCGGCGGCGGTGGTCACCGGGCAGCCGTCGGGGGTGAGGAAGTGGATCGCACCACAGCCCAGGGCGGTGCCCGCCGAGCCGAGTGCGTCGGGTTCGAGCGGGAGGTCCAGGGCGTGCGCGTCGACGAGTCCGCCGAAGAGTCCGCCCATCAGTGCTCCGGCAGCGTCGGGGCTCCCGTGGCGCGCAGCCAGTGTGCGCAGCGGGATCCCGTACGGGACCTCGGTGAGCACCGGCGCGGCCGGGCCGCCGGACAGTGTCACCAGGGTGCTGCGGGCGATGGCGCGCCGTTGGCCGGGCCGGGCGGCGGTGAGGGCGATCCGGGCGAGCGTCTCTACGTTGGACACCAGGGTCGGCGCACCGCCCACCCCCCGCTCGAAGGGGCGGGGCGGCTTGGCGGTGGGCAGGGCCGGCCCGCCGTCGATCCGGCGGACCACCGCCGTTTCCTCGCCGGCGACGTAGGTGTGGTCGGTCTCGACGACCTCCACGGGCAGCGGCGGCGGGTGCTCGGCCAGGGCCCGGCGCACGCTCTCGCCGGCGGCCGGGTCCGAGAGGTACACGAAGCCGCGTACGGCGCCGGTGACCGCGGCGGCGCGGACGAGACCGTCGAGGACCAGGTGCGGGCGGGCCCGCAGCAGCCAGCGGTCCTTGGCCGAGCCCGGTTCCCCCTCCTCGCCGTTCGCCACGACGACCGGGGAGCCGCGGCCGTGGCGTACGGAGCGCAGCTTCACGGCGGCCGGGAACCCGGCCCCGCCCCGGCCCCGCAGCCCGGAGGCGGCGAGGTGGGCGAGCAGCTCCTCCGGGCCCGTGGCATCGTCGTAGCCGCCGGTGGCGCGGTAGGCGTCGGCGCTCTCCGCGACGTGCGGTGACGCTCCGAGGACGGTGCCCGGCTGTTGTGACGCCGGTAGTCGGATGGTGGTCATCGGCCGGCTCCTGTTCCGGTGTGGGTGCGCAGGGCCCGTACGGCGCTCTCCAGCGCCGTACGGTCCTGCGCGGTGCGGCCGTATCCCGGTCCCGGGAGGCCGATGAGCATGTGGTGGTGGTCGAGGACGACCTCGGCCGCGAGCAGGGCGGCGGCGGGGTCGCCCGCCCGTGAGCCGGCGGCCACGCCGGTCACCAGGTCGGTGACCTCGGCGAGGTAGCGGAGCCAGCTGTGCCGGCCGCCGCGCAGGATCAGGCGCTCCACGCGGCGCCGCTCGGTGGCGGCCAGCTCCTCCTGTCGCCCGCCGGGCGCGCCGTGTGACGAGGCGCGCAGGGCGGCGACCGCCATGGGGAGTTCTCGCTCCGGTTCGGGGGTCAGTCCGAGCCAGTCCAGACGCCGACGACCGCTCATGCGTGCCTCCGGGAGATGGGATGCCGCCGCCGGCCCGGCGCCCGGTGGGAGCCGTGGGTGCGGCGGGGGGATCGGAGGGGATCGGGGGTGCGGGCCCGGGGGACCGGGCGGGCCGCACGGCTGCGTCCGCCCCGGTGAACAGGACGAATGCGGAGCAGTGCCGGTGCGGCGACAGGAAAGCACGTTTGCTGACCGATCGGTCAGGCAAGAATCACGCTAGCTGACCGATCGGTCAGTGAACAAGTCTTGACCCGGCGGAAATGAGCCAGCAATGTGGCTGTCCAATCGGTCAGCCCGGTCCCGGCGTCCCGCCCCGGCCGTCTGTCCGCCCCTGGGCCGTGCTGCCCTGCCGTGTTCTGTTTCGTCCTGCCTTGCCCTCGCCTCGCCATCGAACGCCGACACCGATCGCCGCACTCCGGCACGGAGGAGTCACCGATGCACTCAAGAGCTCCCGAAACACCGATAGGCCGCTCGGGCCGAACCGACGGCGCCGATGGCTCCGGCCGAACCGACGGCGCCGAGCGCACTGCCCGTGCCGGCCAGACCGGCCCACCGGGCCAGGCAGCCGCGCCCGAGGCCGCCGTGCCCGAGGCCCCCGCCCGGCGCGCCGCCCCCGGCGCGGCCACAGCCGGCGACGCCCCCGGGCCCGCCCTCCCGGCCCGCTACTACACCGATCCCGACACCGCCGCCGCGGAGACCCGGCACGTCTTCGGCCGGTCGTGGCAGCTCGTCTGCCACGAGTCCGACCTCCCGAACCCGGGGGCACGGCTCGCCGCCACCGTTGCGGACCGCGAGGTCCTGGTCGTCCGTACCGAGGACGGCGGCCTCGCCGCCCACCTCAACGTCTGCCGCCACCGCGGAACACGCCTGGTCACCACCCCCGAGCCGGACGGCAAGGCGATCCGCTGCCCGTACCACGGCTGGACGTACCGGCTCGACGGAAGCCTGGTCGGCGCCCCGGAGGCCCGTCAGATCCCCTGCCTCGACAAGCCGAAGCTCGGCCTGTTCCCGGCCCGCGTCGAGTCCTTCCTCGGCTTCGTCTTCGTCAACCTCGACCTCGACGCCGTGCCGCTCGCCGAGAGCTGCGCGGGCCTCGCGGAAGCGGTCGGCCACTACGCCGGAACCGACCTGGTGCCGGTCGGCCGCGCCCGCATCCACGACCTGGCCGCCGCCGAAGTGCAGCAGGCCAACTGGAAGGTGGCGGTCGACAACTACCTGGAGGGCTATCACGTCCCGGTCGCCCATCCCGGCCTGATGCGGCTGCTCGACTACCAGGGCTACACCTGCGAGATCGAGGAGTCCTACGCGCTCTTCGCCTCGCCGCTGCGCGACAAGCCGTCCTCGAACTGGGCCGAGCGCCTCTATCAGCGCATCGCCGCGCCCATGCCCGGCCTGGCCGAGGCCGATCGCCGCATCTGGCGGTACGCGGTGATCTACCCGAACACGCTCATCGACTTCTACCCCGACCACGTACTGGCCTGGACCGCCATCCCGACGGCGGTGGACCGCGTCGCCGTACCCGGCGCGTTCTACACCCGCCGCGGCACCAGCCTGCGCACCCGCCTCGCCCGGCGCCTGAACATCCACATCGGCTGGATCACCAACGACGAGGACGCCGAGCTGGTCGCGCGGGTGCAGAAGGGGCTCTCCACCCCCGGGTTCGAGCCGGGGCCGCTGTCCCGCCGGGAGTCCGCGGTCGGCTGGTTCGCCGGCCGCATCCGGGCCGACCTCGACGGCGCCGAGTCGTAACCGCCGCATCGGCACAAACGCACCATCGGACGCACCACCGTTAGCCCGCATCACCGCAAGCCCGCATCACCGGCACGACCGCATCACCCCGCACGACCGCACGTGCGCAACGCAACGCGGACCCGCACACCCCGCCCCGCGCCCACCGCACCGACCGAGCCCCCACGCACCGCTCGTTCCCGCCGTCCCCCTGCGGCCCTACGGAGAGGACCCCATGTCCCCCGAGGCACTCCCCCCGACCAGACGCTCCTTCCTCCGCGCCGGCACCGCCGCCGCCCTCGCCCTGACCGCAGCAGGCTGCGGCTTCGCCACCGATGACGCCCGGGCCGGCAGCGCCACCGCCGAAGCACCCATCGACGTCAAGGTCGACGGCGACCTCGTCTACTTCAACTGGGCGGACTTCGTCGACCCCACCGTCTTCGAAGGCTTCCAGAAGGAGTACGGCGTCAAGGTCGTCCAGTCGAACTACGACTCCATGGAGGGCATGGCCGCCAAACTCAACGCCGGCAACCGCTACGACATCATCTTCCCCACCGCGAAGTGGGCGCAGCGTCTCGCGGCCGGCGGCCGGCTGCGCACGATCGACCACTCCCGGCTGCGGGGCGCGGAGGCCGTGTTCGGCGGCTACGACTATTTCGCCGACCCCTGGTACGACGCCCGTTCCGCGCACACGGTCCCCTTCACCATGTACAAAACGGGCATCGGCTGGCGCCGGGACCGGCTCGGCGACCTGACCGGCTCCTGGAACGACCTGTGGAACGACAAGGCCAAGGGCAAGGTCTTCGTCCTCGACGACCGTGACGAGGTGCTCGGACTCGGCGCCCTCAAGCTGGGCCTCGACCTCACCACCGGCGACGTCGGCGATCTCGCCCGTGTCACCGACTCCCTGCGCTCGCTCCGCCCCCGCCTGCGCGGTTTCTCCAGCGACAGTTACAACAACCTCCTCAACGGAAACGCCGACATGACCCAGGCCTGGAGCGGGGACATGGCCGCCATGCTCGCCCAGGCCGAGGACCCGGCCGTCTTCGGTTTCGAAGTCGCCCGCGAGGGAGCACCCGTCAACTCCGACTGTTACGCCATCCCGGCCGACGCGCAGCACCCCGGCACCGCGATGCTCTTCATCGACTACATGCTCCGCCCGGAGAACGTGAAGAAGAACATCGAGTACATCGGCTACCCGATGCCCGTCCGCGGCACCGAGGACACGTACGCCGCGCTCGTCGAACCGTTTCCCCAGTGCGTGGTGAGCGCCGACGACCTCAAGGCCGACCTCTTCTTCCGCAACGGTGACGCACGGGCCGAACGGGCCCGCGACGCCGCCTGGACCGAAGTGAAGGCCGGCTGACATGGCACGCAGCAACCAGACCGGGACCGAGGTCCGGCCGCCCGAGGACCCGGCCTCCGGGGACGGACCCACCGGCCCGGCCCGCACCCGCACCCTGAGCCGGACCCGTACCCGGACCCGCGGGCGGGCCGAGACGGCGCCCCGTACCGGCGCCAGGTCCCAGCCGCGCCTGTGGACCTGGCTCCTGCTCCCCGGCACCCTCTGGATGACCGGCTTCCTCGTGGCCTCGCTCCTCCTCGTGGCCACCCTCGCGCTCGGCACCACCGACCCCCTCGGCAACCCGCGCTTCGGCCTCAACTTCTCCAACCTCACCGCACTGGCCGACCCCGCCTACAGCACCGTCCTGCTCCGCTCCCTCGGCTACGCGCTGATCACCTGCCTCATCAGCCTTGCCGTGGCTTACCCGGTCGCCTACGCCATCGCACTGCGCGGCGGCCGCTTCAAGAACCTGCTGATCGCCGCGATCGTCGTCCCGTTCTTCGCCAACTATCTGGTGCGGATGTACGGCTGGTCCGTCGTCCTCTCCGACGACGGCCCACTGCTGCGGGCCCTGCGCGCGGTCGGCCTCGCCGACGACGGCACCAAGATCCTCCAGACCGGCGTCGGAGTCATCGCCGGACTCGTCTACGGCTTCGTCGTCTTCATGATCATCCCGCTGTACGCGGCGATGGAGCGCATGGACACCTCGCTCATCGAGGCGGGCCGCGACCTCTACGGCGGCCCCCTGCGCACCTTCCTCTTCGTCACCGTCCCCGCCACCCGGCAGGGAGCGGCCGCCGGCTGCGTCCTCGTCTTCCTGCCCGCCATGGGCGACTTCGTCAGCGCCCAGCTCATGGGAGGACCCGACCAGATCATGATCGGCAACCTGATCCAGGACAAGTTCTTCCAGGGGCAGAACTGGCCGCTCGGCTCGGCCCTCACCATGCTCCTGATGGCGGTCCTGTTCATCGGGATGCTCGGCTACCTGCGACGCACCCGCAAGGACGAGGCGGAGGCCGCCCGATGAGCACCCAGCAGCGCCGCCGGCGCGGAGCCGAGCGCCGGCCCCGCTTCGCCATCGCCGTCACCGCCCTCTTCTTCGCGCTCCTCTACCTCCCTGTCGGCGTCGTCGTCCTGTTCTCCTTCAACGCCCAGAAGTCCCTCACCGTCCTCGACGGCGTCAGCCTCCGCTGGTACACGGCCCTCCTCCACGACGACGCACTCCTCGACTCGCTCGGCATGAGCCTGCGGGTGTCCCTGGTCGCCATGGCCGGCTCGCTCGTCCTCGGCGTTGCCCTGGCGCTGGGCCTCGTACGCAGCCGCAGCCGCCTGGGCTCCTTCGCCGGCCTGATCATGCTCGTCCCGCTGATCACCCCGGAGATCGTCACCGGCGTCGCAGCGATGCTCCTCTTCAAGGGCCTCGGCATCACCCTCTCCACCACCACCGTGATGCTCGCCGAGATCACCTTCTCCATCTCCTACGTGACGGTCATCCTCCGCTCCCGCATCGCCGCCCTCAATCCGGAGGTCGAAGAGGCGGCCATGGACCTCGGCGCCACCCGCAGGCAGGCACTGCGCCTGGTGACCCTGCCCGCACTCCTCCCCAGCATCCTCGCCTCCGCGGTGCTGATCTTCGCCCTCGTCTTCGACGACTTCGTCCTCGCCTACTTCACCACCGGCGTCGACCCCCAGCCGCTGTCCGTGCGCATCTACTCGGCGATCAGGTTCGGCGTGCAGCCCACCATCAACGCCGTCGGCACCCTGATGCTGGCCGGATCCATCGGCCTCATCGTCCTCGCGCTCGCCATCCCGCGCCTGTTCGGGCGCAGGGGCGGCCTCGACCTGCTCTCCGGGAAGTGACAGTCATGACCCCGACCCCCAAGACCTCGCCCGCCAAGACCCCGACCGCGGTGCCCCCCATTCCCGTCCACCCGACCCCCGCGGTCCGGCTGGACCGCGTGAGCAAGCAGTACTCTGCCGCGGGCGACACCTACGCCGTGCGCGACGTCGAACTCGACATAGCGCAGGGAGAGTTCTTCTCCCTCCTCGGACCCTCCGGCTGCGGCAAGACCACCCTCCTGCGGATGATCGGCGGCTTCTCCGACCCCACCGCGGGCAGCGTCCTGCTCGACGGCCAGGACGTCACCGGCCTGCCGCCCAACAAGCGCAACGTGAACACCGTCTTCCAGAGCTACGCCCTCTTCGACCACCTCTCGCTCGCGGACAACGTGGCCTTCGGCCTCAAGCGCAAGGGCGTCGGCCGCGCCGAGATCCGCGAACGGGTCTCCGGCATGCTCGACCTCGTCCAGCTCGGGCACCTGGCGAACCGCAAGCCGCCCACCCTCTCCGGCGGCCAGAAGCAACGCGTCGCGCTCGCCCGCGCCCTCGTCAACCGGCCCCAGGTACTGCTCCTCGACGAGCCGCTGGCCGCACTCGACCTCAAACTGCGCCGCCACATGCAGGTCGAGCTCAAGCAGATCCAGCGCGAGGTCGGCATCACCTTCGTCTTCGTCACCCACGACCAGGACGAGGCGCTGACCATGTCGGACCGACTCGCCGTCATGAACGAGGGCCGCGTGGAGCAGTGCGGAACCCCCGAGGACGTGTACGAACGCCCCACGAGCAGCTTCACCGCCTCCTTCATGGGCACCTCCAACCTTGTCCCCGGCACCTACCGCTCCGGCCGCGTCGTCCTCGACGACGGGCCCGAACTGCCCGTCGGCCACCGGCCGGCCGTCGCCGAGGGCAGCAGGGTCAACCTGTCGATCCGCCCCGAGAAGATCTGGCTGTCCGACCTGGAGCCCGACATGGCCCGGGCCGACGGCGTCGTCCGCGAGACCGTCTACTGCGGCCCGACGACCACCTACCTCATCGAGCTGGCACCCGGCGTCACGGTGTCCGTGCTGGAGCAGAACACCGTCCGCTCCCGCAGGGAGGACCGCTGGAGCGGCGGCGAGCGCGTCGAGATCGGCTGGAAGCCCGAGCACTGCCTGGTCCTGGACTGAAGCCCGCCCCGGGCCGGTACCGCACCCCGGCCCCGTCCCTGGCCCCGTCCCGGACTCCGACCCGCGATCGAAGGAACACCCCCATGAACCACGACGTCATCGTGCTGGGTGCCGGCCTGGCCGGTCTCGCCGCCGCACGCGACCTCGCCGCCGGCGGAGCCGACGTCCTCGTCGTCGAGGCCCGGGACCGGGTCGGCGGACGCGTCGAACAGACCGAACTCCCCGACGGCCGGCTGGTCCAGCTCGGCGGCGAGGTCGTCGGCCGCGCCCACACCGCGTACCTCACCCTTGTCGCGGAGCTCGGCCTCACCCTGGTCCCCAGCTACGTCGCCGAGCCCGGCGCCCTCACCCGCGCCACGCCCGAAGGGGTCTCCGCGGGCGATCCGCCCCACTGGTTCGGCCCCGGCGACGACACGTGCCACCAGAAGGTCACCGCCGCGTTCTGCGCACTCGCCCGCACCGTCGACCCGGACGACCCCTGGTCCCACCCCGATGCGGCGGCCCTGGACCACACCTCCGTCGGCGACTGGCTGCGCGCCCAGGGCGCGACCCCGGCCGTCGTCCGTCTCTGGGAGATCGGCCAACTCGCCCTCGCCGACGGCTCGTACGAGCGCACGTCCCTGCTCGCCGCCCTGCGCAAGCACGCCGCCGTCCCGGTACCGGAGGCCGCGTCCGGCGGCCCGGACCACTACGACTACGAGGCGTGGGAGGGCCTGCGGGTCGCCGAGGGATCCGCGACGGTCGCCCTGCGCATGGCCGCCGGCCTCGGCGGACGCGTCCGTACCGGAGCGCCGGTCGAGGCCGTCACCGTCCGCCGGCCCGGCCACTGCTCCGTACGGCTGGCCGGCGGCGAGACCCTCACCGCCGGCGCCGTCGTCAGCGCCCTGCCCGTCGGCCCGCTCCGGCAGGTCACGGTCACCGGTGTCTCCGAGGAGCGACTGGCCTCCCTGCACCGTCAACGCCAGGCCCTCGCAGCGAAGTTCGTCGCCGCCTACGACCGGCCGTTCTGGCGGGGCCGCGGCCGCAGCGGCCTCTCCGAATGCGAAGGGGTCCTCGGCAGCACCTGGCCGCAGAGCGACGGCATCCTCTCCGCCCTCGTACCGCCCGAAAGGCTCGGGGTCCTGCTCGGCATGCCGGGCCCGCTGCGCACCCGCGAGCTGCTGGCCGACATCGCCCGCCTCTACGGCGATGAGGCCCACCGGCCGCTCGCCACCTACGTCCGGATGTGGGGCACCGACCCCTGGACCCAGGGATACGTCACCCAGTGGACCCCCGGCGACGTCACGGCCGTCGGCCCCCGCCACGGGACCCACGAACCACCCTTCTACGTCTGCGGATCCGACCAGTGGGTGGCCGGCTACATGGAGGGCGCGGTACGCACCGGCCGCGACGCCGCCAAGGAGGCGCTGCACCGTGGCTGACACCGACAACTGGACCGGCAGCCCCACAGACACCGCCACCCCCACCGCCGTTGGCTCCGTGCTCAACCACATTGCGGGCGTGGACCGGCCCGCCGTCTCGGGCGGGACGATGGAGCTGGTCGACCCCGCGACCGGGCGGGTGCACGCTCACGCCCCGCGCTCGGGCAGGGCCGACACGGACGCCGCCTGCGCGGCGGCCACAGCCGCGTACGCGCACTGGTCCACGACCACACCGGCCGAACGCCAGCGCGCCCTGCTCGGTATCGCAGACGCCATCGAGCAGCACGCCGAGGCCTTCGTGGCCGCCGAGACGGGCGACACCGGGAAACCTCCCCGCCAGTTCAGGACCGAGGAACTGCCCGCGATCGTCGACACCCTCCGCTTCTTCGCCGGAGCCGCGCGCAACCTGCCGGGCGTTGCCGCCGCCGAGTACACGCAGGGCCGCACCTCCGTGCTGCGGCGCGAACCGGTCGGCGTCTGCGCCCAGATCACTCCCTGGAACTACCCGCTGATGATGGCGGTGTGGAAGATCGCCCCGGCGATCGCCGCCGGCAACACGACCGTGCTCAAGCCCGCCGACACCACGCCCTCGTCATCGGCGCTCCTGGCCCGCATCGCGGCCGCGCACCTGCCGCCGGGCGTGCTCAACGTGGTCTGCGGCGACCGCGACACCGGCCGGACGCTCACCGCCCATCCCGCTGTCGCCCTCATCGCGGTCACCGGCAGCGTGCGCGCCGGCCGGCAGATCGCCGCCGCCGCGGCCGCCGACCTCAAGCGGGTCCACCTGGAGCTCGGCGGCAATGCCCCGGTCCTGGTCCACGACGACGTGGACGTCGAGGCGACCGCCGCCGCCCTCGCCGCGGTCGCGTACTACAACGCGGGCCAGGACTGCACGGCGCCCAGCCGGCTCCTGGTCCACCACCGGGCGCACGACGCGTTCGTCGAGGCCCTCGCGGCCGAAGTGGGCAAGCTGCGCACGGGTGCCCCGGACGAGCCGGACGCCGACTTCGGGCCGCTCAACAACGCGGCCCAGCTCGCCTCGGTCCGGTCCTTGCTCGACGGGCTGCCGCGGCGCGCCGAGATCGTCACCGGGGGCGCCCGCCTCGCGCGGCCCGGCTTCTTCCACGAACCCACCGTCGTGGCCGGCGTCCGCCAGGACGACGAGATCGTGCAGGAGGAGATCTTCGGACCCGTCGTGACCGTGCAGTCCTTCGCGGACGAGGAGGAGGCCCTGCGCCTGGCCAACGACGTCCGCCACGGCCTCGCGGCCAGTGTGTGGACCACGGACCACGACCGGGCGATGCGCGCGACCCGGGCCCTGCACACCGGCATCGTCTGGGTGAACACCCACGGCACGACCGTCTCCGAGATGCCCCACGGCGGGGTCAAGCACTCGGGCTACGGCAGCGACCTTTCGATGGCGGGGCTCCTGGACTACACGCAGGTCAAGCACGTCATGCTGTGATCCCGTCCGGGTGGGCGGCCGACACCTCGTCCAGAATCCCGGGCAGCGGGCCCGGGTGGCTTCTCAGCAGGGGGTGGAACGCGGCCCACCGCCCGGCGCTCACACCACCGGCGGCCCGGCGTGCCGGCAGGGCCGCGGTCTCGATGACCGCGCCGAGGTGGTCGAGCGTGACCGTGTACGGGTCCTCGCGGGTGTGGTGGGCGACCGTGGTCCGCAGGGCATGGCGCGCCGAAGCGGCGCTCGTCCCGAGCGGGCCGGTAGCGCAGGGCGGCTTCCACTCGGGCCGCCAGGTCGAGCGCGGCGGCAGATACGGCTCCCGGGGCGGGCCGGCTGCCCGGTCCGCAGGACTGCCGCGGCCTCCGGCGGGCAGTCGGGGCGGCACGCCAGGATGCCCGGGGCCGTGCGCGGCAGCCGACGGCCGAGCCCGGCCCCCGCGATCGCCACCCGCACGCACCCGGGCGGCTCTGCCGTGGGCGCGTACGGTCGCCCAGGCGGCGGCGCGGGTGGTCGGCCCCGCAGTGCCGCCCCCGGCCCGGTCTTCCGCACCCTGGCAGGATCAACCGTTCAGGGAGGCCATCAGCTCGGGGGAGTAGCGGTCGCCCGAGGCCACCCCGTGCGGGGCCACGGCGTCGATGGCGGCAAGCTCGGCGGGGGTGATCGTCACGGCGGTGGCGGCGATGTTCTCCTCGAGGTAGCGGCGGCGCTTGGTGCCGGGGATGGGGACCGCGCCCTGGTGGAGGGTCCAGGCCAGGGCCAGCTGCGAGGGGGTGACGCCCTTCTCGGCGGCGAGCCGGCGCACCTGGTCCACCACGGCGAGGTTGCGGTGGAAGTTCTCGCCCTGGAACCGGGGGTCGGTGCGGCGGAAGTCGTCCGCGGCGAAGTCGTCGGGGCTGGTGATGGCACCGGAGAGGAAGCCGCGGCCGAGCGGGGAGTAGGCGACGAGCCCGATCCCGAGTTCGCGGAGGGTGTCGAGGACGCCGTCGTGCTCGATTCCGCGCTCGAAGAGGCTGTACTCGGTCTGTACGGCGGTCAGCGGGTGCACCGCGTGGGCGCGGGCGATCGTGGTGGGGGAGACCTCGCACAGTCCGACGTGGCGGACCTTGCCCGCCTCGACGAGTTCGGCCATGGCTCCCATGCTCTCCTCGATCGGCACGTTCGGGTCGACGCGGTGCAGGTAGTAGAGGTCGATGTGGTCGGTGCCCAGGTGGCGCAGGGAGCGGTCGGCCGAGCGGCGGATGTACTCGGGGCCCGCGTTGTGGCCGAGGAAGGTGCCTTCGTCGGTGAACTCGATGCCGGTCTTCGTGGCGACCACGGCCTGCTCGCGGCGGCCGGAGAGGGCCTTGCCGAGCAGCTGCTCGTTGCGGAAGGGACCGTAGCCCTCGGCGGTGTCGAGGAGGGTGACGCCCAGCTCCAGGGCGCGGTCGATCGTGGCGAGGGACTCGGTCTCGTCCGTGGCGCCGTAGTGGGCGCTCATCCCCATCAGGCCGAGGCCTTCGGCGCCGACCTTCAGTCCCTGGGTGCCCAGTGCGCGGATCTCCATGGTGTGCTCCTCGAAAGAAAGTAACTAACTGGATAGATAGAGTTTGCGACGCGTCGGTTCCGTTTGTCAATAACTGGATAGTTACTTGCTAGGCTGCGGCCCATGGCACGGGATTCCCACGCGACGAAGGCGCGCCTGCTCGACGCGGCCTTCACCGAGTTCGCGACGTACGGCATCGCAGGCGCGCGCGTCGACCGCATCGCCGAGGCGGCGCAGGCGAACAAGCGGCTCATCTACGTCTACTACGGCAACAAGGAGCAGCTCTTCGACGCGGTGCTCCAGCGCGCCCTCGCGACGGGCTCGGAGTCCGTTCCGTTCGACGTCGAGGACCTGCCCGGCTATGCGGGAGCGATCTTCGACCATCTCGTCGAGCGCCCGGAGCTGATGCGCCTCGTGCTGTGGAAGCAGCTGGAGCGCCCGGGATCCACGGAGGCGGAGGCGTCGTCGTACGAGGGCAAGATCGCGGCGGTGCGGCAGGCGCAGGAAGCGGGCCGGATCGACGCAGGCATTGGCGCGGCCGACGTGCTGACCCTGGTCATGGGCCTGTCGCAGGCGTGGTTCGGCGCGGTGGGCGGCCCCGCGGCGGGATCGGCGGGCGCCGCGTGGGCGGCCGAGCGGCTCGCCGAGCACCGGACGGCGGTGGTGGAGTCCGTCCGCCGGATCACCGCCCCCGCGGGGGCGGACGGGGCCTGAGGGGGCGCCGCCCCATCTGCCCCCGTGTCAGCGGTTCGGGCCGGCGAACTCCAGCAGGGTCCGCTCGTACCGCCCGCCGAAGCCCAGGCGCGTGACGTGCTTGAACCGGAACTTCGACGGCTTCGGCTGCCACCGCGCGTCGGGGTCCACCTCCCGCAGCCGCAGCGACTTCGGCCGCACCGCGGCCACCTCGCCGATCCAGCAGGCGTCCGGCGCGTGCCGCTCGACGTGCACGGACACCAGCCCGAAGGCACCGGAGGCGCCCTCCGCCAGCTCCGCCAGCCCGTCCAGTGCAAGCTCGGGCTGCGGCGCCCGGGCGGGCCAGAGCCCGCGCCGGCGCAGCGCCCGTACGGTCAGGCTGTCCTCCCCGCCCCGCCACCGGACCTTGCTGATGTCCGCGGTACGCACGGCTGCCCAGCCGTCGAGCTGGACGTCACTGCACAGGGCGATCAGCGTCCAGGCGGCGCTCGTCCCGACGACGAAGCCGTCGAGCCGGTCCGCGTCCCGGATCCCCGAGCGGTGGACGCGGACCAGTGCCCCTGAGGACACCGCCTCGTCGAGCCGTGCCATGACCTTGTTGTCCATGGGGAGATCCTGCACGGCAACGCGGCGCGGAGTCACCTGTGTTTTCTCACCTCGGCCTCGGACTTCGCGTCCCGGACGGCCCGCTGGGTGACTCGCGTCCTCTGCCCGTGCGGCGGCGCGTAGCGGGCCTGTTGGGCCGGCAGGGGGGTGGCCGTGAGCCACTGGCTCAGCGGGCCGTCTTCCGTACCTGCGCGTCCTGCGGAGTGCCGCTGGCTGCGAACGCGGGGCCGGGGCGCGGTGACGGACGACCGCTGCCGTCCTCTGTGAGCGTCGCGGTCTGTCGGGCGTGGTTGCTCAGCGCCATACTCGGAGCTTTGGACTACCACTCCGAGCTGACAACTTCTGGTACGCGCTCGGAGCCGGCGCCATCACGGACGATTCGCGGTCACGCCTCGACGCCGCACGTCGCGAGCACCGTGCCCGGTACTCCGAGGCGCAGATGCGTATCCCCGACGAAGTACTTGCCTCAGCCGGATGTACGGGGTCCTCAAGCGCCTCGACGGCGGAATCCCGCCGCGACGGGAGGGCGAGTCGCTGGAACAGGCGCACGCCCAGATCGTGGAGTGCTGGGACCGGCTCAGCGAGATGCGCCGGCCATGCGGCAGAGCCTCGGTCTCTCGCTGACTCAGCCTGACGGAGCAGCATCGGACCACGCTGTCCTGCCCTCTGACGACATGGTGCGGGGGCAACGTGGAGGCGGGACCGGCGGGCGGTCCTGACCGCCCGCCGGCCGGGTTTGTTCTCGCCGAAGGGCAGATGCTCGAAGCCAGGCGCGTCGCGGGGCTCGGCACGGCAGGTGCGCCGTGACGCCCGGTGGGGCGGGTGGCACAAGGCCGGCTCGGGGACGATGTCTACGGGGTGCCGGGAAGCCGGACCGTGACGACGAGACCCCCGGCAGGGCGGGGGACGAGGTCGAGGGTCCCCCCGTGGGCGCGGACGATGCTGTGCACGATGGCCAGGCCGAGCCCGACACCGGCGTGCTCGTCGGTGCGTACGCGTTCCGATCCCCGCCGGAAGGGTTCGGTCAGGGTCGGGACCAGATCCGGTGGGACGGGACGGCCCGTGTTCTCGACCCGCAGCACGCTCGTGTCGCCGTACGTCTCGGTGTGGACCGTCACGGTGCCCCCGGCGGGCAGGTTGTGGACCACGGCGTTCTGGACGAGGTTCATCGCCATCCGCAGCAGGAGCTCCGCCGAGCCGCAGGTCCGGGCCGCCCCGCCGTCGACCTCGAGCGTGATACGACGCTGTTCCGCGAGGGGAAGCAGCGTTTCCGCGGCCTCTTCGGCGACGAGGGAGAGGTCGACGCTCTCGCGGGCGAAGCTTCCGCTGTCGCCGCGGCTGAGCAGGAGCAGGGCCTCGGTGAGGTCGATCGCCCGCGTGTTGACGGCCTGAAGGCGCTCGATGAGCTCGCCCCGGTCACGCGTGGGGTCCTTGAGGGCGACATCGAGGAGCGTCCGCGAGATCGCCAGCGGAGTGCGCAGCTCGTGGGAGGCGTTTGCCGCGAACCTCTGCTGCTCGTCGACGTGGGACTCGAGCTGTCGGAGCATCGAGTCGAACGCGTCGGCGAGTTCACGGAATTCGTCGTGACGGCCGGTCATCCGGATCCGGTGGGACAGCGACCCGTCCCCGGCCATCCGTGCGGCCTCCGTGATCTGCGCGAGCGGTGCGAGCATCCGGCCGGCGAGGATCCAGCCACCGACGAGGCCGAACACGAGCAGGAAGAGCATCGCCACGGCCGCGGCCGGGGCGAAGGTCCGTACGAGGAGATAGCGGTTGGGCGAGATCCCGAGAAGGCCCTGGGAGTTGTCGGGTACGTAGCGCAGCAGGAACACCCACACCACGGCCAGCAGGAGAGCGCCGGCGACGGCGAGGAACCCGGCGTAGCTGAGGGTGAGTTTCAGCCGGGCGCTGAGCCCCGGGCGTCTACGCATGCGTACGACCGGGCGCGATGGTGTCCGTATCGGTGTCGATCCGGTAGCCGACGCCCGGCACGGTGGCGATGATCGATGGTTCGCCGAGCCGTTTGCGCAGTGCGGAGACGGTGATGCGCACGGCGTTGGTGAGGGGGTCGGCGTTCTCGTCCCAGGCCCGTTCCAGCAGCCCCTCGGCGCTGACGACCCCGCCCTCGGCGGCCACGAGGACTTCCAGGACCGCGAACTGTTTGCGGGTGAGCGCGACGTGGCGTCCGTCGCGGAAGACCTCCCGCCGGAAGGGATCGAGCCGCAGGCCCGCGATCTCGCGGACCGGCGGCCGGGCGTGGGCGCGCCTGCGGTCGAGCGCCCTCAGCCGCAGGACCAGCTCCCGCAGCTCGAACGGTTTGGTGAGGTAGTCGTCGGCGCCGAGCCCGAACCCGGACGCCTTGTCGTCGATCCGGTCGGCGGCGGTGAGCATGAGGATCGGGATGCCGCTGCCGGAGGCGACGATGCGCCGGGCGACCTCGTCGCCGGAGGGCCCGGGGATGTCGCGGTCCAGGACGGCGAGGTCGTAGGAGTTGACGCCGAGCAGCTCCAGGGCGGAGTCGCCGTCGGCGGCGATGTCGGCCGCGATGGCCTCCAGCCGCAGACCGTCACGGACGGCTTCCGCCAGGTAGGGCTCGTCCTCGACGATCAGTACGCGCATGTCCGAAGCCTAAGCAGAGCGACATATCGCCGACGTATGCAACGGCGTGTGCCGCGATGTATGCAACCGCGCGAGCACACCGGACCCACTGCCTCGACCCACTGCCCCGACCCACTGCCCCGACGCGCCGCCAGGACGTGCCGTCCGGGCGCCGGCTGCTCAGCCTGCCGAGGCCGGCGCCGGCGTCGGCACCGGGCGAGGCAGGTCCGCCGAGGCCTGTACCGTCGTGCGCCACCAGCGGCGCGACGCCAGCGCGGCCAGCGCTGCGCCCGCGGCGTTGACCAGTACGTCGTCCACGGACGACACCCGGTCCAGCCGCAGGACGTACTGCGCGGCCTCGACCACGACCGAGCAGCCCGCCCCGAGCGCCAGGATCCGCGGCAAGGATCCCAGCGCCGCGAACCGCATCGGGGCGAAGAACCCCAGCGCGGCGAAGACCAGCAGGTTGCCGCCGATCCCGAGCGGCCCCATCGTGACGAGGTCCCGCAGCGGCACCAGGCTCACCCGGCCGGGCACGATCCCGGCCCCGGAGCCCGGCATCATGGTCATCCACACGAACGGCACCGTCCCGTGGACCATCCCCACGTCGGCCAGCGACATCGGCCACGCCCCCGCGATGCCGGCCGCACGCCGCCGACGGGCCAGCGCCCAGGCCACCAGTACGCCGAGCGGCACGGCGACGAGCGTCATGAGCACCACACCGTTGAACGTGTCGAAGCAGCCGTGCCACCGGCCGGCCATGCACGTCGGAGCGGACATCATGAGCGGCCGCCGCACGACGAACAGGGCGCCCGCCAGAGCGAGTACCGCCAGGCCGAGGAGCACCCTCCCGCGCGTCCGACGGGACGGTGCCGACAGGGATGTGTTGTCGTTCATGTCGCCATTCGACACAGGGAGCCGTTGCGGTGGCGTATGCGAAATCCGATACGCCCGCGATACACGGCGTCCCGCGTCCCTCTGTCCGCGCCGCGAGATCAGACGAACGCCGGGCGGACGCAGCCCCACGAGTGCGTCACGACGGCGCTGCCGTCCGCACGCAGCGCCTCGAAGGTGTAGAAGTACGTGCCACCCGGGGCGCCCGACTGGTCCTGGTACTTCTCGGTCGTGACCGGCAGCAGCCCGGTGTGGAGCGGCTCGTACGCCGCCGTGGACGGGTTCCACCGGGAGACCCGGTAACCGGCTATCCCGGTGCACAGGGAGGCTTCCCTGCACCACCAGTAGATGCCGGGGCTGTCCTCTCCGGTGACCAGGGTGCTCCACGACATGCCGAGCATCTCCAGCCCCTGGGTGGGGAGGGTGACCGGCGGGCGGAGGTCCAGCTCGGTGGCCGTGACCGTGGCCACCTGGGGGTCGCTGCTCGCGAGCGCGTTGTCCCAACGGTCCTTGGCGACCACCACGTAGACGTTGGTCTCGCCGTCGGGCATGTCGGCGCAGAGCATTGCCAGCGCGTCGGAGCCCTCGTCGGTGCACCGGTCGAGCCAGCGGATCGTGCCGTCTGGCTGGCGGACGCCGCGCAGGCCGACGTACGAGGTGACGTCGTCCTCGGCGGGGGCCGACCAGCTCAGCAGCATCCCGTCGTTGCGGGGCGTGGCCTTCAGACCGGTGACCGGGCCGGGAGCCACCCGGTCGCCGCTGCGGAGGGTGACCGGGGCGGACAGGGCCGACTCGTTGCCCGTCATGTCCACCGCGGTAACGGCGTAGGTGTACTGGGATCCGGGGGCCATGCTCTCGTCGGTGCACAGCCCGTCGCCGTTGTCGCCCACCTTCACGCAGGTCACGCGGGTGAGGTGGGAGGGATCGAGGGTCTGGCCCGGTGAGCGGTACACACGGAAGTGCCCACCGTTCGCCCGGTCGTTGTCGAACGAGTCGGACATCTTCCAGTACAGGTGCGTCCGGGTGGCCTCGACGTAGGAGCTCAGCGAGGTCGGGGCCGGCGGCGGTGTCCGGTCGACGCCGTCGCCGGTGACGACTGCGGAGTACGCCGACGGGTTGCCGCGCGCGTCCAACGCTCGGACGCGGTAGTACCGCAGCGTCGTGCGGGGCGGGTTGTAGTCGTCGTACGAGGGCCCGGTCGAAGTCCCGAGCAGGGTGTAGGGACCCGCGGCGCTCGCGGCGGCGTACACCTCGTACTTGGCGGCGTCGGCCACCGGCTGCCAGCGAAGCGTGGCCGTGAAGAAGTCGTGGCTGATTCTGAGGCCGGAAGGGGCGACCGGAGCCGTCCGGTCCGCCGTGATGGCCGAGACGGCGAGGCTGCCCTCGGATTCACGGCCGGTCTTGCTGACGGCACGGACCTGGTAGTGGACGGTCTGACCGGTCGGGTTCGGAGTGTCGACGAAGTACGGGGTGGTGAGCAGGGCGGAGCCGCTGACCTGGGACCAGTCGGTGGTGTCGAGCCGGCGGTACACGCGGTAGCCCGCGAGGTTGGTCTCCTTGCTCGCCGTCCACCACAGGCTCGCCTGGTTGACGACCCCGTCGTAGGAGCCCCGCAGCCCGGTGGGCTGGGCGGGGCGGGCGAGCGGATTCGTCCAGCCGGGATTGGCCCCCCGGGCCTTGGGCGTTTTGGCCGAGGCGGAGGGCGCGGACGGCGCGTCGGCCGGGGATTCGAGGCCGACTGCAACCGCGGTGGGGGCGCTCACCAGAACACCACTGGTCGTGGCGAGGACGGCCGTCGTCGCCAGGGCCGTCAGCCGGGTACGAGTTGTCACGGGGGAAGCAAGCCTTTCCGGACCCGGCGGCGGCATGAAGGAGCCGCTCCGAGAAGAGAAGAAGGGGGTGTGGAGGAAAGGCGGTGCGGGTGGGGCCGGTGGTCCGCCGGAGGGGAAGTGTACCGATCGGTTCGACCATGGAACAGGGTGGTCCGGGGTTCGTCGTCACGCTCGTTCGGGGAGGTCACAGCCGGGGTCGAGTCCCAGGTACCACTCCTCCTTCATGGAGAGGGACCACTGGGATTCCTCGTCGACGTCCGGACCGTAGGGATCCTCGACGTCCGCCCGGCAGGTGAACACATCCGATTCGGGAGGACTGACCGTGCTGAGTAAGCCGGCGGTACGGGCTGCGTGCAGGTGGTTATGCCGTGCAGCCAACTTCCGCCCCATCGGCGAGGTATAGCGGTCCGGGGCCTGCGCACCGCTCTCCTTGCCGTGGTGGCGGGGTGGGGGCCCGGGTGTGGCTTCAGCGTGTGAAGAGTGGCTCGTAGGGGTGGCCCTCCGGCGTGAAGATCAGAACGAAGTCTTCTCCCGGCTGCGTGGCCACCTCGCGCAAGCGGTCCAGGACCTCTGCCCGGTCCGGAAGGTCGAGGCCAAGGGCCGCGGCAGCACGGTCTCTTCGGGTCACGAGGTCCGGCATGTCCTCCAGATACTCGGCCTCGAGGCCACGACTCTCCTGAACCGTGAATGCCCGGCAGTCGCGCCACCACGGGAGCACCAGCAGCAGCCGCACCAGCTCGGGGAGGCCGATGGCAACCAGAGCCGAACCTCCTTCGGAGTCGGCATAGAGGATGGGACGTTCCTCGCCGCCTTCACCGCAGAAGAAGTACGTGCCGCCGGCACCGTCGCCGGCGAACCCCTCGAGCGAGGAGCCCGAGGCGAGGTGCACTTCCTCGACATGATCGCCTCGGTCCAGGTCGAAGTCACCCGGCCAGGCGAGAAAGCGGGCAGCTTCGTCCTGCTCACGGAGGCAAGTGATCAACGATTCCATGGGCCGCAGCCTATGGCCCGCTGCACGACGACCATCATGGGGAATCAGTCGCTCAATCCCGTGGGCGGGCGGCCGCCTGTGTGCGTACCCATTCGACGTCGGGGTTCACGTGCGGCCGGCCCGCCACCACGACGGTCGGTACGGTTTCGTCGCCCCCGTTGAACGCCCGTACCGCGTCGGCGCCCGCCGGGTCGCGCCAGATGTCGACCCAGTGCAGCCGGTGGGCGCCGCGGCCCAGCCGGATCCGCAGGCGCAGACAGTACGCGCAGCCCGGACGCCAGTAGACGACCGGCCGCCCGTCGGCCGCGCTGCGGCGCTGTGCTTCGGCCGCGCCGACCGACCGCGGGAACGCCAGGGGGGAGTTCAGCCCCGCCAGCAGGACGAGCAGGAGCAGGAGGGCAACGCCGGCTCCGGGCGACCCCTTGCCCACGAGGGCACCCGCGGCGAGCAAGCCGCTGGCGACGAGCAGTATCGGCAGGATCCAGGCGCGCATCATCGGCGCAGGCTATCCCGGGCCCCGGGCGGCTTCGTCCGCCAGCCGGTGGGCGGGCGGCTCGTACGTGGCTCCGGCCCGGGGAGCTACCGCCAGCAGCAGATCGACGGCCGCCGTGCAGGTGGCCCCCCTCGCCCACAGCGGCGGCGACGGAACAGCAACCGGGCCGCCACGCGCGCCGGCGTACGCAGCTGCGTTCCCTCGCCCGGCACTCCCCGCGTCGGCGATCACCTCGCTCCGGACCCGTCAGCGTGTGTCGGGAAGGTGCCACCGGTGGGGGGCGACGAGCGCGTCGATGCTGTCCGGCCCCCAGCTGCCGGGGGCGTACGGCTCCACGGGGCGGGGTGCTTCGAGCAGCGGCGCCGCGACCTCCCAGAGGCGCTCGATGCCGTCGGACCGGGTGAAGAAGGACTGGTCACCGAGCATGGCCTCCAGGAGGAGGTGCTCGTAGCCCTCCAGGGAGTTGTCGGCGGTGAAGGAGCTCCGGTAGCCGAAGACCATGTCGGCCTCCGCCAACTGCATGGCGGGTCCCGGCTTCTTGACGAGGAACCGGGCGGTGATCGAGCCCGGATCGGCGAAGTCGATGACGAGTTCGTTGCCGCGGCCGTCGGCAGCGGCCCGCGCGTCCAGCGGGAACATGCCGAGGACGGGCTCGCGCAGGCCCAGGGTGACGACGTGCCGGCCCTCGGCCAGCGCCTTGCCCGAGCGCAGGAGGAAAGGGACCCCTGCCCAACGCCAGTTGTCGATCTCGACGCGCAGCGCGACGAAGGTCTCCGTGTCCGAGGCCGGATCCACGCCGGGCTGGTCCCGGTAGCCGGTGTACTGCCCGCGCACGACCTGAGCCGGGTCCAGCGGCCGCATGCTCCGGAAGACCTTGACCTGCTCGTTCCTGAGCGACTGGCCGTCGAGGACGACCGGTGGTTCCATCGCGACGAATCCGAGCAGCTGGAACAGGTGAGTGACGATCATGTCGCGGAAGGTGCCGGTGCCTTCGAAGAAGTGCGCGCGGCCCTGGATGTCGATCTGCTCGGGCACATCGATCTGCACATGGCTGATGTGCTCGCGGTTCCAGAGTGGTTCGAAGAGACCGTTGGCGAACCGGAGGGCGAGGATGTTGTCCACCGCCTCCTTGCCCAGGAAATGGTCGATGCGGAACACGCGGGACTCGTCGAAGACGGCGTGGATGGCTGCGTTGAGCGCGCGGGCGGACTCGAGGTCGGTCCCGAACGGCTTCTCGACGATGACCCGGGCGTCCTGCGCGAGGTCCGTGGCGCCGAGCAGATCGACCATCGAGGTGAACGCGACGGGCGGTACGGCGAGATGGAAGAGCCGTCGCGGAGTGCCTCCGACGGCCTGCTCGGCCCGGCGCACCGCCTCCACCAGCGGCTCCGGCGCATTCGAGTCGGCCGAGCCGAAGGACAGGGCGGCCTCGAACTCCTGCCAGTCGGGGCCCTCGGGGCCGGAGCGACCGAACTCCGCCACAGCCTGCCGCGCGTGGGCGCGGAACTCCTCGTCGCTCAGGGCCTCGGCCGCCGGGGCGGAACCCACGATGCGGTAGCGCTTCGGCATCAGCCCCGCCTTGGCGAGGTGGAACAGGCCGGGCAACAGTTTGCGCCGGGCCAGGTCTCCCGTGGCACCGAAGATGACGATGACGTGGTCCGCCGGGCGCGGCTGGGCCGACGAGGCGGACCCGGCGGACTCGGAGACGTCGGCGAGGCCGGAGAGGTCGGCGGACCGGGCGGGCTGGGCTGGCTGGGTCATGGCGGGCATCCTCACGCGTCCGCGCCGGGGCGCTTCATGGCACGGCGCACGAGACCGGTAACCACTGCCCGAGTCCGCCCGTACGAGGTGCACGGGTGTGCCTGAGGCCATCGCCGCACTGTCGTCGAGGACGGTCGTATCGCCCTCAGGACCCCACTGTGCGCGCCCACCACCGATCCGGCACCCGGGAATCGACCACCCGGGTCACGCCGGGTACACCCTGCGCACCCGCGGCTCAGGCGTGGCTGAGGATGACCAGCAGCGCCGTGCACTCGGCGAGGACCTGAGCGGCGAACGCCACCTTCCGCACCCGCGCGGCCGACGCGGCCAGCGCCACCACGAGCCCTGCGGCGGCGACACCGGCACCCGCCCAGAACACCCACCCCGGCAGCCCGGGGGAGCACTGCTCCCCGTACGTCAGGCAGCGCGACGCCCGGTAGGAGGCGAGGGTCAGTACGCCGGCCAGCACGGCCGCCGGAACGAACAGGGCGGCGGACAGGACCGCCAGGAACCGTGTCCGGTCCTTCTCGGGTGCGCCTGCGGCTGTGGCCGGGGGAGCTGCGGGGACGGGGGCTGATGCGTTCATGCCTCCATACCATCGCGACCGGCCGGGCCCGTGCAGGCGTCCTCGTACTCAGATCGCGGGTGCACCGTACTCAGTCCGGCCCTCCGGCCCCGATCCGTCACGGCGCGGCATCCGGACACGAGGCCGGCCCGCACCCTGCGAGGGGCACGGGCCGGGCCGTCGCTCCGACCGCGTCTACCCGGGCTCCAGGGTCAGCGCGGGCCGGGGCGGGTGGTGCGGGCGTGGGCGGCCTCGAAGCGCTGGAAGGCCGCCTCCTGCCGCCACTCGACCTGCGCCTTCGGGCTGGCCTTCAGGAAGCGGGCGCACCGCTCGCCCGGACGCTCGGCGCCCTGGCGCTCGCCGGCGCACGCGCCGACCGGCCGGTAGCCGGTGCGGACGTCATGGTTCCACAGGCCGCGGCCGGGCAGGAACGAATGCTGCAGAGAGGCCCGGGCCAGGTCCTTCAGCTCCGAGTAGCCGAGCCCGTACATCTCGGCGGCCCGGCGGTACTCGTCGGTGATCTCGATCCGGGACACGCCCGGGTCGTCGGTGGCCAGGACGACCGGGACGCCGTGGCGGCGGTAGGTGGCGAAGGGGTGGGCCTCGCCGGAGACCCGCAGGATCTGCTCGTTGCTGTGGAAGGGGACCTCGACCGCGATCCGCCGCTCGGCCATGTAGCGCATGAGCGACTCCCAGCGGTCCTCGTGCAGCACGGACACGCCGTGCCCGATCCGCTCCGCGCGGCCCGTCTGCGCCGCCTCCCTGATGTGGAAGGTGAGCTCCTCCGGCTTGACCAGGCCGGGCACCAGCTCGCCCGCGTGCAGGGTGATGTGCGCCTTCGGGTACTGGGTCTTGAGGTAGTTCAGCATCCGCATGTGCAGGCGGTAGTCGCGCAGGGCGACCGGGTCGTCCTCCGGCTGCACCAGGTTGACGGCGACGAAGCGCGGGTCGCGTTCGGCCAGCCGCATGCCGAGGGCCATCTGGGTGAAGACCCGCTGCGGGGTGCCGGCGCGGGCGACTTGGGAGATCCAGCGGTACGGAAGGGAGCACGCGGCATCGGGCTGCGGGGTGTCGCAGTGCGCCGCGGCGCGGAACTCGGTGTCGGTGCTGTCGGCGTCGGCGCGTGCCTGCCGGACTACCGCGTCCAGACCGCCGGCGGCCAGCAGCTTGTCGTGCATCCGGTCGAGGTCCGCGTCGAAACCGACGCGGTCGGCGAGTTCACGGGCCGGACCGGAGGCCGGGGAGATCATGGTCTCCAGATAGAACTGGTTCTGCCGGGCGGCGGAACCCGCGACCTCCGCGAGCAGCCGGCCGGGATGGCGCCAGGGCACCTCGCCGAACTTGCCGAAGGTCGCGAAGAAGTGGTCGTGGCCGTTGCCGTCGGCCGGAAAGTCCTGCATCGACCAGGCCCGGATGACCTGCTGCCGGAACGCCGCGTCGGAGACCGCGTCGGCGGCGGGCCGGGTGCCCGCCCCGCACGGAGGGGGCACGGCGGTGGTGGTGTCGGTGGTGATGCACAGGCCGTCCCCGGCGGCGAGTTCGATCAGGAACTCGGTGGTCACCGCACCGGACAGATGGTTGTGCAGGTCACCGCCCTTGGGGAGGTCGGCGAAGAAATCGCCCGACCGGGCCGGGGCCAAGGCCGGAGCCGGTGGCGCTAAGGGGGCGGATGCCGCGTACGCGGAGGCGGGTGCGAGCAGGGCGAGCGCGGAGAGCGCACCGATCAAGTGGGATGGGATCACGGGCACATGGTGGTGAGGCGGACGGCCACCCGGCAGGATGCCGGGCCGGGCGCTGCCCGGTGTCACCCGTGAGGCCCCGCGGAGGATCGTTCCTCCCGGCGGGAACCCGACTTCGCGCCGTCGCCGCGGTGTTGCGTCGCGCTGCTTGGCCGGGAGGCGAGCCGGTCAGTGAGCCAGGCGTCCAGTCGGTCCGTCGGCGCGGTGGGTCAGCCGGCGGGTCCGTGGGCCGGCCGGTCGGCCGGAGCAGGTCCTCCGCCCCGTCAGACGGGCTGATGGCTGAACCAGGCGCGGCTCTCCGGCTGGTTGGGGCGGACGATCGCCAGGATGGCCGGCACGAGCCAGATCACTCCCAGAATGGGCATCACCTGGAAGAACGCCCAGCTGAAGGGGAGAGCCGTCCAGCCGTAGACGAAGGCGGAAACCCGCAGATTCTGATGGCGGCTGGGGAACTTGAGGGCGGTCGTGACACCCCACGCGGCCACCGCGAGCACGAGCAACCCGGCGAAGACGACCTTGCCGGAGTTCGCCTCGCCCGGCGTGCTGCAACACGGCGTCGAGGCGTCGGCCTCGCCCCAGACGGCAGTGGCGACGGCCACGCTGTTGGTCACCAGAGCGAGCCCGAGGACGGCCTGAAGGCCGCCCAGGACCATCAGGAGAATCCGGAGGTTCCTGACGGCGCCCGGCATCCGTGCGCCGGGTGGAATCGCCTCGTGGGACAGTCCCCTCGGTTCACCCGGACCTCCGGTTCCGCCCGGTCCCCCCGATCCGGGGTTGCCGTTCGCGCGAGCCCGCTCCCACGGCCGTCCCCCGCCTGGTTCCCCATCGTTCCGGCTCATCCTGACGGTCCTCCCCCTGGGAAAGTCATCGCACCTGCGCGCCATGCTCCGGCCGCTCCTGTCGGCTGTCCAGCCTCAAACCGGCCACCGCCGACCCGCACAACCGGTGCTGTTGAGCAAGGTGAGGCCGAGGTGGGTCAGGGTATGGAGGGCAGCCTTCCGCTCCCGGGCGAGGGCGGTCAGTCCGGCGGCGCGCAGCGTGGTGGCGTGCTCGCTGGCGCTCGCCGGCGAGATGCCTGCCCGCCGGGCGAGCTGCGTCGTGGTGGACGCGGGATGGTCGGCGATCACGCACAGGACGACCGCCCGGGTACGTCCGAGGAGCGCGGACAGAGCCGGTGGCACCGGAGCATCGACCCGGCGTGCGTCAGCCGGGGGAGCCCACAGAGCGGCCGCGTCGACCGGATCGTGCAGGGCCGGATAGACCATGACCACGCCGTCGGCCCCGGAACCGGCGAACAGCTGGGGTACCGGCCCGCAGAACACCGACGGCGCCAGGATCAGTGGCCGCCCGGCCAGGTGGAAGTCGGCGACCGGGTGGACGAACGGGCGATAGCCGGGGATCTCCAGCACCGGCGGCCTCCACCGGACCATCGGGCCCATGCCGTCCAGCAGCGCCGCCACTCCGCCCCGGGCCATGAGGCGCCCCCTGCGTGCCACGTCGCCGTCCAGGTGCTGGTGGATGCGGCCCCAGTACGAGGCGACCCCCACCCGGTGGCAGTCCCGCAGCGCCCCCGCGAGCCGCCCCACGGACTGCCGGTCGGCCGCCATCACCCCGGCCAGCCACCGAGCCCGCCGCCTGCCCGCACCGGCGCACACGCCGAACTCCTCGCGCAGCCGGCCCTCGGGCGCACTGACCAACCGCTCCAGCCCCTCGTCCATGCAGCCCGCAGTCCCCACCAGGGTGAACAGGTCCACCAGCCCGCCGGCCGGTGAGCCGAGGAACTGCGCGGCGTGCGGTCCGTCGCCGGTGACGAGCGGGCCCGTACGCGCACGCCAGCCGCCGAACAGGACTCTGCCGTCACGCCGCTGGAGGTTCCACAGGCCGAGCGAGGTCTCCGCGAGCGGACCGAGCACTTCGACCTTCACCCGAGCCAGGTCCTCCGCGGTGAAGTGCAGTCGCAACACACCGGCCTCCTCACCCGCCTGGGCCGAATGCTTCCCGCTGCGCTCGGTTCGGGTCAGACCGAAACGAGTCGAATTCCCTGCGGGCCGGAGCGAATCATGTTCGCCAGAGCGTCACTTACCGCTGAGCGTCCGCTATCGGGGGAACGGCCTCAGCAGACTCATGGAAAGGCAGAAACCATGCGCACGACAGTGAAACGGGCTCTGACCACGCTCGCCGCCGGCGCGGCCGTCGTCATGATGGCCACGGTGGGGGCCTCGGCCGCCACCACTGCGGACACGGCGGCCGCCGCCGCCACGCCCGCGGCCCTGGCACTCCCGGCGGCCGCCCCGGCCTGGGAGCACATAGGCGAGTTCTCCAAGGCGGAGTGCTACTCGCTCCGGGACTCCTATGCGGGCAAGGCCAAGTGCGTCCGCAACGCGGGCGGTCTGTACGACCTCTACGTGAAGGTGTGATCCACCGGTCACCCGGAGCCGGCGCGAGCGAGAGCCGTCGGAGGGCGAGCACGGGGGGCGTCCACGGGCGGTCCGCGAACCGAACCCGCTGATGGTTCGTGCGGGCTGAGCGGCGGTACGCCTCGCGCATCCGCGCCCGGGCACGCACCGGGCCGGGCCCGGCCCCGACGACCCGTCGCGGGGCCGGGCTTCGGGCGCTCCCCGTGGCGAGCCGCGTTGGTGTGGTGCAGCCTCGGCCGTTCGCCGTCCTGGCAGGATGGTGGCATGGAACGTGTGCTTGGAATCGGCGGATACTTCCTGCGGGCCTCCGACCCGGCGGCCCTGAGCGCGTGGTACCGCGACTGCCTGGGGCTGGACGCAGATGAGCATGGCCTCTGGCAGCAGGGCGCCGGGCCGACGGTGTTCGCGACGTTCGAGCCCGAGACCGACTACTTCGGGTCCCGCACCCAGCGCACCATGCTCAACTTCCGGGTCCGCGACCTCGACGCGATGCTCGTGCAGTTGCGGGCCGCGGGGGCGGACGTGGCGGACGAAACACAGGACATGGAAGGTGTGGGTCGCTTCGGCTGGGTCACCGACCCCGAGGGCAACCGGGTCGAGCTGTGGCAGCCCGCCTGACCGCGGAACCACCGTCCGGTCCGTGCCCCTGCAGGGCGCGACGGTAGCGGACTTCGGTGACGGACACCCGTCGTGGCCGTCGGCCTGTACGGCGCCGACAGCGGCCCCGCGTGCCCTGTCAGGAGTCCGTACAGGGCCACTTGCCGCAGCCTTCGGAGGACACCACCCACCCGGTCATCCCGGATGCGCATGTGCAAATACCTTGATCGCTCCCGCAGGGTTCCGCCTGGTAGGCTCCGCCCCGGAAACGATCAACCTCCTGGGCAGGAAGCACCTCAGACACAACCCCTGCATGCCTACCCGGTGAAGGGCGAACTCCCGGACGCGCATCAGCACCGTGCCGGCCACGAGCACGATGCTCCCCGTGACTTCGCGTCAGATCGACTCGGGTGAGCGGCTCAGTCGCGCCCCGGAGCACACCCGGTCCATGCACTCGGCCTTCTGACGGGCCGTATGGACTGACGTCAACACGCACAAGCTTGTGGAGAACCCCTCATGACGACACCGCACCACCCTGGCGGCCACACCCCCGTTCCGGGCAACCCCTACAGCCACAACGCGGGCGGAGGCGGAGAGGCCGCCTACGCCCCGGCCCCCGGCGGACATGCGCCGAGCGCATACGCCGGCCCGGCCCCCGCCGCCGGCCAGGCGTCGCCCCCGTGCCGGGCCTGCGGTGCCCAGATCGCCGTGAACTTCAAGGTCCGCGCCCACATGGGCATTCTCATCATGATGAAGTTCGAGCACCTGGACGGACCGTTCTGCCGTGCCTGTGGCATAGCGGTCGTCCGGCAGATGACCTTCCGGACCCTGTTCCTGGGGTGGTGGGGACCGCTCTCCCTGGTGATCCTCAACCCGTTCACGCTCGTATGGAATCTGACGGCCTACCTGAAGTACAGCAAGCTTCCTCCGTCGGCGCCCCTCCCCGGACGCGCCCACCTCGACACGGGCCCGCCGGTCCTCAGGCGGCCGCTGTCATACGTGGCCCTCATCCCCCTGGCCTGGGCCATCTGGGTCGTCACCCAGATCGTGACCCACGAGATGTGAACCGTACGGGCGGCCGGATCGGCGACGTAGTTTCCGACGCGGCCGCTGTGGGACCGAATGCCATCCCGATCACGTCACCGTCGGCGTCGTGCTCCAGTGTGGTCAGACCGTGCGTTCGGCCCCGTAGTAGCCGTGCCGCATCCGGAACCTCATGGGTTCGGTTCCGTGTGCCTCGATGTGGGCGATCAGCAGTGACTTCAGCGGCTCGGGCAGGTGCCTGCCGTGTGCTCCGGTCCACTCGAGCGAGCCGAACAGCCCCGCTGCTCCGTCGAGTTGAGCCGGAGTCGGAGGCTGTGCCGCGCACGCCGCGAAAATGAGGCCGGAAGGTTCGGCCAGAAGCTGGAGCTCCACCGCCCGGTCGTACCACATCAGGCCGCCGGTGGGCTCCCTGGCGGAGATCCCGGCCCATGCCAGCAGGGCGCGGATCCGCTCGATCCCGTCGGGGTGGAGGCGCCGGGTGAGAGCGGCGAGTCGGTCCTCGGCGTCCCGCAGGTCACGTGACCACGCTTCAGCATCGCGCCCGGGCGGCTGCGCCACGGCCTCGGCGGCCTCGGTCAGTCCGGGCGGCGCGGACCGTACCCAGCGCGCCCGCCGCCGCTCGGCAACGGCCTCCTCGGCCGCCAGCTCGGCCTGAGCCTCCCTCGATCCGGTCAGGCCGTGCTCAGCCAGCCACGCAGTGAGCGCCGGACCGTCACGCAGGTCGGCGTCACCATCACCGAGCCCGCGGATCCCGGTCTGGTGGTGCAGGGTCCAGCGGGCGATGAGTTCGCCGTACGCGTCGTGAACCATGATCGTCGGCCAGCCGTTGCAACGGCACCGGTCGCCGGTCCCGCCGTCCACGATGGCCAGGAGCTCGGCCAGGTCCGCCAGGTCGGCACCGGTCACGTCGATCCGCGGTGCGCCGGTGGAGTCGTCCTCGTCGGACGGGACCTGCCCCTCGACGATCACGACGCGTGCGGCACGGTTCAGTACCGCCCGCAACCGGGCCGTGGTCGGCGGGCCGTCGGCCCCGGCGGCTGTTCCCTGGAAGATCACGTGCGCGAGCGTATCCCTGCAGTCCGCGTCTGCCTTCCGCGGGTCCCGCGCCGGCGTTCGCAGGTCCGTCCACCGCGCTGTCCAACGCTCCGTCCGTGCGTAAACATGCACAGGAAGCGACGTGGCGGCGTGGGCCGGAGCCACGGCGCGGGGCAGGGTGGCCGGTATGAACGCGGACGTGGACGACGTGGACGTGGAGGCGGCGACCTTCGAGCTGTACGGGCTGAAGCCGGCGGACTTCACCGCCGCCCGCGCCGCCGCCGTGGCCCGGGCCCGCCGGAAGAAGGACACCGCCGCCGCGGCCGCGATCGGCGGACTGCGCAAGCCGACCCTGGCCGTATGGGCGGTGAACCTGCTCGCCCGCACCCATCCGGACCAGGCCGAGGCACTGCTGCGCCTCGGCGCCGAGCTGCGCCGTTCGTACCGGGAGCTCGACGGCGAGCGGATGCGTGCGCTGTCGCAGGAGCAGCACCGGGTGATCGGCGCGCTGGCCGTGGAGGCCGGACAGCTGGCGGCCGGGGCGGGGGAGCAGCTCAGGGAGACGGTGCTGCGCGAGGTCGGAGAGATCTTCCACGGGTTGCTGGCCGATGAGGAGGCCGCCCGCCGATGGGCGTCCGGCTGCCTGGCGAAGGCGCCGGCCGTGGCGGTGGGGTTCGAAGGGCTGGAGCCCGCTCCGGGCGCCGCACCCCCGCCTGCCGATCCCGCCGGGGCCTCGGCCGCCCGCAACGAGGAAACCGGGTCCCGGCGGGCAGGACGGGCCGCCGAGAAGCGCCGTGCCCGGACGGCCGCCGTACGGGAACAGGCTGCGGAGGCATCGGCAGCACTGCAACGGGCCGAGGAGCTCCTGGCGGAGGCGACGGCCGCCCGGGACCGGGCCGAGGACGACGCGGCCGGCCTGAGCGACGAACTCGCCGCCCTGCGGCAACGGGCCGAAGCGGCCCGGCGAGAGGCGCAGGAGGCCAAGCAGCTGCACCGACAGGCCGAGCAGGCTCATGCCGGGGCCGTACGGGCAGCGGAGAAGGCCGCCCGGAGGCTGGAGGACCTGGAACGAAGCGAAGGGCCGAGCGGGACCGTGAGCGGGAGGGGGAGTAGCGACAAAGGCTGATGCCCGGAGCCGCCCGGAGCCGCCCGGAGCCGCCCGGACGCCGGCCCACCGGCCGTCCCGCCCGTTCCCACCCGCAGCCGCGCGGTGGCACTCCGTAGCCGATCCGCATGCCGCCGGGAAACCCCGGTCCGAGCGTTGCCCGCGACCGGTTGCACGGCGGCCCATTACCCGCAGTGCGCGACCGTGCCATGCTCGAAGGGTGCAGACGGATCCGACGGCTTCGGGCGACGGTGCGTCGCCCGAGGTACTCGCCCTGGCCAAGGTCGTGGCCAGGCTCCGGACCGAGGTGGCGGACCTGGAAGGCCTTGCCTCCGGCGCGGCGGTACTGGAGCGGGCGAAGGGCGTGCTGATGGCCCGGGAGGGCGTGTCGGCCGATGAGGCGTACGAGCTGCTCGTAGAACACGCCGGGCGCCGGCGCAGAACCCTGATGGAGGAGTGCTGGATCACCCTCGGCGGGATCCGGTCCCGGACCGCCGCACCGCCTCCGCAGCCCGTGGCCCCCGGCACGACGAGCACCGCTGCGGCCCCGGACCGCCCCCGGTCCGTCTTCAGGTCGGACCGCTGCCTCACCAGCGACCGCGATGCCGCCGGCTCGCGTGTGCTCCTGGCAGGCCTGGCCGCCGCGCTGGCGGACGCCCGCAGCACGGGCGATGCCGCGGAGGTCCTGCACGGGGCGCTGCGCCTTCCCCTCGGCGTGGACGGCGTGATGATCTACACCTTGGACGGGGCCGGGGGGCTGGAGCTCATCGGCCGTTCCGGGATCGATGAGGTACTGGCCGCGCAGTGGCGGGACATCCCGCCGTCGGCCGGCGTCGCCGCGCTGGAGGCGATCACCTCCGGTGAGCCGCGATGGCTGGACGATCCGGAGCGGGACCCCGAGAAGTACCGGCTCATCGGGTCGCCCGGGCGATGGCCGACCCGCGCGTGGATCCCCGTACCGGGCGAGGAGACGGTCACCTGCGCCGTCGGATTCTTCCGGAAGGTCGCCACCCCCTTCGGCAGCGACGACCGGGCCCTGCTGCAACAGGCCGTTCGCCTGTGCGGCGGCCCCCTGCGCGTCCTCGAGCACCGCCCTGCCCGGCCGGCGGACCCGGAGGTTGCCGCCGTCCAGAGGATCCTCGATACGGTGTCCGGTGCGGCGATCCTTCTCACGCCCCTGCGTGCGCCGAGCGGCGAGGTGGAGGACTACCGCATCGAGGCGGCCGCTCCGGACTCGGTGGACGTGGCGGGCCGCCAAGGCAGGGAACTGGTGGGCCGGAGGATCCTGGAGACCTATCCGACCGTGGCCGGAACACCCTTGTGGCAGGGCTACCTCGACGCCCTGGACACCGGAGCCACCTACGAGGGCGAGCCGTTCTCGTACCAGGAGGTGACGGCGGGGATCCCCGAGACGTCCGTCTACTCCGTGCGCGCCACGCGGCTGGCCGGCCGGCTCATGGTCTCGTGGATCCGCCACGACACCACCGCACGCGAGATCCGCCGGCTGGCCACCATGCAGCGCCTGGGCAACCTCGGCTGGGCCGACTGGAATCTGACCACCGACACGGTCAACTGGTCCGACCAGGTGTACGCGATCTTCGACCGCCCGCCCGACCAGGGGCCCATGAGGCTGGAGGAGCTCCCGCAGCACCTCGTTCCGGACGACCTGCCCGCTCTCGCCGACGCCGTTCAGCGGCTGCTGGGAGACGGTACGCCGATCGACCAGTCCTTCCGCATCAGCATCGCCGACGGGGTCCGGCACCTGCGCATCGTCGCCGAGGCCGAGACGGACGCCTACGGGACCCCCGTCGAGGTGCACGGCTTCTTCCAGGACCTCACCCCCCAACGGGACACCGAGCTGGCCCTGATCGAGAGCGAACGGGCCGTGCTCGTCCAACGGGGCGTGCTCCAGGCCGAACGGGCCATCGCCGCACGCCTCCAGCATGCTCTGCTGCCCATTCCGGAACAGTCGATCGAGCTGGTGGGTCTGCGCGTCGACATCGCCTACGTGCCCTCGGACACCGGAGTGAACGTAGGCGGTGACTGGTACAGCGCCATCGAACTGCCCGACAAGAGCGCCCTCTTCGTGGTCGGGGACGTCGCGGGCCATGGCCTGGATGCCGTCGGGACCATGGCCCAGCTGCGGTTCACCGCCAAGGGCATGATCATCACCGGCTCTGCGCTGCCCGATGCCATGGGCCGGCTCAACACTCTCCTCCTGCACACGGCCACCACCCCGTCCGCCACCACGGCCACCATGATCATGGCGCGCTACAGCCCGGTGGAGCGGCGTCTCGCGTGGGTGCGGGCCGGGCATCTGCCGCCCCTGCTGGTCCGCGGGGGAGTGGCTCGCTTCCTCCCCCTGCCGGAGGGCAACCTCCTCGGGGCGTCCTTCGACTCCGTGTACGCGGAGGTGACGCTGGACCTGGAGCCCGGCGATCATCTCCTCCTGTACACCGACGGGCTCATCGAAGTACCCGGGGAGGACATGGACTGCGGTCTCGGCCGGCTCGCCGAGGCGGCCGCCGGGGCCATGGGCGGGGGATCTCCCGACCTCCTGCCCCGGCTCCTGGCGGCCCTGCATCCTGCCGGGCAGGACGACGTGTGCGTCCTGGACATCCACCTTCCGGCGGAACCGGAACAACGCGCCGGCACGTGAGGCCGGCCGAAGCCACTGGGGGAACCGGGGGCCGCGGGGGCCACGGCGGGCCGGCTGAGGCAGGCGCGGCTCAGAAGTGTCAGGAATCCTTGCCGCGCCCGCTCATCGCGTCGCGGAGGCGGTCGACGAGGCCGACTCCGGGTGCGAGCAGTTTGTTGGCCGGCGGCTTGTCCGGGGCGGACGGGTGCGGGCGGGTCGGTGCGGTCTTCTTGGCGGAACGGACCTTGTCGCCGAGCTCGCCCAGCACGTCCGCCGAGCACTGGGCGCGCAGCCGCGGGAAGAGGCTGCCCTCCTCGTCGGCGATGTGCTCGCGGATTTCGGTCATCAGCTTGTCGACCAGTCCGTCGAACCGGGGGTCAGCGGCGTCGCACCCTTCGAGGTCCTTCATGATCCGCTCGGCCGCCGCGTGGTCCTCCAGCTCCTTGTCCGCGATGGCGTCCCCGTCGGGCAGGTGCTCGCGCACCGCCGGGTACAGGTACTCCTCCTCGGCCACGGAGTGCCGGACCAGTTCGATGGTCAGCTTGTCCGCGTACCGCTTCCTGCGGGGGTCCCCGGAGGGCAGCGCCTGGATGTTCTTGAAGAAATCCTCCACCTCCTGGTGGTCGGTGGTCAGCTCTGCGATGACGTCACCGCCGTGTCCCATGGTGTTCTCCTCCACAAGGGTCGTAGATGGTGTGGTCTGCCGGTCGTGGCTGGCGATTACCTCTGACTGCCGCCGGCTCGATTCGCGCCTACCCACCTCCCTCCGGCGCATTCCCGCGGCTCCCGGAGGACCTCCGCACGGATGGCGGCGGTGTCACCCGTCGACGGGCATGCACACGTGGACGCGTTTCCCACCGGCGGGCGTGGGCACGGCACTGACCTCACGTGCGATGTGCCGGACGAGGATCCAGCCCCAGCCGCCACTGCCGCTGAGGTGCGGCAGCCGAGGCACGGGCGGGGCCGAGCTGGTGTCGGTGACGTCGTCAGGGAGGTCGAGGTGTCGCTGGGGTTCATGGGACGCGGGAGTCATCGCAGGCTCCGGGTGAAGTGGACGCTCTTACCTCTGTAGGAGCGCATGCCCGCCCCGGGCCGCCGCATACCCGGCTTCCGCACCGGCCTCCTCCGACGGCGGCGCGCCGGACCCGTAACAGCGGGTCCGGCGCGCCGCGGCCGCGTCGGGTTTCGGGATGTGTTCTCAGGTGTTGAGCAGCCGGTTGAAGAAGGAGCGGTACTGCTGGAGCGCCAGCCGCAGCTCCTCCGTGGCGACCTGTTCGCCCTGGTCCCACTGGCCCTCCAGGCCCTGCTTGCGCGTGGAGAACGTCTGGGCGAGCGCCTGCATCACCTCGGCCACCAGCGCGTCCGCCGACTTGACCGCGTCCTGCGGGTCATCCACGAACCGCCCCTGGATCTCGCTCCACGTCGTGCGGTAGCGCTCCGCCTCCTCACCGCCGAGCAGCGGTTCGTCCGCCGCCGAGGGCTGCCGGTCCTCGTGGCCCGTGCCTGCCTCCTCCGTGGCGGAACCGTCGTCCCCGTACCGGGTGTCCGCCGTCGCCTCCCCCGGGTACGTGGGCACGCGCCGTTCATCGTCCAGTCGGCCGTCGTCCAGCCGCGGGTCCTGGGTGGTGGTCGCCGTCCCGGGGTTCGCAATGTCCTCGGTCGTCAGCTCGACGCCGGCGGCCCGGTCCTCTTCCCTGTCCGATCGGTTGCGCATGTTCACCGACTCCTCTGGTCACTGAGCAACTCCTCGAAGAGCGCGCGGTAGTGCACCATCGCTCCGCGGAGTTCCTCCGTCGTCGTCCGTCCCGCACCGCTGCGCTCCTTGACGTCGTGCGCGGCGCGATAGTGCTCCAAGGTCTGTCCGTGCTCCACAGAGAGATCACGCACCTGGCGGTTGAACCCCTCCGTGGGGTATCCGCGCTCGCGCATCAGCCGGATGACCAGCTCGTCGGCCTCGCCGACGGAGCCCTCAGGCCGGTCCACGAATCGCTCCTGGACTCCGCTCCACTCCTGCGCGTACTGGTGGCGCCGCTCCGACGGGAGCTCCTTGAGCTCGAATTCCGAGTGGCGTTCCTCGCGGGCCCGCAGCTCGCGCTCCGCGGCCATGCGGCCGCCCTCGGCCTCCACGGTGCGTTCGTACTCGGGCCCGAAACGCTGCTGCAAGTGGCGTCGGCGGGACATCATCCACAGCCCCACGCAAAGTGCGATGACCACGACCGCCGCGATGACGATCACGGTGATGAGCATGCTGTTCGACATGGCTCGCCTCCATCCGGGCCTCACCGGCCTCTGCCACGCGGCTGCCCGGCGCGACACCGGCCAAACGCAGGCCCGGCGTTGGTCCTGGGAGAGGCTCCGCCCGTCCGGCACCCGCCGGGGTGTGATCCCGGCACCGGGAGCGGATGCGGCGCCGGGCACTCGGACGGAGGGGCGTACGTACCGGGCGGGGCCCGTCGGCGCGCGGACGGAGGTGTGGAAGAGGGAGGTGTGGAAGAGGGAGGTTTGAAGGCCGGGAGGCCGGTCAGACGCCAAGAGCCACCCATCTGTCCCACGCGAGCACCGCGGGTCGAAGACGGGCGCACGATCTGTGAACGGCTCCGTGGGTCCGTGGCGGCAGCCGGGACGTCCACAGGATCGGAACAGCGCCATGAACGCTCACCACAGCAGCTCGCCATCCCCTTCCTCCGCTCCGCCCCGCACCCAGCGCCTCCTCGCGATCTACCTCAACGACCACCTCGCGGGCGCCAGCAGCGGTGTGGCACTCATCCGCCGCATGGCCCGAACCCACCGCGGTACACCGGCCGGGCCTCCCCTGGCCGAGCTCGCCGAGGACATCTCCGCCGACCGGGAGAGCCTGCGCGAGGTCATGACCGCCCTCGACATCCCCGCGCAGTGGTCCCGGGTGGTCGTCGGCCGCCTCGCCGAAAAGGTCGGCCGGGTCAAACTCAACGGTCGTCTGGTGAGCCGCTCCCCCCTCAGCGACGTCCTCGAACTGGAAGCCATGCGGATCGGCGTGGAGGGCAAGGAAGCGATCTGGAAATCGCTCGCCGTCATCGCCGAAACCCACAGCCACCTCGAGCGGGCCGCCGTCGACCGGCTCCTGTCCCGCGCCCGGGATCAGGCAGCCGTACTGGAGGAACTGCGCGAGGAGGCCGCACGGCGCACCTTCACGCCCACGCCCATGGCCGCGGACGAGCCTGCTCACTCCGGCCGGGGCCGCCCCGGCCGGGCATCGCGGCCCGGCCGATCCCACCGGACGAGGTGGGCCTGATGAGGGTCGTGGTCACCGGTGCCACCGGCAATGTGGGCACCAGCGTCGTGAAGGCCCTGGCCGCCGAACGCACGGTCACCGACGTGCTCGGTGTCGCCCGCCGCCGCCCCGGCCTTCGGATCCCCGAAGTCCGCTGGGCCGACGTGGACATCGACCCCGGTCGCGCCGACCTGGCGGAGGTGTTCGCGGGAGCGGACGCCGTCGTGCACCTCGCCCGGCGGTTCCAGCCGACCCACGACCCCGTCGTCACCTGGCGCACCAACGTGCCGGGCAGCATCGGTGTCCTCGAGGCGTCCGAGCGGGCCGGGTGCGCGCCCTGGTACACGCCTCGTCCGTCGCCGCGTACTCACCGGGCCCCGCCGACGGACGCCCCGCCGACGAGTCCTGGCCCACCCACGGCTGGCCGGGCGCCGCCTACACGGGGGAGAAGGCCTAAACGGAGCGCTGTCTCGACGGCTTCCAGCTCGCGCATCCCGGCATGCGGGTGGTCCGGTTGAGGCCGGCGTTCCTGTTCAAGGAAGGGGCCGCCGACGAGCAGCGCCGGATCTTCGCCGGACCGCCAATCCGGTGGCCGACCCGGTCCTGGACACGGCCGCGGTCGCCGGCCTCCTGCGCTCGCGCACGCTGCCGCTCCGGGCGGGCGCGGCCCGCGCCGCACTCGCCGCAGCCTGGCGGCTGCACCTCGTACCGGCCACCCCGGGACTGCTGGACGCCGTACTGCGGCTTCCGCGTGTCCTCGGCGCATGAGGTCCGGGCCGCGGGGCAGGCGGTGGGCGAAGCGACCGAGCGAGATCCGGCGCAACGACGTCTGACGTGAGGAGTGGTTTGATCATGCACGACGACATGTGGGCCTACCGGTCCGGAATCGTCCACCCGACCGGGGAGGACCTCACCGGATTCAAGGTGGAGGCGGCCGACGGGAGCATCGGCAAGGTCGACAAGCACTCGGCGGAGGTCTCGGACGCGTACCTGGTCGTCGACACGGGAGTCTGGATCTTCGGCAAGGAGGTGCTGATCCCGGCCGGGACGGTGACCGGCATCGACCGGGAGACGCACACGGTGCACGTGGACCGCACCAAGGAGCAGATCAAGGCGGCCCCGGAATTCCACCGCGAGAACCACCTGGCCGACCCGGACTACCGCGTCCAGATCTCCAAGTACTACGGAGCCACCGGCCGGCTCGGCGGGCCCTTCGTGTAGGCACGCTCCGGCACCCGCGGCATCCGGGCACGCGCGCGGCCCCCGCCCGACACGACGTCGGGCGGGGGCCGCGCAGTTCCGCTGCCCGCCCTGCGGGACCTGTGAGGCGCGCGCATTCAGGAAGGGTCCGGGGTGATGTGCGTGGTGGGCGTGTTCCACCCCGAGATCCGGATGCGGGGCGCGTCACCCCTGACGTCCGCCGCCCGGTACTCGGCGGTCAGGACGGCACTCTCACCGGGCCAGAGACTGATCTGGTTGTCGTCCCACCGGACCGGCAGCACGGGTGCGTCCAGGCCGTCGACCAGCCGGACATCGGTAAGCAGCGCGGGCGTGTTGCCGCTGCCCGTGTTGCGGACGGTGACCGTGGTGGTGGAGCGTCCACCCGCGTGCTGCGTGGTGCGTGCGGTCGCCGTCACGGTGGCGGCCGCCAGGGACTTCAGCCCGGTCAGATCGCCATGGGCCGTGACCGGGGTGTGGTACCAGTCGCTGGAGCCGTAGTCGAGGACGTCCGGTCGGGTGGAGAGCCAGTAGACGTTGCGGCTGACCTCGCGCCCGGCGCCGTCGGTGAGCGTCAGCCGGGCGAGGTACGTGGAGTCAGGGAGGTCTTGGCCCTCCGCGAGGGCCGGAACGGTCAGCGCGGTGGTCCTCGCCCCGTCACCGCCGACCTGCAGCCCGCGTACGGTGCGGTCGTAGCGGGAGGTCCCGTCGGTGCCGAAGAGGGTGACCCGGGCGGTGAGCCCGGACACGGCCGCCGGCCGCCGGTTGATGACGGCCACCGTCCGGTCGTCGTAGGAGTACTGGATGTGCAGGGGCTCGTTGGCCTTCTTCGCGCCGTAGTAGGCGCCGCCCCGGTCGAGGTAGCGGTCGATGAGCTGCCAGTGCAGTGAGGTCCAGCCGCTGTTGAACATCCAGTAGATGACCCCGGTCGAGGGGGCGCTCGCGTCCGTGGCGTTGCGGGCGTACGCCTCGAACTGCGCCCGGACGTTCTCGTACTGGCTGAGCTGGGCCTTGGCGACGTAGTCCCCCAGACCGTGCGGAGCGCCGTAGCGGCGGGCGAGGGCGTCGTTGAACAGCTTGAGCGTGTTGTAGGTGGGGGAGGGGGAGCGGTGGTACTGGGGGGCGGACGGCGACTTCCAGAGGGTTTCGAGTTCCGCCGGAGAGAGCATGCGGCGCAGCGTGTCCAGGGTCGGGACGGAGGGTCCGGCGCTCGTCTCGGAGTTGAATCCCGTCGCGCCGCCCTCGCGCTTGTCGTACCAGTACGAGGGCGGGACCCAGTCGTAGGGTCCGGGCATCCGCATGCCGGAGGGGCCGCTCAGGGCCGTGGTGACGTCGGCGGCGGCGGGGATCACCGGGGTGGGCCAGTCGGCGGCGTGCAGGGCGTCAAGGTAGTCCCGTTCGGTCGCCGCGTCGGGTGCGAAGTCGCTGCCGATGAGGAAGGACAGGACGCTGGGGTGGCTGCGCAGCCGGGCGGCCTCGGCCGCCATGGACGCCCGGGCGGTGAGACGGTCGGCGGCGCCCCATTTCTCGCCCGAACCGGAGGGGTTGACCGGCCCCTCCCACTTGTTGCAGCACTCCCAACCGGGCAGGGTGAGGATTCCGTGCCGGTCGGCGAGGTCGAAGAACTCGTCCGGCTCGAGGTGGCCTTCGAGCCGGAGCGTGTTGAGGCCCGCGTCGAGCGCTGCCCTGATCCGGTCCTCCGCGGCGGTGGTGTCCCAGCGCAGCAGCTCGTCGGCCGACCAGCCCGCGCCACGGATCAGGAGGGGGCGGCCGTTGACCGAGTACTGGCGGGCTCCGGCGGAGTTGAGAGGTGCCTTCACCTCGCGGATCCCGAAGGTGTGGCGGACCGAGTCCGAGCGGCTGCCGGCCACCGTCGCCGTCAGGTCGAGCCCGTACAGGTTCTGGGCTCCCATGCCGGCCGGCCACCACAACGCGGGCTGTGCCAGACGTAGTTGAGGGTGCCGGTCCGGGGAGAAGATGAGCGTACGGACCTCACCGGCGCGCAGGACGACATCCTCGCGCAGCACGATCCCGGTGCCGCTGACGGTGGCGGTGACGATGGTGGTGGCGCTCTCCTGGGAGTCGTTGCGGACCTGCGCCTTCACGGTCAGCTCGGCCGAGGCCGCGGCGACGGTGGCGGTGGGGGATGGCGTCGGGAGCTCCAGGCGCGTCACCACATGGGCGTCGTGCAGCGAAACCGGTCCCCGGCGGCGGACCAGGACATCACGGACGAGACCCATGTTGGCGTCGGGCGGGGGCTGCAGCCAGTCCAGCCAGCCCAGCGTGAGGTGTTTGCGCGGATCGTTGGGCCGCACCCGGAAGGCGACCGTGTTCGTGCCGGCCCGCACGAGCGCGGTGATGTCGAGCTCGTGCCGCGTGTACACACCGGCCACGTCGGCCGCGGAGGCGACCTGCCGGCCGTTGACGTACACGTCCGCCGCGGAGACCACCCCGCTGAAGTCCAGTGACGTGCGCTCCGAGGTGTCGGGAAGCGTGAAGTCGCTGCGGAACCACCACGGCACGGAGAAATCGCCGCGCGGGATGCGCTGCTGGTCCGTGGAGTAGAACGGGTCCGGGTGCGTGCCGTCGGCGACCAGGGCGGCGAGCACCGTGGAACGGGGCCCGGCCCGGTGCCACCCGGCCGTCGCGTAGCCGGGTGTGGACACGGCGGCCGCCGTGTCGGGGACCTCGGCCGTCGACCGGATCGCGTACCCGGCCAGCGCCGCGGTGCCGCCGGCCGCCACCCGGGTTGCGGCGGGCGCGGGACCCGTACCGGACGGCGAGCGGGGCGACGCGGCGGAGGGCAGGGCGGCCGGGGCGAGCAGCAGGCCCAGCAAGGCCAGCGCCACGGCGGCCACGCGGCGTCGCCGGGCGCGAGCGGGGCGGGGGACTTGGGACACGGTGGTCTCCGGGAGGCTGGTCGGACGTCCGCGTGACACGGAGATCAGGTAACGGACCGTAACGCACCGGACACGCGGCACGCAGACCGTCGCGGTCGTACGGCGAGCCGCGCGCTGCGCGCTGCGTGCTGTGTGCTGCGGGTCGTGCGCCTCGCGCCACGCGCGCCCACCGCCGGCCATCGGCCGGTCAGGGCGGCACGGGCCGCTCGGGCGGGCGCCGGATGGCCCACCGGAATCATCTCTTGGAGGGAGCGGTGGTGTTCGGCCCCCGGCATACCGGTGATCATGCGCTCAACTGAGGATCACTCACGGAACGGGGCCCACCTCATGCGTCTTGCACACCGCGCTGCCGCTCCCCTCGCAGCCTTCCTCGTCCTGGCCGCGTCGCCCCCCGCCGACGCGGCGCAGGGCACGTTCACCTTCCGGTTCACCGCGGGCGGCCACGCGCGGGCAGGTGCCCTGAGCAACCCTGCCGACGAGAGGTGCATCGATGCGACCGCCAGCATGGGCGGCGCCGGCCGCGCCCGCGCCGCCAGGAACACGACCAACAGGACGGCCACGCTCTACATGAGCATCGACTGCCAGGACGACGGGGTCGTACTGCGGCCGGGCGCGAGCCGAGCCGCGGAGTTCAAGACCGTGCGCTTCGGCTGACCGCCTCGGGACCCGGAGCTTGCGGCCGACCCGGCGCCGCGCCCAGCGGCGAATGCCGGGACACGCGAAGGGGTGCAGGGCCTCGACGAGTCCGAACCGGCTGCGGCCGGCCGCTGGCTCACCGGAACCGTCACCGTCATGCGCGAGGCGGCGCTCGACCTGGCTGAGGAGAACCGCAGAGACGGTCCTGAGGAAACGGCCTGAGAGCTGTCCCGTAAATGTTGGTCAGGGTCGGATGGGAATGAGTTGCCGCGGCGGCTCCTGCACGTTGCACCAGATAATCGCAGGCGTCCCGCGCAGCGACTGTCCTATCCTGGCCGCTGCCGTCCGTGCCGGGACGGGCCCGACGGAAGGGCGGCGGAGTGCCGGACGTGTACAAGATCATGCTGGATGCCGAGTTGAGCAAGGCGTTCGACGTGTGGTCCGGCTATCTGGATGCCCGGACTGGTGAAGACCCCCATGTCCGTGCACGACTGCGCTCCACGTTGCAGTCGGCCCGCGCGGCAGCCGCCGAGGACGATCCCGCGTCTGCACGCGCGTTGGTGGCAGAGATGTACGACGACGCCCGGGAAGCCGGCCTTCCCTGGGCTCCCGCGCAGCCTGGCCCCTGCGCGGCGGACCGGCAGACGCGCGACTACGCCAAGGACGAACTCCGGCAGGTGCTTCCTGTGCACCAACGCGAGGATCTCGACAGCATCGCGATCTACCTGAGCGTCACCGGCCGCCGGCTCCAGAACGCCCCCGGCCTCGACGCAGCCACCCACCAGGACATCCTTTACATTTCGGCCCGCGCCGGGATGGCCCTCGATCTCGCCCATCAGGAAGCGGCGCAACGGGAACTCGAGCGTCTGGAGGCGATCGCGCGACGGTGCGGCGTGGAGCGCTGAGTCCGGCGACAACGGCGATCAGCTGGTGAGCCGCCGCCTTGGTCAGCCGCTTCGCAGCCGTGACGGTCCGCTCCCCCCGAGGCCCCGGGGCCACCACGGCGTGGGTTCAGCCGTTGGCGCAAGGCATGCCCCGGGGCGTATGAGGTGGCGCATCGTCACGTCCTACTCACTCGGGTCCCAGGTCCTGAGCTGCTCGAAGACACCTCGGTCGCCGTCGAGCTCCAGGGAGTCGATCGGGATGCGGTTGTACAGGATGAAGACCAGCTCGCTGGCCGTGCCCCGAGCGGAGAAGTAAGCGGCGGCCGCGTCCGGGTCCTGGCCGGCAGAGGTGGCCGGCACGGTGCCGGGCTCGGGGAGCCGGGCGCTACGTGCGCCGTCGGCGGAGAGCGAGAGGCGCCAGGAGCGGCCCTCGGAGGCGTGGAAGTCGATGACAGCGGGCTTGTGAGGCCAGGCACTTGTCGTGGTGACGCAGGTGGACAGGAACTCGTCGACACCGTCGAGCGCCACCTCCTCCGGCAGCGGCTGCGGGGCACCTACGGTGATCTGGGCGTCGTACGTGTGCACCGCCATCTGCTGGAGCTGGTGCCGGGCCACGGCTCCGGAGGTGTGCGGCGACTGCAACGTCTCCCACCACGCCCAGCAACCGCGATCCGGGCCGGCCTTCCGCAATGCGTCCAGCAGTTGCTCCGTGGACTCCGCCAACCAGGCCAGCAAAGCCTCGCGCTCCCTAGGCACAGCCGGGGAGCCCTCCGCTGCGGACTTCGCCGAAGCAGGCCCTGCTGCGATGGTGGCTGCCCAGTCGCGGCGCCCCTCGCCGATGTGCTGCGCCAGATCGAACAGCGTCCACTCGGGGCAGGTCGGAACCTGTGCGTCGAGGCTGGGCGCGGAGGCGACCGCGGCGCGGAAGGCAGTCGACCGTTCGTCGATCAGTTGCAGCAGAGCGGGGAACTCAAGTGTCGTTGTCACCCTGAATCTTTATCACTGTGTTCCGACAATCGGACAGTGATTTTTTACAGCCGCCATCGCGGGCGGACCCTCACCACCGCGGAGAAATGATGGTTCTCAGGGGCTGTCGCGATGGATCTCACGCCCGATCAGGCCGCTGGCGGTTGAACGTCACGACCGCCCGAACTGTGACGCGCGCGTCGGCGGCGCCCGCGGCACGCGGGCCCCGGATGTGTGCCCGTGGGGTGAACGAAGCCGTGCCTGGGCGCCGTCAGAGCGACTTCTGCGTCTGGAAGGTACGCCGGTAGGCACGCGGGCTGGTGCCGGTGAGGCGTTTGAAGCGTTCCCGGAACGCCGTGGGAGAGCCGAAACCGACCTGCGCGGCGATCCGTTCGACGGGGTGCGCGGTGGTCTCCAGCAGATGCTGCGCCTGGCGGATCCGGGCCCGGTGCAGCCACTGAAGCGGTGACGTGCCCGTCTGTTCGCGGAAGCGCCGGTTCAGGGTCCGGACGCTCATGCCGCTCTGCCGGGCGAGGTCGTCCAGGGCGAGCTCGCGCCGGGCGTTGTCCTCCATCCAGCGCATGAGTGGTTCCAGTACCGACCCGCGAGGGGCCGGCGGCTGCTCGTGGACGATGAACTGGGCCTGCCCGCCGTCGCGTTCCAGCGGCATGACCGACAGTCGGGCGGCGTCCGCGGCCACCGCCGAGCCGAGGTCGCACCGGATCATGTGCAGACACAGGTCCAGCCCCGCTGCGGCCCCTGCGGAGGTGAGCAGCTGTCCGTTGTCCACGTACAGCACCCCGGGGTCCACCTCGACCGCCGGATGGAGCGCGGCCAGGAGATCCGCGGCCGACCAGTGCGTGGTGGCGCGCAGGCCGTCCAGCAGGCCCGTCGAGGCCAGTACGAACGCGCCCACGCAGACGGAGGCGATCCTGGTCCCGCGCGCGGCGGCCTGGCTCAGCGCGTCGAGCACCTCCTGAGGCACCGGCGCCGTGGGATCGGCCGTGCCCGGCACGATGATCGTGTCCGCCTCGGCCAGCTCGGCCAGCGGCCACGGCGCGCGCAGGGAGAAAGCCCCCGCGTCGACCTCCTCGGCGGCCGCACAGACACGGACCCGATAGGCCGGGCGGCCGCCGGGAAGCCGGGTACGCGTGAACACCTCGATGGGGGTCGACAGGTCGAACGGGATCACGCCGTCCAGGGCGAGAACGGCCACGGTATGCATGGCCCAACCATAGCCGTGCGCGGGTCGACTCACTCGCGTGGTCCGGTCACCGTTGGCATGTTAGTGCAGTTCAGAGGGGCTCTGGGCGCTCTGTTTCCGGTTGGCCAGAATCCGTTGGAAGGTGGCATTCCAGCCTCTGTCGACTGCTGTGGACCGTGACTAGCGTCGATGCCGGCGCCCCACCCGTGGGCCCTTTCCCAAGACGAGGAGACCTCCCCGATGCTGTGTCAGATCGTGCTGTTCGACGGCTTCGACCCCATGGACGTCATCGGCCCGTACGAGGTCCTCCACGCGGGTTCCGTCGCGGCGCCGGGGGATCTACGCGTGGAGCTGGTCTCCGCGGAGGGCCCGCGCGACGTACCCAGCGGCGCGGGGCTGATCTCGCTGCGCGCCACCGCCCGGCTCGACCCGCAGCACGCGGACCTGGTCGTCGTACCGGGCGCAGTCGGCCCGCTGGGCGCGCTGTCCGATCCGGACGCCCCGGTGAACGCCGACTCCATCCCGGCCCTGCTCGGCCGCTCGTTGGAGACCGGCCTGCCCGCGCTCCTGAAGGAAGCCCTGGAACGGCCGGGGCTGACCGTCGCCACCGTCTGCGGCGGCTCCCTGGTGCTCGCGATGGCCGGGTTGATCGAGGGCCGCCACGCGACCACCCACCACCTCGGACGGGACCTGCTCGACGCCACGGGCGCCGTGGCGGTCGACGCCCGCGTCGTGGACGACGGCGACCTCGTGACGGGTGCGGGCGTCACGTCCGGCCTCGACCTGGGCCTGTACCTGCTGGAGCGCGAGCTCGGCCCACGGATCGCGCACGCCGTGGAGCAGCTCTTCGCGTTCGAGCGCCGCGGCACCGTCTGGCGCGCCGCAGGCCCGGTTCCCGCAGCCTTCTGACGCGCCCTCCGCCACATCACACGTGCCCGGCACAGGACCCGCGCCCCGCCCACCGGACACGCGTCCTCACCCGACACGCACCCGCCACCCCCGGACGCACCCACCATCCCCCGTCGAGGAAGGCTCACCACATGTCCGTCGAAGGCACCTGGAACCTCTTGATCGCCACCCCCATCGGCAGGCAACAGGCCGTCCTGCGCCTGTTCGTGCAGGACGGGGCCCTGCACGGCGTCGCCACCGGAGAGGCGGAGGAGGTTCCGCTGACCGGACTCGAATGCCACGGCGACCGCCTCACGTGGCGCCAGTCGATCACCAAGCCCATGCGCCTGCACCTGGCCTTCGACGTCACCGTGACGCAGGACGCACTGGCCGGCACCGCCAAGGCCGGCCGCCTGCCCTCCACCCGGGTCACCGGCCACCGGACCGCACCCTCCCGCTCCTGACCACCTGGATCACCCACGTGACAAAGTTCCTCCTCTCCGTCCACGTCCTGGCGGCGATCATCACGATCGGCCCGGTCACCGTCGCCGCCAGCATGTTTCCCGCCGTCGCGCGCCGCGCCCTCGCAGACGCAGACGCAGACGCAGACGCAGACGCCGGTGTCGACGGTGCTGCGGCGGTCCTCCCCGCGGCCCGTACGCTGCACCGCATCTGCCGGGTCTACGCCGTGATCGCGGTCGTGGTGCCGGTGTTCGGCCTGGCGACCGCCAACAGCCTCCACGTACTGACCAGCCCCTGGCTCCTCACCTCGATCGCACTGACCGCGGCGGCCGCCGCCGTGCTCGGCGGCCTGGTGCTGCCCCGCCAGGCCGCGGCGCTGGCCGGCCTCCGTACCGCCGTCGACGAGCAGCGGGCGGCCCCCGCCGTCCTACGGGCGCTCGCACGACTGGGCACGTACACCGGGCTGTTCAACCTGCTGTGGGCAACGGTGACCGTCCTGATGATCGTCCGCCCCGGATCCACCACAGGAGCGTGATGTGCACCGCACCAGTCACCTCCTCCGGATCTCCGCTCCCGTCGAACTCGTCACCCTGGCCGCCCTGCTGCTCAACCTGACTCTGCTGCACCTCCCCGCGCTGGCCTCGGCCGTCGGCCCCCTCCACGGCTGCGCCTACCTGATCGTCGTCATCGCGGCCGCCCGCGAGGCCGCACCGGACCGAACGGCCGTCGCGCTGTCGGCCGTACCCGGCATCGGAGGCGTCCTCGCCCTGCGCAGGCTCGACGCACATCGCCGCCGGATTGCCACCATGCCCCCGCGATCCCCTGCTCCGGACGCCCCGGTCAGCGGGGCAGCAGCGACTCCAGCGGCACCTGCGGGTCGGCGAGGCGCGCCGGGTCGATGGCCGCGCGGGAGCGGATCAGGGCCTGGATCGGCTCGGTGACGTCCCAGACGTTGACGTTCATACCGGCAAGGACGCGGCCCCCGGACAGCCAGAACGCGATGAACTCGCGGGTCGCGGTGCTGCCGCGGAAGACGACCCGGTCGTAGCCGCCCGGCTCCACGTAGCCGGTGTACTCCATGCCCAGGTCGTACTGGTCGGTGAAGAAGTACGGCAGCCGGTCGTAGGCGTCCTCCCGGCCCAGCATGGCCCGGGCCGCGGCCTGCGGCTGGTTGAGGGCGTTGGCCCAGTGCTCGACACGGATCCGGCGCCCCAGGAAGGGGTGGTGGGCGTTGGCCACGTCGCCCGCCGCGTAGACGTCGGGTACGGAGGTGCGCAGGTGCTCGTCGGTGACGATGCCGTTGTCGACGGTCAGTCCCGCATCCTCGGCCAGGCCGGTGTTGGGGGTGATGCCGACGCCGACGACGACGGTGTCCGCGGCGATACGGGTGCCGTCGCCCAGCCGGATCCCGTCGGCGGTGCCGTCGTCGCCGGTGATCGCGGTGATCTGTACGCCGAACCGGAGGTCCACGCCGTGGTCCCGGTGCAGGTCGGCGAAGACCTGGGCGACCTCACGGCCGAGTACGCGCAGCAACGGCAGCTCCGCGCTCTCCAGCACCACCACCTCGCAACCCGCCGCACGGGCGGCGGCAGCGGTTTCCAGGCCGATCCAGCCCGCGCCGATGACGACGACCGTGGCGCCGGGCCGGAACGCCGCCTTGAGCCGGTCGCTGTCCGCGAGCCGCCTCAGGTACAGGACCCCGTCCAGGTCGGCGCCGGGAACGGGCAGCCGGCGAGGTGAGGATCCGGTGGTCAGCAGCAGCCTGCTGTATTCGACCCGCCTGCCGTCGGCGAGCGTCACCCGGCGGGCCGCGGTGTCGAGGGCCGTGGCCGTCGCCCCCAGGCGCAGGTCGACGTCGTGCTCGGAGTACCACTGCTGCGGATGGACGTAGACCGCCTCGCGCTCCTGGGTTCCCAGCAGATAGCCCTTGGACAGCGGCGGACGCTCGTAAGGACGTTCCTGTTCCGCTCCGATGAGGACGAGAGGGCCGTCGTAACCCTCCTCGCGCAGGGTCTGCGCGGCTTTCGCCCCGCCCAGTCCTGCTCCGACGATGACGTAGGCGCTGTTCGTGGTCATGGCGGTCGTTTCCTTCACTCGGTGGTTCGCGCAGTGCCGGTCCGGGCGGAGCTGTGCTGCGAGCAGTCCGGGTCGATCCAGATTTCCACGGCCACGCCTTCGCGAGCGGGTGCGCGGCGACAACCTCCTGGGGCGTGTCGCTCAGGAACCGGGAGCCGCTACCACCAGTAGACGGGGTAGCGCGGCGCTCCGCGCCGGACGCGGGAGGCGGCCATGCCCGCCAGGGTGAGGACCGTGGTGGCGCCGAGCAGCAGGGGGACGAACCGGGCGGGGGCCGGAGTCTGGAGTACGACGATGACGGAGGTGGCGCACGCGGGGGAGTGCGGGCTGCGGGCGAGGGTCGTCGCGGCGAGGGTGGCTCCGCCGGCGAGCGCCGCGGTCCAGGGACTGCTGTGTGACAGCGCGAGGGCCGCGTACCCGGCCGCGGCGCCGAGGAGATGCCCGACGATGACGCTGCGGGGCTGGGCCGTGGGCAGGGTGGGGGTGCTGTGGAGAACCGCGGCACTGGCGGCCAGCGAGGGTATGAGGACCGGTTCGTGGATCATCGCCCCGATGGCTACGAGTCCCAGCAGGGCCGCGGTGAACCCGCTGACGCTGTGCAGGGCTGCGACCGCGGTCGGCCGGACGGATTTCCGCTGCCCGCGCCCGCGCCCGCGGCCACGCCCATGCCCTTGCCCGTCACCCTTGCCGTTCCCGGGCCCGTCCCCACGCTCATTCCCCTGCTCTGTCGCAGGCAGCTCAGGGCCGGTGGTCGTCCGGCGGGGCAGGACGGAATCACGGTTCACGAGGGAGGTTTCCCGGCACGGTCGGCGGACAACGGAAGGCCCCGCTCACGCCTGCGCGCAGGCTGTGAGGGGGGCGGCGTGCGCCAGTCAATCAAGATCCGGATCTCCTGGGCAACTGGACCGTTGCACGAACCGGTCCAGTGCCGCCTGCCCGCTTGTGGTTGATCGTCCAAGTGGGCGGATCGGATCGATGTCCGCGGCGGACGGCTCAGCCGAGGGGCCCGCTCGTGCCCGCCGGGCAGTGCGCGTGCAGGCGGTCCGCGACCGGACGGTGGTGGTGCCTCCAGCCGCCGGACACCTGTGCCGCCCCGGCCAGGTGGGGGTGGCCGGGGGTCAGACCCGAGTGGACGTGCGGTCGCTCGCCGCCGTCGCCCGACGGCCACAGTCGTACGGCCAGGACCGCCGCGCCGGACGCGATCGCGCCCAGGGCGATCACAGCGGCCCGGAGTCCGGCGGTCGCCCCCAGCCAGCCGGCGAGCGGATAGGTCAGCAACCAGCAGGCGTGCGACAGCGAGAACTGCGCGGCGAATGCCGACGTACGGCCCTCGGGCGGGGCCACGCGGCGGATGAGCCGGCCGGTCGGGGTGAGGACCGTCGAGCATGCGGCGCCGAAGGCCGCCCACACGGCGAGCAGCGCGGGCCAGCGCCAGCCGCCGCTGCCGGCTGCCGTGACGGCGCCCAGGGCGCCGAACACGACCGTCAGCAGGAGTGCGCCTCGGAGCATCACCGTACGGTCCTCGACCCGGGCCAGGACGCGGGGGAGCAGGAGCGCGACGAGCATCGAGCCCGCTCCGTACGCGCCGAGGGCGAGGGCGACGTCGCCCGTGGTCCGCCCGAGGTGGTCGCGTACGTAGACGACGGTGTTGACGGTGACCACGGCGCCGGCGGCGGCGACGGCCAGGTTCAGGGACAGCAGGGCGCGCAGGCTCGGCGTGGCGAAGAACAGGCGGGCGCCGGCGGTGGCCGCCTTCGGGCGTACTCCGTCCTTCGTGCGGGCGGAGGGCCGGGCCGGCTTCGGCAGGACCGCGGAGACCACCAGTACGGCGGAGGCGACAAAGCCGCCCATCGTGCCCAGGAACAGCCAGTTGTAGTTCATGAAGGCGAGCAGGGCGGCGGCCAGTGCCGGGCTGAAGAGGCTCTCCATGTCGTAGGCGAGGCGGGAGAGCGACAGGGCGCGGGTGTAGTCGCGTTCCTCGGGCAGGACATCGGGGATCACGGCCTGGAAGGTGGGCGTGAAGGCGGCCGAGGCGGCCTGGAGCGCGAAGATCAGGACGTAGACCTGCCAGATCTGGTCGACGAACGGCAGGGTCAGGGCGACCGCCGCCCGGATCAGGTCGGCCCCGGCCATCAGGGTGCGGCGGGGCAGGCGGTCCGCGACGGCGCCGATCGCCGGAGCGATCGCCACGTAGGCCGCCATCTTGATGGCCAGGGCCGTGCCCAGTACGGAGCCCGCCCGGGCCCCCGCGATGTCGTACGCGAGCAGGCCCAGGGCGACGGTGGCCAGCCCGGTTCCGGTCAGGGCGATGACCTGGGCGGTGAACAGGCGGCGGTAGGTGCGGTTGCGCAGCACGGAAATCATGCGGGAACCCTTCGCGGACGGAGCCTGACCCCTCCAACATACGACATCATGTGCGCACGTGCGCACATGATGGATGGTTCGTATCCGCGCAGGACGGCAGGCAGTAGGCGGCCAGCGGCCAGCGGCAGGACGGTCGGACCTCCGCACGCTCCGCAGGGCCGGGCGGTCCGCAGGGCCGCTGAGCCGGTAGGCCTACGCTGTCCTCATGCCCATGAGCGAACCCGCCCCAGTTGCCACGCATCCGCACCTGCGCACGCCGGACGATGCCCGCCTGGCCGAGGCGGCCGGGGTTTTCGCGCTCCTCTCCGACGCCACCCGTCTGCACCTGCTGTGGCTGCTGGCCCTGGAGGAGTCCGACGTGGGCTCCCTCGCCGAACGGTGCACCGCCTCGCGGACCGCGGTGAGCCAGCACCTGGCCAAGCTGCGTCTGGCCGGCCTGGTGGAGGGACGCAAGGAGGGCCGGTTCGTCTTCTACCGGCTGAGCGACGGGCACCTGCGGCGCCTGGTTCTCGAAGCCCTGAGCCATGCCGACCACCGGGTGACGGGCGAGGCCCCGCACGACTGACACCGCGCAGGAACCACGGGTCCCGCACCCCTCCCGCACCCTCCCGCCCTCTCCAACTCCCGCTGAGGCCAGCCCCGTCGGGCCGGGCGCCGGGGCGGCAACCCCGGACGTAATCCGGTTGAAGCGCTGCCCGTAGAACGGCAGGCTTGCCCGGTGATAGTCGAGCTGGCTCCTGCCTACCTGACCTGGGACGACGTGGATCCCGACCGCCACCCCTTCGACAGTGCCGCGGCGGCGGAGGTGGTGCGGTCGCTGGGGCCGGCCGGGCGCGTGCCATGCCGCCCCGACGTCCCCCGCGCCGACCCGGCGCTGAACGCCTGGAGCCGGGCGGAGGCGAAGACGTGGGCCGATGCCATGTCCTTCGCGCTGGCCGAGCGCTACGGGAGCTGGGCCGTGGGCTGGCGTTGGGCACACGACGAAGGCGACTTCGACGGAGGCCCGGTCGGCAACTGGTGCTGTCCCCTCCACTCGATCACCACCTCCGAGGAGACGCTCGACCGCGTCGTAGCGGCGCTCTGCGAATGGCGCGGATGGCTGGAGAGCCTCGCCGGCTGGTTCGAGCGGTACCCGCTGGAACTGAATTCCGTCGAGGACCAGCGGATCCTGTGGGAGAACGCCGCCCGGATCCTGATCCTCCAGGTCGTCGACCGCACCGGCTGCGGCAGCGGCTGGTACGGACACTGCTACCAGGTCCTCACGTGGTTCCTCAGCCGCTGGGGAGTCGAAGCCGCCGTCGCGCGGGACCTGGTCGCCAAGGCGGTCGGCGGCCGGTTCGAGAGCTGGACCGGCCCCGACGTGCTGCTGGTCGACAGCGTCGCCGAGCGGCTCACGGACTCACTGAGGCCGGAAATCGGCGCACGGCCCACCGAACCGGTACCGGATCACCTGCAGACATGGCTCGCGGTGCGCGAAACCGTGCCGTGGCAGGAAGCCCCGACGGGTGGCGAAGCCGGCCCGGTCACCCCGTCACGCGACGGGGCGGCCGAGGACATCCGCGCCTTCGACGGGGCCGTGGACCCCGCCCGCGCGGAGGGCCTCCTCTCGGCCCTGGAACTGCTGCGCGCCGATGCGGCAGATGGCGCCGCCCTCGACTTCGAACTGCTCAGCCGCTGGCAGCAGCACGTCCTGGGAACTCCCGGGCCGCCGGCGTTCCGGAACCTGCCCGCCTTCGCCAAGGGAGCCCGGGAGCGCTACGGCATCGGCCCCGACACGCGCGCCCGCTTCGACGCCTGCCTGGCCGAGGCGACACACGACGAGACCCGGCCACTCCCTCTGACGGCACGCGCCGCCCGCGCCTACTGCGACGTCTGCTTCTTCCACCCCTTCGACGACGGCAATGCCCGGGCGGCCTTCCTCGTACTGCTCTTCGTGCTCGCCCGCGAGGGCGTCGTACTCGACAGCGTCAGCCTGCTCCGCCGCGTCAGCTTCCAGGCCGATGCTCCCCAGGACGCGCTCACCCTCGCCCGCTACCTCGCCCTGCACCTGGAGGAGACGCGCCGCCGTGCCGCCCCGCTCGGCTCCCAGGAGGCTTCTCAGCAGCCCAGTTGACGTGTGCTGCCCGCCGAAAGGGCTCGGCGGTCCGGGCGCAGAGCTGAGTTGGGGTGCGGTCCATGGCATCCGAGAGCGGCATGGCACGTGTCGACCGGAGGTGGGCGCTGGTCGTGACCGCGCTCCTCCTCGGGCAGGTAGCGGTGTACATCCGGTACTTGCCGCACTTCACGGCAGCGTCCAACGCCTGCGCGGACTTGGCCTGCCGGAGCGGAGTGACCGACGCGGTCAACGCCGCCACCTACTGGCAAGTGGGCGGCGCCGCGGCCACGATCGCGGCACTGCTGAAGGCACCGGGTGGACGTACGGCGGCGTGGCGCATCTCCTGTGTGCTCGCGCTGGCGGTGTGCGCCGCCGCCTCCATGCTCCAGCTGGACTGAGCTGGACTGAGCTGGAATGGGTGGGGCTGTGCCGCCTGGGCCACCGAACACCCCATCCGGCTTCGGCGCACGAGTACTTGAGTGCGTGCCGGAGTCGGCGGATTTTTCCCGCGCGTCTGTGCGCGATTCCGCCGGGTTCGCACCTCTATGGTCGGAGTGTGACCACCTGGTTTCCCCCGTTGTCCGAGTACGCCTTCGCCCGGGGCTGCCCCCGCTGTGGAGCGGGCCCCGGCGAGCCATGTATCGCGCCCCGGAAGAACGCCCGACTCGCCCGGGCGGACCACGCCGGCGTCGACGATGAGGCCAGGCGGATGCACGCCCCGCGGCTGGACGCCGCGATCCGGCACTACCACCGCGACGTCGGCAAGGCCCCCCTGCCCGACGCCCGGGTACCCGGCCGGCGATACGACTCCCTGAACCCGGCGTCGGCACCGCGATCGGCACGGGCCGAGGCGGCGGTGGCGGTTCGCCCTCCCGTCGTACGGCCCCTGGCCGATCGGGCCGCCGCCGTCTTCGGCAGGGAATCGGGACGCGTGCGCTGGCCCTACGGGATGCAGCCGCCCGCCCCTCCCCGGACGAGGACGGACGAGGCCCTCGCCCGGTACGAGGCGGCACTCGCGCAACGGCGGGCCGCCCAGGAGCAGATCACCACCTGGGCCGAGTCCCTCGGGCTCCGGCACAGCCAGTTCGGCTGCTGCCCACGCTGGCTGCAGCGGCAGCGCAGCAGCCGCTGCCGGCCATGGGCGTGCACTCAGTACGGCGGCAGCGGCCCGGACCACGACTGGCTCGACCACCTGCTTGCCTGGACCCGGCGGGGAAAACCTGCCGCCATCACCTCCGCTCCCTACAGCGTCGGTGCCCAGGACGCGGCCCGGCTCACCTGGTGGACCGGCGAGGACCCGCGACTGTCCTTCGGCCTCGGCACCGGCTGGTACGGGTCCGGCACGACCCAGATCGTGATGTGGCGCACCGATCTGGTGGCAGCGGCCCCGCTCACGGCCGACGGACCGGACACCGGACCGGACACCGGACCTCAGCGCGCGGCACCGACCGCGGACGTCATCTGAGGACAGGACAGCCCGGGATGCCGGTCCTTGGTCCTGTCCAGGCGGACCAGGAGCAGGTCCGGGTCCTTCGCGGGGGCGAAGCAGGACGCACTCGGCAGTGGACACGCGGACCGACCCGGTCGGCCGATCGGCGCCATCCACACGCACCGGATCCGGTACAGATCTGCGGGGAGGCCGAGGGCCGACGCTGCACACCGTCCGTTCTGAGGAGTATGAGGTCGTCAGAGCGGACGCAGGCCGACCACGACGGTTCATACGGGTGACGACGAAGGGATGCGGACGTGCGGAAGCCGGCGATCATCGAGGCGCCGTCCGTGCTCGGGCTGCGGCCCTCGGGTGTCCAGGACATGCCTGGAGCTCTCCTCGACGCCGGTCTGGCCGAGCAACTGGGGGCGGTGCGGGCCGGCCGGGTCGAGGCATCGGCGTACGACCCGAGGCGGGACGAGACGACGGGGATCCTTAACCCGCACGGCATCGCGCGGTATGCCGCGAGCCTGGCCGACGCCGTCGGCACCGCCTTGGACCGTGGCCTCTTCCCCGTGGTCCTCGGCGGCGACTGCAGCATCCTGCTCGGCAACCTCCTCTGCCTGCGCCGCCGGGGCCGGTACGGCCTGCTGTTCCTCGACGGCCACACCGACTTCTACCAGCCGGCGGCGGAGCCGACCGGCGAGGCGGCCTCGATGGAACTCGCCCTGGCCACGGGCCGCGGCCCCCGACTGCTCACCGACCTCGAAGGCCGCGGGCCACTGCTGCGCGACGAGGACGTCGTCGCGTTCGGATTCCGCGACGCCGCCGAATCCGCCCGGGCCGGAATGCAGCCGCTGCCACCACGGCTGCACACCATCGACCTGGACGGTGTGCGTGCGATCGGCGCCGCCGCGGCGGTGCGCGAAGCGATCGGTCACCTCGGGGGCGAGGGGAGTGCCGGGTTCTGGGTGCACGTCGACGTCGACGTTCTCGACGACGACCTCATGCCGGCGGTCGACTACCGCATCCCCGGTGGGCTGACCTGGCTGGAACTGGAGAGCGTACTGGCGATCGCGCTGGCCGACGAACGAGCCGTCGGCCTCGATGTCACGATCTTCAACCCCCGCCTCGATCCCGATGGGACACTGGCCACCCGCCTCACCGAGTGCCTGTGCCGGGGAATGCGCGGATGAGAGCCGTCCGGTACGCGCGGCAGGCTGTGCGCGGGTGAGTACCGGCTCAAGGGCGGGGTGCGGCCCGCTCGAGTTCGTCGACGGTGCCGGACATGACGGTCCGGATGTGTTCGGTGAGATGCTCTGCCGGCCAGTCCCACCAGGCGATCGCGAGCAGGCGGGCGATGTCGTCGTCGCCGTAGCGGGTACGGATGAGCCTGGCCGGATTGCCGCCGACGATGCCGTAGTCGGGGACGTCGTCGATGACCACGGCACCGGAGGCGATGATGGAGCCGTGCCCGATGCGCACTCCGGGCATGACCATGGTGCCGTAGCCGAACCAGACGTCATTGCCGACGACGGTGTCCCCCCTGGCGGGCAGCTCGGTGAGCAGGTCGAAGTGCTCGGACCAGGAACCGCCCATGATGGGGAAGGGGAACGTGGAGGGCCCGTCCATGCGGTGGTTGGCCCCGTTCATGATGAACCGCACCCCTGCACCCAGGGCACAGAACTTGCCGATGACCAGCTTCTCGGGGCCGTAGTGGTAGAGGACGTTCCGGGTCTCGAACGCGGTCGCGTCGTCCGGGTCGTCGTAGTAGGAATACTCCCCGGCCTCGATCAGCGGCGAGGTCAGCAGAGGCTTGAGCAGCACCACGCGCGGCTGGTCGGGAAACGGGTGGAGCGCGGTCGGGTCCGCGGGCAGACGATTCACGGCAGTCGCTTTCGGTAGGGCAAGGGCCGGCGAGAGCTCCCATTCTGCGCATGCCGCGCGGCGGATCGGAGGCACCAAGGGGAGGGCGAGGCCGTCCCGGGGTCACTTACGCCCGTACGTGCCGAGAGCCGGTCCTGCCGGTCCTGCCGGAGACAGCGGAGCGGAGGGCCTTCCGGAACGGATGGGCCCTCCGCTCGGCGCCACGACTGTTCGGGTGGCAGCGAACTACCACTCCAGGTAGGACGCGGTCGTGATGCTGCTGTCCCCGGGGGCGGTGAGGGCGGTGAGGGCGGCGAGGTTGTCGCGGTAGCGGGAGGAGAGGGTTTCCAGGGTGACGGCCTTGTCGAGGGGCACCCATTCAAGGCCGATCTGACCGGTGTCCTGCTGGGCTCCTCCGACGAGATCGGGGCTGCCGTCCACGGTGCACAGGAAGACGATCTCGACGCGGTGGTAGTTCTCCGTCACCGGCTCACGGTCGCGGATCCACGCTTCCAGGACCCACAGCAGCCGGCCGACGTTCACGGTGAGGCCGGTCTCCTCACGCACCTCCCGGCGAACGGTGTCCGGAAGGAGCTCGCCGGGTTCCTGGCCTCCTCCCGGGAGGAAGTGACCTTCCCGTCCGTTCCATATGTTCCGGGTCAGGAGCACGTTGCCCTCGTGGAGGACGACGGCCTTGGCGGAGTTGCGGATGCGGGTGGGAGCGTGGGCTGGGGTGGGGGCGGATGTGGAGGCGGAGGCGGAGCTGGGGGTCATGTGGTGGTCTCCTTCGCTGTGCGCTGGCCGGGGATGGTCCGGTCATTCTGCAGTTCGAGGAGTTCGCGGAAGAGCCCATCGGCCTTTGACAGTTCGCCGAAAGTGCCTTCCTGGACGACGCGGCCGTGGTCGAGGACCACGATGCGGTCCGCGACGGCGACGTTCGCGAGGCGGTGGGTGACCAGGACCACGGCACGGTCGCGAGCCGCCCGGCGCAGGTTGCTGAAGATGCGGTGTTCGGCACGGGGATCGAGGGCAGAGGTGGGCTCGTCGAGGACGAGGAGCGCGGAGGGGCGGTAGAAGGCCCTGGCGAGGGCAATGCGTTGCCACTGGCCGCCGGAGAGTTCGGCGCCGCCCAGCCACTCGCGGGCCAGCAGGGTGGACAGGCCGGCCCGTAGTTCCTTGACGACTTCGTCGGCACCGGCCGCGGCGGCGGCCTCCCAGATGTCCTTCTCGTCGTCGCTGTGGGGCTGGCCGAGGGTGATGTTGTCGCGGGCGGTCATCGGCCAGCAGGAGAAGTCCTGCGGTACGAGTGAGACGTGCTTCCAGGCCGCGTGCGGGTCGAGTGCCGTGGTGGGACGGCCGTCCCAGGTGACGGTGCCCGAGGTGGGGAGGTGGAGGCGGGTGAGCAGCTTGGAGAGGGTGCTCTTGCCGGACCCGTTCTCGCCGACCAGGGCGACGATCTCGCCGGTGCGAACGGTGAAGTCGATGCCGTCGAGGGCGTTCTTGGTGGCGCCCTCGTAGCGGTAGACGAGGTTCTCGGTACGGATCTCCCTCGGGGCGCGGGGAGTGACGGTGCCGGCGGCGAGGCGGTAACCGCCGGTCTCCTCCAGGAACTTCGACCAGTCGTCCATGTACATGCCGGTGCGGAAGATCATGGCGGCGTTGCGGACGACGCTCTGGACGGAGCCGGTGACGGTGCGCAGGGCGAGGACGGCCGTTCCGGCGGCGGCGACGGTGAGATGGCCCGTGGCGAGGAGGGCGACCAGAACGCCCCAGACGATCGCGGAGGCCAGCCCGCCGCCGAGGGCACCGAGGAAGGCCATACGGGCGCCTTCGGTGACGGCCTGGCGGTGGACGGCGGTGACCCGGTGGGTAAGGCGCCGGTGTCTGCCGAGGAGGAAGGGGGCCATGGTGCCCGCACGGATCTGGTCGGCGGAGTGCCGGTCTGCGAGGTGCCAGCGCAGCACACCGATCATGCGGCCGTGGCCGGTCATCTTGACGGCGGCGATGTAGGTGACGCGGGCGCTGTGGACTTGGGCGATGCCCTGGGGGAGGCTGGCGAGGACCAGGAAGGGCAGCAGCAGGGGGTGCAGGGTTCCGAGGACGACGGCACCGGCGAGGAGCGTGGCGAGCGCCGCGAGGAGGTCCTGGCCCTCTTCGATGATGTCCTTGGAGACGACGGCGCCGCGCTCGGCGTTGTCCCAGCGGTCCTTGAAACCGGGACTGTCGTAGGCGGCGAGTTCGCTGCCGGTGGCCGCGTCGAGAAGCATCAGTTCGTACTCCTGCTGGAGCAGCGGTGCGATGCGGGACGTCAGCCACGTGACGGCGATGTAGAGGGTGGCCCGGACGCCGGCGGCCGCGGCCAGCACCGCGACGGACGGCCACGCCTCCCACAGCCGGTCGGTGATGTTCCCGGAGGAGATGAGCGCGGTGATCGTCGAGGTGGTCGCGAACAGCCCCAGGGCCGCCGCGACTCCGGAGACGACCTGACAGGCCAGCAGTCCGGTCACAGACGCCCGGTCGACGCGCCACGCGATCGACAGGGAGCGTTTCATCAGATGCGGAAGGCGCCGGGCCATGTGGCGCAGCGTGATGTACTTCGCGGCCTCCCAGCGGTTGTCGCCCTCCCACGCGAAGTCGATTTCCTCGTCCGCCTGTTTTTCGCTGTCCTCGCTGGTCATCGTATGCGCCTCCGTGAATGAGGGGGGAGGGTCAAGACTGTTTCCGGAGCGGGTGGTTGGGAAGGGTCTGCGCACAGTGATCACTCGAAGGTGTCACCGTACGCACTCGGGGTGAGGGTTGGTGCGAGGGTCGGGGCGAGGGCTTGGACCGACCGGGTCGGTGAGCCGTGGGCGTCGCTGATTGGCCGTGCGGCACGACCGGTTGAGAGCATGCGACGGTGACTACGCATCTCCCCGCCGGATGGACGATCGAGCAGATCCGCTCGCTCTCGCACGACCGAACTGCCAACCCGCTCTCCACCGACCGGCTGGTCGTCATCGAGACGGCCGACCGGCACGCATACGTGGAGCTCCATCCCGAAGTGATCCTCGGGTTTCACGACCTGTGCCTTGTGCTCGACGACGGCGAGTGGCTGATGGGCCGCCTCGACACGGACGGATCGGTGGTCTGCTGGGCCTCGTACGGCCCCGACCTGGCTGAGGCCATCCGCAGCCTGTGAGCCGGTATTCCGCCATTCCGCCCCCCCGCCCGGATTCACTCCAGGGTTCCGGCGGGGGACAGAATTCGATGGTGCGGCACGGCTCCGGCGTCAAGAATCACCGGATGCATGAAGTGAAACTGTCCGACGGGACCATCACCCTGTCCCCGCTGCGCCTGGACGATGTGGAAGCGCACCTGGAGGGGGAGGACGACCTGCTCGTTCGCTGGCTCAACGGCGGCCCCGGCACGCGGGAGGGCACCGAAGGGTACTTCCGGCACTGCCGGGAGCAGTGGGACAACGCCGGGCCACTGCGTGCGTTCGGCATCAGGACGGGTGCCGATGAAGTGCTTGCGGGGACGATCGACTTGCGGCTCGCCGGAGAAGGCCTGGCTCCCGGCCAGGTGAACGTCGCGTACGGCCTTTATCCGTCCTGGCGGGGGCGTGGACTGGCCACCCGCGCGGTCCTGTTGGCGTCCCGGTACGCGGCGAGTGAAGGCGGTACGGAGGCGGTGATCCAGGTGGAGCCGGACAATCCCGCATCGGCCGCAGTCGCAACGCGGGCAGGTTTCACCCCAGGCATGCCGACGTACGACAAGGACGGCACGCGCTTCGACCGGTACATCCGCAACATCCGGGGCCTGCACACCGCCGCCGGGTGACGGCCGACCGTCACGGGACAGTCGGCCGTCGGCCTCAGCAGGCCTCGGCGCGAGGCGGAACCGACGGCAGCTCCCACAGTTCCAGCGCTCCGCCGGAACTCAACCGGTCGCCGTGACCGGTGACCACACGCCGAACCACTGCTCGGCGCCGTACTCCTCGAACCGCTCCACCTCGGTGAACCCCAGCTTCGCCGCGAGGCGCATGGCGCGGTCGTTGGCGGTCTGGGTACAGAGGACCACGGGCTCGCCGGGAAGCGCGTTGCGGAACCAGTCGAGCGCGGTCGTGCACGCTTCGGCGGCGTACCCGAATCCCCACGCCTCCGGCAGGACCATGTAGCCGAGCTCCGTCTCTCCGCCGTCCGGACGGATACGACCCTGACGCCCCGCGTCGCGCCGATCGAGCGTGATCATGCCGATCATCGCGCCGTCGACATCGATCACGAAAAGGCCGGGGCGCCGTCCGGGTGTCTCCGGAACCGCGCGCTCGAGCTCGTCACGCGGTCGAGGGCCACCGACGTAGGCGCCCACCTCGGGCGATGAGAACAGCTCGATGAATGCCGCACGGTCCCGTGCCTCGGACCGGCGTAGCACGAGCCGTTCGGTCCTTATCGGGAGCGGTGGCCAGGGGAGCGCTCCGAGTCCGGTCATGACAGCAACGTATCGCAGTTCATCGGAGCGACCCGAAGGGGCGGGGAGAGGGCACCGTGCGTCGGCGCTGCGAGGAATGGGATGCAGGGAGCAGACGGAAGCAACAGCGCGGACTCGGGCCGGACATCGCGTTCCACCTCCCGGCCCCGGCGGGATGGGCGGCCCCGTCGATATTGCCTCGACACCGGCCGCGGTGATCGGGGACGCTTCGTTCGATGACCAGAACCGACGACACACCCTGCGCGTGGGACGAGCGCACTCAACTCACCACGTTTCTCGACTACGTACGTGACACCGCTCGCGCCAAGTGCCAAGGCGTCTCCGAGGAGAAAGCCCACAAGGCGCTCCTGCCGGGCTCACCTCTGATGACCATGAGCGGACTGATCAACCACCTCCGCTGGGTCGAGTACTACTGGCTCCAGGTCGTCTTCCTCGGAGAGGAGGACGAGGGACCCTGGACCGATGAGGACCCCGATCGCGAGATGCGCATCGCCGTCGATTTCCCGCTCGCGCAATTGCTCGACGAATACGCCGAACAGAGCGCCCGTTACCGCGAACTGGTCGCGGCCCACGGCCTGGACACCCGAGCCCAGCGAGCTGTCCGCGACGGCCTCCACGTCGACCTGCGCTGGATCCTCCTCCACCTCACCGAGGAGACGGCCCGTCACAACGGTCACCTGGACATCCTGCGCGAGCTGCTCGACGGCGCGACCGGCGCCTAGGACCTAGGTCCTGTCGTCAAAGTCCCGCCTGGCCGGCGCTACTTCGACGACAGGACCTAGCCGTCTTGCCGATGACGCAGGGCTCGCGGGTCGACAGGCAAGACAGCCCGTAGGGTGTTCCCGGCGGATCGACGGCGAGCCGGGCCGGAACAACCAATCCGGTCCGGCACAGGAGTTCAACATGGCGGCAAGCGGTTCGATCAAGCACGGCGAACCGGGTGAGGGTGTGGCAGTCCCCGCCCGGTCCTGGCAGCGGCGCCTCGCCGTCGGCGCCTGGGTGTTCACGGGCCTGTGCATCATTGGTGTCCTCGGCATGCTCCTGATGGTCATGTACGGGCTGCGGTATCCCACCGAGGATGAGAAGAACTGCTGCTGGGAGCCGAACGCCACGCCCGAGTGGGCGGCACGCGTGACCGGCCTCCGGGTGCCGGAGACGGCCACCGACCGGCGGGCCGGGCTCCATACCAACCTGCAGTACGACGTTGCGCTGCTCGCCTTCACCGTGCCGACCGCGGAGGCTGACCGATTCCTGCTGCCGCTTCGCAGGGAGGGTACCCAAATGGTCCGCAACCGGCACCCACAAGCGCCGGGCTACACCCGGAGCGACGGCTTCAGCCACCTCGGCCTGCCCGAGCCCGAGACCTTCGTCGAGGGCATGTGGATCACCAGTGTCTGCCCTGACGAGGTGAAGACCCCCGAAGGCGACGCAGTCCGGTTGTGCGCGGAGATCCACGCGCACGAGTTCCGGCCCGGCACCACGCGCATCTATGTCTGGGCCGGCAGCGACGCGCCCATCACAAAGCCGGCGACCGACGGCGGGGCCGCGCCTGCGACCCGGTCGAGTCAGCCACGCTGACGCTCCGGCCGACGGGAGTGCGCGGTGCGGGCAGGCGAAGAGCCCTCCCGGCTGCGGGACGGGATCATCGACCTCGCGCCCGACCTTCAGCGCGCGCCGAGGGCTGATCCTGCGGCATCGCCCGAACGGCAGCGGTACCGGAACCAGGCCGGGTCGGCGGCCTGGAGGGCAGGGCCGACGTCGACGGGGTGAACGGGGAGCCCCGGTGGTTCACGCCCTGGTGATTCCGGTGATCACCGGGTCCCCCAGCGGGGCGGCCTCCGAGGTCAGACCGACGCTTCGCAGGGCCGTAGTGGCCAGGTCCAGCGCTTGGGCCTCGGCAGTTGCTGTATCGGCGGCCTCGACCTCGAGACGCAGGCTGAAGGCCGACGACTCGGGATAGAAGGTCAGGAGGTCCAGGTCTTCGGCCGCTCCCAGATCCGTCTCGCGGGGATCGGATCCGCGCAGCGCACGGGTGAGTTCCGTCCGCGCCTCGGGGGTCAGCTCGGTGAGCAGGGTGCCGGGGAGGGTGACGACGTAGATGGTCATGGGGAGACAGATGCCCCGACATCGCGGGGAAACTCGCGCCCTGCGTCCGATACCGACGTTCGGCCGAATGCATCCCCGGTAGCGTCACACCGATCGTGCTGGGGGGGGTGTCTCTATGTCTTTCGTCAAGGACGTGGTGTCGGGTATGGGACCGTTTGGGATGGTCATGCGGCGAGGGTGACGGCGGGGATTCTGGACTCGTAGAAGGTGCCGTCTCGGAGCATGGCGAACAGGACGCTGATGCGTTGGCGGGCGAGGCGGAGGAGAGCCTGGGTGTGGGTTTTCCCGCGGGCGCGTTGCCGGTCGTAGTAGGTGCGGGAGGCCGGGTCGGCGTTCATGCAGGCGAAGGCGGAGAGGAACATGGCGCGTTTGAGCTGCCGGTTTCCGCCTCGTGGTGCGTGTTCGCCGTGGATCGAGGTCCCGGACGACTTCGTCGTCGGGGCGAGACCGGAGTAGGAGGCGAGGTGGGCGGCGCTGGGAAAACTGGTGCCGTCGCCGACGGTGACCAGCAGGACGGCGGCGGTCCTGACTCCGACTCCCGGCATCGAGGTCAGGACCGGGTGAAGAGGGTGAGCCTCCAGCAGGCTGCTGATCTGGGCTTCCAGTGCCCGACGCTGGTCGTGAACCGCCGCGAGCGAGGCCGCCAGGGACGGGATCACGATGTCGAGGGTGCCGGTTCCCGGGACCACGACGGTCTGCTCGTCGAGAGCGTCGAAGACCTCGTCGATCAGCCGCGCGGCCATGCGTGGGGCCTTCGGGCGGATGAGTTCGACGAGTCTGCGGCGGCCGGCTTTGCGCAGAGCGGCCGGAGATCCGTGGCGCTCGAGGAGCCAGGTGACGGCCGGGTGGTCCAGCCGGGGCCCGAGAACGCGCTCCAGCGACGGGTGGAACTGGGTGAGCAGGCCGCGTATCCGGTTGCTGGTGCGGGTGGCTTCGGCGGCGAGGTCCTGGTCGAAGCCGGTCAGCACCGTGAGCTCGGCGGTGATCTCGTCCGTCAGCTCCAGCGACCGCAGGACGTGCGGCATGGTGCGGGCGGCGTCCGCGATCACCGCCGCGTCCTTCGCGTCGGTTTTTGCCTCTCCCGGATACAGGTCGGCGATCCGGCGCATGGCGAGTCCGGGCAGGTAGGCGACCTCGCAGCCCGCGTCGCGGGCGACGGTCAGCGGCAGAGCGCCGATCGATGCGGGCTGGTCCACGATCACCAGCACCGTGCCGAACTTCGCGATCAGCTTGTCGAAGACGGCCCGCAGTTTCGGTTCGCTGTTGGGCATCGGCTTGTCGAAGACTTTCTTGCCCGCCGGCGTCAGCCCGTGGCCGTGATGGGCGGTCTTGCCGACGTCCATACCCAGGAAGACGCCCACATCGCCGGTGTCTAACATCGCACCCCTCCTGGGTGGTTGACCTGGCCGGCCTCTGCGTTGGCACCGTGCTCGCGCATCCACGTTATGCAGACCTGCCGCCCACGCTTCTGCCCGGCATTGCGCCGGGCCGGGCGGTGGTCGGGTCTCTCATCAGCGTCTCCGACGGCACCCCACGGACCCGGCGACACCACCCCCCAGGTCATCCGTTCGACAGAGGGGACACAGTCATACCGGGCCCGGAGGCCAGCGGCCCCATTGCAGGACCGCGAAAAACATAACGGGGGGGGGGAGGGGCGGGGCCAGGGTGTGCCGCCACACGGCACTGTGCAGCGGCTCCATCCGAACGTGCGAACGAATGGGCGACGGTGAAGGCGGCCCGGGCACCGGATTCGGAGTCCGAATTGATCAGGATGACGACGGAGCTGCCCGTGGCGTGCTCGTCGCGCGGCCGGCGAGGAGTACCGTGACAAGGGTTCGGCGAAAGCCGCTGCGCGCAGAGCGCGTGGCCGGTTGCGTGCCGCGCCTGATACGCCCTGACCAGCCACCCCCCCCGGCTGGTTCAGGGCCCGCCCCGACCGGCCTCTCCCCCCCAGGCTGGTCGGGGCCCCTTCATGGGCCTCCGTACCCGCCCGGCCCGGCGTCGGGGCCCGGCGCCGGAGCAGCCGAACGATCACGCGTCCGCGGTGCCGCGGCGTACGTTCAGGAGCGGAGCGGCCCTGCAGGCGTTCCCCTGAGCCGGGGCGGTTCAGACACGGGCCCGGATCTGCTGCACCGGATGGCCCAGGCGGGCCGCCAGCGCCTCGAGCTCGTCCTCACGGAACCATGGGCGTCCGGGATTCCAGACGGCTATCTCGAAACGGGCGAAACCACAGGGCCAGTCGTAGTCGAGGGCGTCCAGCGTGGTCGATCCTCCACAGCAGGGGACCTCGATCGCGAGGGTGGTGAAGCCCTCGTCGCCGTGAGCCTCAAGGAGATCGCGCCACCACTCCATGTCGATGGCCGCCCGGCACAAGGGGCAACCGATCCTCTCCAGGTTGCCCCCGCATTCGACGGCGGTCATCGCGTCGTGCCACATCACGTCGATCTCCACGTCCACGCCATCCGAACCTCCGGGAGCCAGGTCCTCGACGAGCGGGACGACGCGATCGACCGCTTCGTGACCGGGCTGCCACTGCGGATCAGTCGGAATGATCGACAGGACGTCATCGCTCATGGTTCCCCACCCTCGTCAGGCAACATCGCAGCCGATGCTATCGATCGCATGTCCGTCCGGATGCCCCTCGACCTGCGCTGATCGCGCCCCGCAGCTGCCGCGACGCATGACCGGGCCGGTCCGGGCAACACGCCGTCAATGAGCTACGCACACAGCGCAGGCACGAGATCCGGCCGCCTCCTGCTGCTGCTTCCCCTGCAGGCGGTGTCCCTCGCAGGCCTCGGACTGCTGGTGACCGGGCCGCTGGCCGGCCGGTGGCCGCTCTCGGCGGAGGACGGAGTCAACCGGGCACTGGCGGACCGGCGCGAGGCCGTCGCCACCGCGCTCTCGGACGGGATGTCCCTGCTGGCCGGCACCGAGAGCATCGTCGCTCTGACGCTCGTCGCCGTGCTGGCCCTGCTGCTCGTGCCCCGGATCGCCCGGTGGCGGGAGGCCGCGTTCCTGGCCGGGGCCGTGGCCGCGCAGTCCGCCGTATTCCTGCTCGTCACCCTCCTGGTGGGCCGCGCCCGGCCCGACGTACCGCACCTGGACGCGGCCCCGCCCACCTCCAGCTTCCCCTCCGGGCACGTCGGGGCGTCGACGGCGCTCTTCGGCGGGCTGGCCGTGCTCGCGGCAGGCCGGCTGCGCGGTGGGCGCCGCGGGCTGGTGGTGGGCATGCTCCTGCTGGTCCCGCTGGCCGTGGCGGCCTCCCGGGTCTACCGGGGCATGCACCACCCCTCGGACGTGGTGGCGGGGCTGCTCAACGGCGTGTGCACCCTGCTGGTGATGACGTACGCACTGCTCCGGTCGGCCCCCGGCGGCAGCACCCCCGCGGGCCTGCCCGCGCCCCGGACCCGCCCGGACGGCGCAGCTCCGGACCTCATGCCGGACGTGACCACGGGCAAAGCCCCGCAAGCTGCCGCCGTTCGCGCCGGGCCCCGCCGGGCCGTGGTGGTCCGCCATCCGCACGCCTGCGGTGACGGTACGGCCGCCCGGGTCCGGGCGCTGCTCCACCGTCACGGCTACCCCGGCACGGATCAGACGTGGACGGCAACCACCGCCGAGGAGCCCGCGGGCGCACTCGCCGCGCACGTCGCCGAGGCGGACACCGCCCTGGTGGTCGTCTGCGGGGGCGACGGCACGGTACGGGCCTGCGCCGACGTGCTGTCCGGCAGCGGGATCCCGCTGGCGATCGTCCCCTGCGGCACCGGCAACCTCCTCGCCCGGAATCTGCGGCTGCCCTCCGACCCGGACACCGCCCTGCGCGCGGCCCTGACCGGCACGGCCGTCGGGCTCGACGTGGGCCGGATCCACGGTGACGGCCTCGCACCGACCCGCTTCACGGTCATGGCCGGGGCGGGCTTCGACGCCGCGATGGTCCGGGACGCCTCCGCCCGGCTCAAACAGCGCCTGGGCTGGCCCGCGTACGTCCTCTCCGCCCTGCGCCACCTCGGCGATCCCCGCATGCGCCTGTCGGTCCGGCTCGACGGGGCCGCCCCGCTGGAGCGCCGGGCCCGCATGGTGGTCATCGGCAACGTCGGTTCCCTGCAGGGCGGGCTGCCCCTCCTGCCGGACGCCCGTCCCGACAGCGGCCGGCTGGAGGTGGTGCTCCTCGACCCGCGCGGCGTCGCGGGATGGCTCGCCGCGGCCGGACACCTCCTGGCCCGTTCGGGCTCCCGGGCAGCCGGGCAGCGCCCCGGCGCCCGCCCGGACCGGCGGGCGGCGGGCGGCGCGCTGGAGTACTTCAGCGCCGAACGGATCGAGCTTCGCTTCGCCCGCCCCCAGCCGCGCGAGCTCGACGGCGACGCCTTCGCCGCCGGTACCCGCCTGACCGCCCACGTCGAGCCGGGCGCGCTGCGCGTCTGCCTGCCCGGACGCGCCCCGGTCGGGCCGGCTGGTGCGACAGGGGTGACAGCGGTGACAGGGGCGGCCGAGCAGACAGGGGCGCCCGAGGAGACACAGCCCGCCGCCCGCGCAACCGCGCCGGGCATCCGGCCGGACGGGGTGCACTGACATGGGCACCGCCACACGCGTACCGCAGCGCAGCGAGATGGAGGCCGTGGAGACCGAGTTGCGGACACAGGGCGAGGAGCTGTCCGCCGAGGAGGCCTGGGCCGCGCTGCGCCGCTACGGCGGCTGGAACCTCGTGAGGGACTCCTTCCTACGGTTCCGGTACGCCGACGGGTTCAGCCACTCCAGAGCCCTCGCCCTCCAGACGGTTCTCGCGATCCTGCCGCTCGCCATCGCGCTCATCGGCCTGTCCGGCGTGCTGCACACCGAGGACATCGGGCGGATCGCCGAGCTGACGATCCGCCGACTCGTCAGCGGCCCGAGCCAGGACGTCGTGGACGACGCCCTGCGCGAGAGCCGCCGCCAGGCCGGGGACGGCGGCCGGGCGGCCCTCTGGCTGGGCCTGCTGTTCTCGATCGCCAACGTCACCACCGGCATGTGCCAGGTCGAGCGCGGTGCCAACCGGATCTACGGCGTGGAGCGCGACCGCCCCTTCCTGCACAAGTACACCCGCGGCCTGGTGATGGCGCTGCTCGCGGGACTGCCGCTGGGCCTCGCCTTCTCCGTCACCGTCCTCGGCTCCGACCTCGGCCTCGCCATGACGGAGGTGTACCGGCTCGGACCGGCCGCCCACCGGGTGTGGGACGTACTGCGCTGGCCGGTGGGCATCCTGCTGGCCGTCGTGGCGGCCAGCGCCGTCTTCCGGCGCTCCCCGCGGCGCACCCAGCCGGGCTACACCTGGCTCGCCTTCGGCGCCGCCGTCTACCTGGTGCTGTGGCTCGGCGCCACATGGGCGCTGAGCCTGTACGCCGGGGTGAACAGCTCCTTCACCACCGTGTACGGGCCGCTCAGCGCGTTCATGGCACTGATGCTGTGGTCCTACCTCACCTCACTCGCCCTCTTCCTGGGCCTCTCCTTCGCCGCCCAGTTGGAAGCCGCACGGGCGGGCGTGGCCGAGCCGGTCAGGGAGGACCCGGGGGTCTGAGGCACCGGCCCCACGGTCCGGTCGGCCGGACGCTGCTCTGCCGGCCGGATGTTGTCCCGCCGGTCGGAGGTTGTCCCCCCGGCCGGATGCGGCCCCGCCGCACGACGAAAGGAACCCCACCGACCATGACGGAGCGATCCGACCGGCCCGCGCACCGGCCCCGACGGCTGCTCGCACGCCTGGTGTCCGGGCGGCGGACCGGGCCCGACGCCCGGTTCGGCATGCGGCTGGTGGCCATCTCGGCCGCGACCGCCCTGGCGGCCGTACCCTTCTCCCTCGCACTGGTCCTGGTGGAGTCGCGGTGGCCACCGCTGCGCCGCCTCGACCAGGGCGCTGCCGAGTGGCTGCACCGCACCGCACTCGACCACCCGGCCTGGGTCCGGGTCCTCGAATTCCTCACGCACGTCGCCTGGGGGCCCTTGACCATGCGCCTGCTGGTGGCCGCGGTGGTGGTGTGGCTGCTGTGGCACCGCGCGCTGCGGCTGGCCGCCTGGGCGGCCGTGACCGCCGTCGCGGGGGGCCTGGTGGGCCTGCTGGCGAAGACGGCGGTCGAGCGCGCCCGGCCGCACCTGCCCGACCCGGTCTCCGAGGCACCCGGCTTCTCCTTCCCCTCCGGACACGCCATGACGGCCACCACGTCCTGCGCCGTACTGCTGCTGGTCCTGCTCCCACTGGTGCCGCGCGCGTGGCGCCCGTTTGCCTGGGCTCTCGCCGTGGCCGCAGTGCTCGGCGTCGGCGGCACGCGGGTCGCGCTCGGCGTGCACTGGGTGAGCGACGTGGTCGGAGGCTGGCTGCTCGGCCTCGCCGTGGTCACCGCCACCACTCTCGCCTTCGAGGCGTGGCGCAGCGACATCGGCCGTCCCCTCACCACACCCGCCCAGGGGCTGGAGCCGGAGCTGGTGACGTCATGCCCCGAACCGCCGGCCGGCACCGGGGGCATCGGCCGACCGTGATCCGAACGCCGCGGACGCCGTCGTCCGCGGCGGGCGTTCGGCGCCGGGTCGTCCCGCACGGGTCTCGCCCATCCTGCCGCCATGGGTCTGGATCTCGCACTGTTCATCGCGGACCGGAGGCAGTTGAGCACCTCAACGGCCTGGTCTGCGCCGGCGGTTCGCTGCCGAGTGCGAAGGCTGGGCAGGCCGTCCGCGCAGCTTCGAGGACTTCATCGCGCTCCTGCGCGAATGGGGCGACGTGACGACAGGGGCCGCCCGCCACGGCTGGGGCCTGGTGGGCCCGCCCCAGGGGGTGTGTTGGCGGCGAGGGGGCCGCGTGATGCACCGTGGTCGCAACCGCCGAGCGGTACAGGACGGTCCGCGAGCGGTGCCGACCGGCGCAAGGGCTGCTCTGGGCTCGTCCCGCCACCAGGACTACAGTTGCGGCCATGGCCGAACATCATGCCCTCAGCGCCACCCGCGAGGCCTACGACGCCGCCGCCCGCACCTATGCCCAGCTGTTCCGCGACACGCTGCGCGACAGCCCCCTGGACCGTGCGATCTTGGGGGTCTTCGCCGAGGCCGTGCGCGCGAGCGGGAACGGTCAGGTCGCGGACCTGGGATGCGGACCTGGCCACATCACTGCCCATCTGGCAGAACTTGGACTGACGGCATCTGGCGTCGATGCTTCCCCCGCAATGATCGAGTTGGCTCAACAGGCCTACCGGGAGCTGCGGTTCGAAGTGGGCTCGATGGCCGCTCTCGACATCGCGGACGGCGTGCTGGGCGGCGTACTCTCACGGTGGTCCATCATCCACACTCCGCCGCAGGAACTCCCCGTCATCCTGACCGAGTTCCACCGGGTGCTGGCACCTGGCGGCCACCTCCTGATCGGCTTTTCGGCGAGCGACGGTCCGTCTCACCCGACACAGGTCTTCGATCACGCGGTCGCACCGGCCTATCGATGGTCCCCCGATCACCTCGCCGCGATGCTGCGCACGTTCGGACTGGCCGAGGTGGCCCGGATGGTTCGCGAGCCCCAGCCCACCGACCGCCGACAGTTCCAGGAGGTTCAACTGCTGGCCCGCAAGGCCTGAACACAGGCAGCCGGGTCCAACCTTCCCACGTGCCGGACGGGGTACCTGCGAAGGTCGTGACATCGGCACCGGCACCGGCATCGACAGCGACGGGACAGCGGCCCGGTCACGGCGGTCTACGCGGCGGCGAAGCCCTCCCCGATGCCGTCACCGCGGAGGTCGACGCGGTTGACGGCCGGGCTTCGGGACACACGCGCGGTGTGCTGAAAACACTTCTCGTCCTCCTGCTCGGCGCGCTCGTGGCGGTGGCCGCCCGCGACCTCCTGCAGCGCCGGCATTCCGTCCTGCGGAACTACCCGCTGCTGGGGCACCTGCGGTTCGCCCTGGAGGCGCTGCGTCCGGAGATCCAGCAGTACTTCATCGAGCGGAACTTCGACGGCCGCCCCTTCGACCGGGACACCCGCAGCATCGTCTACGAGCGCGCCAAGGGCACCGACGCCGAGGAGCCCTTCGGCACCGAACGCGACCTCTACCAGGTCGGCAGTGAGTACCTCACCCCCTCCATGGCCCCGCGACCGGTGCGCGTCGATCCACCCAGGGTCCGGATCGGCGGCCCCGACTGCACCCGGCCGTACGACATGGCCCTCCTCAACGTCTCCGCGATGAGCTTCGGCTCGCTGTCCGCCAACGCCGTCCTGGCCCTCAACACCGGCGCCCGGCTGGGCGGCTTCGCTCAGGACACCGGCGAAGGCGGCCTCTCCGAGTACCACCTGAAGCCCGGCGGTGACCTTGTCTGGGAGATCGGCACCGGCTACTTCGGCTGCCGCACCGACGACGGGGACTTCGACGCGCGTCAGTTCGCTGAGAAGGCGGCACACGAGCAGGTCAAGTGCGTTTCGTTGAAGATCAGTCAAGGCGCCAAGCCCGGCATCGGGGGAGTACTTCCGGGCCCCAAGGTGAATGCGGAGATCGCGGCGGTCCGCGGTGTTCCACAAGGGCGGACCGTGATCTCGCCGCCCTTCCACCGGGTCTACTCCACCCCGCGCGAACTGGTCCGCTTCCTGGCCCGGATGCGCGAGCTGGCGGACGGCAAGCCCGTCGGTTTCAAGCTGTGCGTCGGCTCGCGCCGTGAATTCCTCGCCGTGTGCAAAGCCATGCTGGAGGAGGACACCACGCCCGACTTCATCGTCGTCGACGGAGCGGAGGGCGGCACGGGCGCGGCTCCACTGGAATTCGCGGACGGCGTCGGCCTGCCGCTCGGTGAGGGGCTGATGACCGTACACAATGCCCTCGTGGGGGTCGGCCTGCGCGATCGCATCCGGATCGGGGCCTCCGGCAAGGTCGCCACCGGAAGCGACCTCGTCAAACGCCTGCTCCAGGGCGCCGACTACACCAACGCGGCCCGCGCGATGATGTTCGCGATCGGCTGCATCCAGGCACAGCGCTGCCACACCAACGCGTGCCCCGTGGGGGTCGCCACCCAGGACGCACGACGTGCCCGCGCCGTCGACGTGGGCGACAAATCCCGGCGCGTCGAGCGCTACCAGCGGGCCACGGTCGAGAGCGCCCTCAGGATCATGGCGGCGATGGGAGTCGACGGCCCGTCCGGGCTGCGCCCGCACCAACTGCTCCAGCGGGTGGACCCGCACACCGTGCGCTCGTACGAGGAACTGCACGAATGGCTCACGCCCCGACAGCTGCTCGCATCAGCGCCCGAGGGCTGGGCATCCGACTGGCGGGCGGCCGACCCGGACCGCTTCACCCCGTGAGACGGAGGGAAGGACACCGCTGTGGCACGAACCGTGGCCCACGTGATCGTCGACGCGCTGAAGGACCTGGGCGTCCGGCACGTCTTCGGCGTCGTCGGAGACGCCCTGAACCCACTGACCGATGCGATCCGCACCACCGACGACCTGACCTGGGTCGGCTGCCGGCACGAGGAGGCCGCCGCCTTTGCGGCGGGGGCGCAGTCACAGCTCTCCGGCACCCTAGGGGTGTGCATGGGCACGGTCGGACCCGGCTCCGTGCACCTCCTCAACGGGCTCTACGACGCCGCCAAGAGCCGTACCCCGGTCCTCGCGATCTGCGGACAGGTCCCGCTCGCGGAGATCGGCAGCGACTACTTCCAGGAGGTCGACAACGACCTGCTCTTCCGCGACGTCGCCGTCCACCGGGCCACCGTCACCTCCCCGGACCAGATGCCGCGGATGCTGGAGAGCGCCGTACGCGCAGCCGTGACCCGCGGCGGCGTCGCCGTCCTGACCGTGCCCGGCGACCTGGGCGACCAGGAGCTCGGCGACGACCGTCCGGCGCGCTTCACCCTCGAGCGTGCCGTCACCCGGCCGGACGAGCCCGCCCTCGCCGAGGCGGCCGAACTCCTGAACGCCGCGTCCCGTGTCACCCTGCTCGTCGGCCGCGGAGCCCGCGACGCCCGCACCGAAGTCCTCCGGACCGCCGAGCTGCTCAGTGCCCCCATGGTGCTCACCCTGAAGGCGAAGGAGGGCTTCGAGGGCGACAACCCCTTCCAGGTCGGCCAGACCGGCCTGATCGGCAACCCCGCCGCCTCCCACGCCCTCGACCGTGGCGACGTGCTCCTCATGCTGGGCACCGACTTCCCCTACCGGGACTGGTACCCGAAGGACTGCAAGGTGGTCCAGATCGATGCCCGCGAGGAGCACCTGGGGCGCCGGGTACCCGTGGACGCCGGTCTCGCCGGCGACGTGGGCGCCACGCTGCGCGCCCTGCTCCGCCTGCTGAACGAGGTACCCGACCGGGCACACCTCGACGATGCCCGGGACCGGTTCACTCAGTGGGAGGAGGGGCAGAGCCGCCTGGCCGACCCCGCCCACGAGCACCGCTGGACCGGCAGGCTGCGCGCGGTAGTGGACAACCCCGACCACGACATCCGGCCGGAGGCGCTCGCCGCCGCGGTCGACCGGTACGCGGCCGAGGACGCCGTCTTCACCTCCGACACCGGGATGGCCACCGTCTGGCTCTCCCGCTTCGTCACCATGCGGGGAACCAGGCGCCTGATCGGCTCGTACAACCTGGGCTCGATGGCCAACGCCATGCCCCAGGCCCTGGGCGCCCAGCTGTGGGCTCCCGACCGCCAGATCGTCGCGCTCTGCGGTGACGGCGGGCTCAGCATGCTGCTCGGCGACCTGATGACCCTCGCGACGTACCGGCTGCCCGTGAAACTCGTCGTCTTCGACAACCGCCGACTGGGTATGGTCAAGCTCGAACAGGAGCAGGCGGGCCTGCCCGAATTCGGTACGGAACTCGACAACCCCGACTTCGCCGCCGTCGCCACGGCGCTCGGCCTCACCGGGATCCGCGTCACCGATCCGGCCGACCTCCACGACAGTGTGCGCCGGGCGTTCGACACCCCGGGCCCGGTCCTGCTGTACGTACTGACCAACCCGGAGGAAGTGGCCGTACCGGGCAAGCCGACCGTCGCGCAGGGGTGGGGTTACGCCATCGCCAAGGTGAAGGAGATCCTCCCGAGCCGCGAGAACTGAGCGACCCGGGGGCGTGCCACGAGGTGCGATGCCGTCCGAGGCGGGCGCCGTGCTCGCCCTGGCCTTCCTGACCGCCGTTGCCGGCGACGCGACACCGACGCGTCCACCAGTCCGCACCACTCAGCTCGCGAGAGCGAAGCGCTCCACTTGACCGTCCCGGAGATCTGCTCCCTGTTCAACGCCGTCCTCGGCCTGGCAGCCGTAACCGCTGCCAGGCCTCTGCACTGGTCAATCGGCGCAAGTGCTAAGCGTCGGCATCGGTCACCCGGCCGGCACGCGCCGCGGACGCGGCGGTCCATGGCGGCGGCGTGTGCGTCTGCGTCCACGCCGCCAGGCCGTCGCCGTCGACGCAGACGATGTCGCAGGCTGCGGCGTACTCGGCGGCCGGAGCGGTGAACTCGCTGGTGGTCACGACGACGGCCACATCGGCCTCGTGGACGGCGAAGCAGGTGCCGCCGAAGCGCTGGAGGTCCTGGGAACCGACCCGGTTGCCCTCACCGTAGTGCTTGCACTGGATGACCACACGCAGCCCGTCCGCCGTCGTGGCGATCACATCGGCTCCCAAGTCCCCAGCACCACCGACCACTTCCACCTGCGGGCAGCCATCCCGAGCGCACAGCGCTGCGACCGTGTGCTCGAAGCCGTCCGCGTCCACGGTCGTGTGGTCGAGGGCGCTCGAATCCACCTCGGGCAGGTTCGTGGTCTGCGGTTCGGCCGCCGGGGAAGCGCCGGATGCCGGCGCACCCGGGCCCATCGGGCCGCGCGGACTCGGCGGGCATGCGGTGGAACGGCGGAGCCCGGGGGAGATGCTCCACCGCGCCAGCGCCACACCGGCGGCCAGGAGGAGCACAGTGACAACGGGCAGCACCGGTACACCCCCGCCCGTTTCCACAGCTGCCTTGACGAAGACGGCCGCTCCGCCCAGGCAGATCCCCACCAGCCCCACCGCCAGCACGAGGTCACGCCCCATGGACGTCACGCGGACGCCTCCGCCACGCCGACGTCCTCCGGTTGCTGCCATGCGGACCCCTCCTCGCTGGACACGCCCTCTGTCCTTCCCCACACATCCCTTCTCGTCTGATCACAATGGGCGGATCCAAACGGCCCCGCCTGTCACGAAACGATCATGCCGATCGGCTCCGGGCTTCCGTGCCTGCGAGCCTCGGGGCCTGCGGGCCTCAGGAAGACATTGCCGCGTGATCGGACTCGCTGCGCAGGACGCAGAATTCGTTGCCTTCAGGATCGGCGAGTACGGCCCAGCCCGCGCCGCCGGGCGTCCGGCGATCAGTGACCAGGGTGGCTCCGAGGTTCAACAGCCGCTCGACCTCCTCCTCGCGCGAGGTCGTCGGACGCAGGCACAAGTGGATCCGGTTCTTGATCGTCTTCGGTTCCGGCACCTGGTTGAAGTACAGGACCGGACCCTCTGCAAGCACCACCTGGGTCTCCCGGTCGCCCGGCCTGCACTGCGGATGCGGCGGACAACCGGTCACAGCACTCCAGAACCGAGCCAGCTCATACGCATCCGCACAGTCGATCGCCACGTTCTGCACTATCGAAACCATGCGGATCAGCCTGCCTGAGCACTGATCGTCCCGCCACCAATATGGCGCCCCGGCCCCGGCCCCACCTGCACGTTTGCCGTCTGTTGCCGGGTGCCGGCTGTCGACTCGGACCGGTGCGCTCACGGCCTGTCGGCCCCGGCCCTGTCCGCCACCACGCGCCCGGTCCGGTCCCCGGCCGCTGACCTCTCGCGTGCACCCTCCGCCTGTGGTCCCAACTGTCGCAGTTCGGCGAGGAGTTCACTCTGACCCGCCAGGAGTTCGGTCAGGATGCGGCGTGCTGCGCGCAGGAGGTCGGCCACGTCGCCGCCGGCGAGGGCGTAACTGACGGTGGCTCCGTCGCGGATGGACACGACGATGCCGGACCGGCGCAGGACCGCCAGCTGCTGCGAGAGGTTGGACGCCTCGACATCGATCGCGGCGAGGAGGTCGCGTACGGGTACGGGGCCGTTCTGCAGGAGTTCCAGGACGCGGATGCGGACTGGGTGTCCAAGCATCCGGAAGAACTCGGCTTTCGCCTGGTAGAGGGGTACCTGCATGCCCATGGACGCTCCTGCTGTTGCTTCAAACCTTGCTGCTGCGGCGGGCTTCCAGCCTGTCGGTCACTCATACATTCATACGGAGGGGCCCACGCATGCCCGCGTTTGATTCGTTTCCAATGTGTCGGATTGAAGAATTCTTCAACTCGTGGGCATGCGTGGGCGCAAGAACGCCGGGCTCAGAGCTCCAGGGCCGCCTCGACGCGCTTGAGCTGGTGGCGGGCCATGGCCAGGTTGGATTTCGCCTTGTCCAGTACGACGTACAGGAACAGGCCGCCGTGGTCCCGCCCCTTGAGCAGCCGGATCAGGTGGTACTGGCCTCCGAGGGTGATCAGGACGTCCTCGATCTCGTCGTTCAGGCCCAGCATCTCCATGGTGCGGACCTTCGCGCGGATCACATCGGTGTTGCCCGCGGCGGCGACCGTGAGGTCGAGATCCTTCCCGCCGCCGAGGGTTCCCAGCGCCATGCCGCTGGTGTAGTCCACCAGCGCGGCTCCCATCGCACCCTCGATCGAGGTCATCGTCTCCTTCAAGGAGACCTCAACGTTCGCCATTGGCACTCGCTCCCTTTGTCTCTACGGTCACCGTCCGGTGCTCGGTTCGTGGTGACACCGGACAGCTTGTGAGGACGACGTTACCGAGCGTGCGTGACGATGTATGGGGAACGAAAGATTGCGTGGAATGTCCGCACCGGACACCGGGACCTGCCAAGACCTGCCGACGGGTGCCCGAGCCAGTGCGGCAACGGTCACGGCCGCCCCGGCCCGGGCGGTCGTCCGGGTGGCGGGAGCGTCCGGTGGGCCAGCCGGATCATGAACGATTCCGGAGGCTGCCAGACGTCCCGGTCGTCGAAGGACCATGCGTAGATCGGGGCTCCGTCCCGGACGCAGTCGAGCAGGCCCGGCGCTGCGAGCTCGCGCGCCGACCACTCGTAGAGCTGCTGCAGTCTCGGAGCGATCACCCCGAAATCGAGAAGGCGGCCGAACCCGACCTCCCGGTCGAGATTGGACTGCACGGTGTCGCGGAGCGGGTACTCGTCGGGCAGCACGCGGGACAGCTGCAGGAAGATCCCGGTCATCCCCAGCCTCGGGTCACCGAGGAGCGGGGCCAGGGGGCGGAGAGGGCCGAGAGAGAGTCGGGGCGCTGCGACGAGGGCGTGGGCGTAGAGCACGCGGCACAGGACGACGTTCGTGAAGAACCGCTCGGTCGCGTTCTCCGCCTCCGCGAGACCGCGGTTCTCGAGGTAGGCGGCGACCACGCTCCCGTTGTGTGCCCGGTACCAGGCCCGGGCGGTGGGGCGGTCGGCGAAGGACAGCCAATGTGCGGCCGTACGCGACGAGGCCGGCCCGGGGAGCCCACCGCTGAGGCCCACCGCCTCGCAGCCGTCACGGAGAATGCGTTCGTTCACCGCACGCCACCACGGGCTGCCGGGCCGGTCGGCGAACGTCGGCTGCAGCACGCCGCGCCGCAGCTGCCAGCGCATGAACGACATCGCTGCCCGTCGGAACGGCAGATGCCGGGGTGCCTTGCCGAACGGGCCGTAGTAGCAACGCTCCATCAAGGCCATCCGCCCGGCGGGATCGTCACGGACCGAACCGACCTGCCGCCCGGCCCAGGCCGCGGCCGTGACCTCGGACTTCATGCCCACAGAGTCGCACAAACCGCACACATCAGACCGATGGCCCGGCCCGGCGGCGGTTGGCTCACCCTTCACCGGGCGCCGTGAACGAACCGCAGGTCGGGAGGATGAAGCCCCTGCCGACGCGGCCGCTCGGGAGTGCCGCCATGGACATGGGACTGCCGACCGAATCGCTGTCCGGTTCGTGGGAGCGCGCACGGTCGGCACGCGGCGCCCCCGCGCACACGCAGCCTGCGGCCGCGTCTTCTTCAGCCCCCGCCCTGGACGGCTGGACGCGGGTCATCGGCGACTCCTGCCAGGACACCCACCGCACCGGGGCCTTGCCCTCTCCGCGTGCGGCTGGGCCCACGGCCACCCGACCGGGGCGCTGCCGGTGTGGCGTCGCCGTCGTCCGGTCCGGGCGGGGCAGGCTGCGTGATCTCCGCCCGAGGCGGCCGTCGAAGCGTGCCCGGGGCCCACTGGGGCCGGATCGCCCCCGCGGCGGGTGCAGCAGGGCTCGCTCGCCCGATCGCTGTCCTGCCCGGCAAGCAATATCTGTGCCCGCGCGATGAGAATTACACGAACCGCACAGTGAAGCTTTTTCCTGCAGTGGGCGACGTGAAATTTCGCACCGTACGCCGGGTGTGGATGCGTGCTACTGTCGATCTCAGTTGCAGTTGTGGTTCCCAAAAATTCAAGTTCCCCAGCAGGTCTCTGACCCTGGGAGTGCTTTTAGTTTTCCGGTCATTTTCGGACGGGGTAATCATCGCGGCGACACGGAATCCGCACAGTGCGGATCCTGATGTACTGCCCCAAAGGAGATATGACATGGCTACTGGAACCGTGAAGTGGTTCAACGCGGAAAAGGGCTTCGGCTTCATCGAGCAGGACGGTGGCGGCGCTGACGTGTTCGCCCACTACTCGAACATCGCCGCCCAGGGCTTCCGTGAGCTGCTCGAGGGCCAGAAGGTCAGCTTCGACATCGCGCAGGGCCAGAAGGGCCCGACGGCCGAGAACATCGTTCCCGCCTGACGCTGACGCGTACTTCGTAGCTGGGGCCCGCATCCTTCGGGGTGCGGGCCCCAGCTGCACGCATTTTTCGTGCCGCGCCGCCCCGCACCAGCTGCGAGGGCGACGCCGAGGAAACCGCAGTCCCTCCGTGCGCGGATCCTCCCCCGGCCCACACACCGGATTCACGCCCTGAAGGCGTCACCCATTTTGCGCTGCCTGTTCCCGCGAGGAGCTTCGGCCCGGCCGGACAGGTTCGCTTCGTATTTCCATTCGGCCCGTTCTTGCAATTCTCCGCGCACTGCACCGCCGCGGGAATTCCTTGATATGCGCCGTATCGAGGAAGGTTCCGCATGAACCGCACACGCACGAACGACCGATTCGCCCGTACGCGCAACAGCAGCGCAGGATCCGGCAAGAGCGGCGGCCGCTTCGGCGGCTCGGCCCCCAGCCGGTCCAGTGGCCCGAGCCGCTCGGGCGGCTACGGCCGTCGGCCCGCCGCTGTCCAGGGCGAGTTCGCCCTGCCGAAGACGATCACTCCCGCGCTGCCCGCCGTCGAGGCCTTCGCCGACCTCGACATGCCGAGGGAACTGCTCGCCGCACTCGCCGTGCAGGGCTTGACCGTGCCGTTCCCGATCCAGGGCGCCACCCTGCCGAACTCCCTGGCGGGCCGTGACGTGCTCGGCCGTGGACGGACCGGCTCCGGCAAGACCCTGGCCTTCGGACTGGCCCTGCTGGCCCGTACGGCCGGCCGGCGCGCCGAGCCGCGCCAGCCGCTCGCGCTGGTCCTCGTACCGACCCGCGAACTGGCCCAGCAGGTCACCGACGCCCTCACCCCGTACGCCCGCTCCGTCAAGCTCCGGCTCGCGACCGTCGTCGGCGGAATGCCCATCGGACGGCAGGCCGGCGCGCTGCGCGGCGGTGCCGAGGTCGTCGTCGCCACGCCGGGCCGGCTGAAGGACCTGATCGACCGCGGCGACTGCCGGCTGGACGAAGTGGCGATCACCGTCCTGGACGAGGCCGACCAGATGGCCGACATGGGCTTCATGCCGCAGGTCACCGCCCTGCTCGACCAGGTGCGCCCCGAGGGGCAGCGGATGCTCTTCTCCGCCACCCTCGACCGCAACGTCGACCTGCTGGTGCGCCGCTACCTGAGCGACCCGGTCGTCCACTCCGTCGACCCGTCCGCCGCGGCGGTGACGACGATGGAGCACCACGTGCTCCACGTACACGGCGGCGACAAGCACGCGGCCACCACCGAGATCGCAGCGCGCGACGGCCGCGTCATCATGTTCCTGGACACCAAGCACGCCGTGGACCAGCTCACGAGCCACCTCCTGAACAGCGGGGTGCGGGCCGCAGCCCTGCACGGCGGGAAGTCGCAGCCGCAGCGCACCCGCACCCTGGCGCAGTTCAAGACCGGGCACGTGAGCGTGCTCGTCGCCACGAACGTCGCCGCCCGCGGCATCCACGTCGACAACCTCGACCTGGTCGTCAACGTGGACCCGCCCACCGACCACAAGGACTACCTGCACCGCGGCGGCCGCACCGCCCGCGCCGGCGAGTCCGGCAGCGTCGTCACCCTGGTCACCCCGAACCAGCGCCGCGACATGACGCGCCTCATGGCCGCCGCCGGGATCACCCCGCAGACCACCCACGTCCGCTCCGGCGAAGAGGCCCTGCGCCGGATCACCGGCGCCCAGGCGCCCTCCGGCATCCCGGTCGTCATCACCGCTCCGGCGGCCGAGCGGCGTCCGCGCAGTGGCTCCGGCTCGCGCGATCGCCGCCGCCCCGCCGCGGCGGGCCGGCGTAGGCCCGTACGGCAGTCCTCTGCCGACGCCGCGGCGTGAAAACCCTTCCACTTCCCCTTGTGAGGCATCATGCGCTGCGTCATCGCCCGATTCCCGTTCGACCTGACCAAGAGCGGCGTGCTGGAGTCGATGAAGGGCATCAAGCCCGAGCCCGTCGAAGGTGAGTCCGTGATCATCGGACGCCGGCAGTACCCGGTCAAGCAGGTCGGCCAGGTCGTCACCCGCCAGGACCGCCGGGATTTCAGCGCCGGTGAGGTCGTACGGGCCATGACCATGCTCGGTTTCACCTGCCGCGGCCTGCCGCAGGCGCCCGCCGCGCCCGCGCCCGGCCTCACCCCGCTCCAACGGGCTTCGGCGATGCTCGGCGCGCCCGAGCCGGTGCCCGCGCCCCAGCCCGCTCCGGCACCCGCGCCCGTACCGGTTTCCGTCTGACCGCAGCGGCACAGCAGTGAGGGCCCGACCGCACACGCGGTCGGGCCCTCACTGCTGTCGTGGTGATGCTGTGGTGCGCTGCGCTGCGCTGTTCTGTGCGAGAGAAGATCTCTTACGGTCGAACACGAGAAAATCTATCCCAGTCACAGTAGACATCTGGTTCCGACGTGCATATGGTTTCTCTCGTAGCCAAGATCGAAGGAATGGAGGAAGCAGACGCCATCAGGATCGCCCGGGCAAGGACGCACGGCCCGGGTACCGTACGACCCCCGAACGGAAGGTGGTCCCCGGTCAGGCATTCGCGATCCCCGCACTCCGCCCGTCTACAGGGCGTGACAGCGGAAACAGAAGGTCGGCGCAGCACTGAGGCCGACAGATGGTGTTGAATTCCCTTCAGGGCCTTGGTGCCGTACGGCACCAAGGCCCTTCGGCGCGTCCCAAGAAGAGGTGCAGATGACAGCGGATGACTCGCTCGGCGGCCGGCTGGACGACGATGACTACCCCGCCTACACGATGGGCCGGGCCGCCGAACTCCTCGGCACGACCCCTGGCTTCCTGCGCGCCATCGGCGAGGCCCGTCTGATCACACCGCTGCGCTCCGCAGGCGGGCACCGCCGGTACTCCCGCTACCAGCTGCGGATCGCGGCCCGCGCACGGGAGCTCGTGGACCAGGGCACGCCGGTCGAAGCCGCCTGCCGCATCGTCATCCTGGAGGACCAGCTCGAAGAGGCGCAGCGCATCAACGCCGAGTACCGGCGCGCCGCGACCGCCGCGCCCACACCTGCGCCGAGGCCCACGCCGGACGATTCCCGCTGAGCCTCGGTCACCCGGCAGAGGGACACCGTCAACTGCACGCAGGCGCGAGCATGCACGGCAGTTCATGCAATTCCCTTGCTTGCCCGTGGACTTGGTGCCCGAGTGCCCCGGTGGCCTTCCAGATCCGGTGCTGGCAGCGGCGGGCCGTGGCTCTGATGCGCCGGAGCGCAGTACGTACGTTTCGCTGACCCACCGGCGCTCCCTGCGGCACTAGGCTCGGGCCGTGGGACAGCCCGAGCAGCGCGTCGAAGGCGCAGGACCGTTCACCACCCGACTCACCTGGGAGCGCCCTCAGGGGGAAAGGGTGGTCTGGGATTCGCGGCCGGCGCGCAAGCGCGGCACGCTGACGGTCCGTGGCCCGGGAGAAACGGCCGACCGGCCCTCGGCGGCCACCCCCGAGGCTCTGTACCGCCTGCGCAGGCTCAACACCGTCGCCTCCGGAGCGTTCGTCGTCGGCGGGCTGCTCTTCGCCCTCGGCGCCGCGATGTCCCAGTTCGGCGCGGGCGATCCGCTCCAGAGTGCCTGGGTGTACTTCACCGGCGGTCTGTTCTTCAACCTCGGCGGCTACGTCTCGCTCCTCCAGGTACTCAACGGGCCGCGCCACGCCCCGGGAGGCGGCTTCCAGGACACGGGCGGCTGGAGGTGGTGGGGATACGAGCCGATGCGGCTCGACTGGCTCAGCACCTTCGTCCTGTTCTCCGGGACGCTCGTGTTCGCCGTCAACCTGCTGGACTCCTTCCTGCAGGGCCTCTCCGTCCAGCAGGTCAACCGGCTGATCTGGACTCCCGACGTCATCGGATGCGTGCTGTTCCTCGTTTCTGGGCACCTTGCGTTCGCCGAGATCTGCCATCGATTCCTGCCCTGTATCCGCTCGCGCAGCCTCGGGTGGTGGGTCGTCGCGGTGAACCAGTTCGGCTCGCTGCTGTTCATGGCGTCGGCACTGGCGGCCTTCACCAGGCCCGCCACCGGAAGCCTGGTCAATGTCGACATCGCCAACTGGGCGACGCTGACCGGCGCGCTGTGCTTCTCGATCGGCGGTGTGCTCCAGTACTTCGAACGGCCGTAGGCTCTCGGTCCTCCCCACCAACTCGCTCGGTTCGCTCAGGGATTTGGTCCGGGCCGGGATCCTGCCGGTTCAGGGCATGGACGATGATGGAGGCGCACAAGTGTGGGGGAGTCGGGCCGGGCCGGGTCACCGGTCTGCAGGGGAGGGTTCGGTAGCTGATGTCGACGGGTGTTCGACCGCAAGAGGGCTTGCGGTTCCTGGTCATTGCAGTGGGTGTCATCGTCGCGGGACTGGCCGGATTCCTCGTCGAGCTGGCGGCGGGCCAGGACGGTGAGCCTCTCAAGGTCACCGATGTGGAGGGGCTCTGGTCGGCAACGGACGGGGGACGTCTGACCGTCCGGCCGGACGGCTCCGCAGAACTGGAGGGGGTCAGGGATCCGAAGGAGGGGTGCGGACGGTCCAACAGCACGGTCGGCTCCGCGTATCCGGGTCCGACGACCTGGGAGTTCGATACCTACCCCGACGAGTCACCGGGCATCAGGTTCGACTACCGGGGCATCGACACCGGGCAGAAGTGCAGTGTCTACCTGTCCATCACCGGCTCCGACAAGCACGGCGCCAAGGGCTTCCTCCCGCATCGCCCTGAGCAGCAGTATGCGCGAGGTGCCGTACAGGCCGGCTGACGTGCCCGGACAGCTCGCGGGGCGGCGGGCGAGCCGGTGATGGGTAGGGGCCGACCGGCCGGCTGGTGCCGGCGTCGTAGGCTGGCGTGGTCGTCGCTGCCCACTGGTGAATGGAGAGCCGCTGTGATGCTGACCGCCCTCACGGGTGTTTTCGGGGACCGGGCGGATGCTGTCACTGTTGCGGGTCGTACCGCCTCGTACGAGGAACTCCTCGGCGCGGCGGGGGCTGTGGCCGCCGATCTCGCCCGGGTTCCGGTGGGAGCGTTCGCGGTGACGGCGACTGCGTCGCTCGAGACGGTCGCGGCGGTGGTCGGGGGTCTGATCGCGGGCGTGCCGTGCGTCCCGCTGCCTCCGGATGCGGGTCCGTCGGAGCGCGATCACATTCTGCGTGATTCTGGTGCTCGTCTCCTCGAGGTGGACTTCGCCCGCCGCGCGCCCGCAGTGACGTCGGCGTCGGCTTCGGCGGCCGCATCCGGATCCGCATTCGGATCTGCGTCCGCGTCCGCGTCCGTGGAGGATCCGGCGCTGATTCTGTACACGTCCGGGACGACCGGGGCGCCGAAGGGGGTGGTCGTCAGCGCTGCCGCGATCACTGCCGACCTCGATGCGCTGGCTGCGGCGTGGCAGTGGAGTGCCGAGGACACTCTGGTTCACGGTCTGCCGCTCTTCCATGTACACGGCCTGGTCCTGGGCGTGTTGGGGGCCTTGCGGACCGGGAGCCGCCTGGTGCATACGGGCCGGCCGACGCCGGAGGCGTACGCGGCGGCTGCGGAGGCGGGCGGGAGTCTCTACTTCGGGGTGCCGACGGTGTGGTCTCGTATCGCGGCTGCTCCGCAGGAGGCGGCAGCGTTGTCGCGGGCCCGGTTGCTGGTGTCGGGGAGTGCGGCCCTGCCCGCGCCGGTCTTCCGTGATCTGGAGCGCTTGACGGGACACCGGCCGGTGGAGCGGTACGGGATGACGGAAACCCTGATCACGGTGAGCGGGCGAGCGGGCGGCGAGGTCCACCCGGGCGCGGTCGGTACGCCGCTTGCGGGCATCCGTACGCGCATCGCCGCCGAGCCGGGTGCCGAGATCGGTGAACTGCAGCTGACCGGGCCGACGTTGTTCTCGGGCTACCTGGGCCGGCCGGAGGCCACCGCTGCCGCGTACACGGAGGACGGCTGGTTCCGTACGGGTGACATCGCGTCGGTGGGCGAGGACGGGGTCCACCGGATCGTGGGCCGTGCCTCCACCGACATGATCAAGTCGGGCGGGTACCGGATCGGGGCGGGCGAGATCGAGAACGCGCTCCTGGACCATCCGCGGGTGAGGGAGGCAGCGGTGGTCGGTGTACCGGATGCGGATCTGGGGCAGCGGATCGTCGCCTTCGTCGTCGCCGACGGGGTCACGGGCGCCGAACTCACCGATTTCGTCGCTGCGCACCTGTCGGTGCACAAACGCCCGCGCGAGGTGCGGTTCATCGCGGCGATCCCGCGCAACGCGATGGGCAAGCCCCAGAAGCGACTCCTCCTGGAGGGCAGGGCCGGGTAGCGCACCCTTGGCACGAACTGTGGCGGGGCCGGTGTTGGGCGGGCCGAGGGTGCGGATGAGTCGGTGCGGCTGATGGTGCGCTGACCGAGCCTCAAGGATGCCCGCCTGCGACCACTACACCCGCGCCCCCTGGCCATGCGACGACTTGAGTGACCTGGCTTCGCCCCACACCGGTCACTTTGGCTTCCACGCGGAGGCTTGAAGCAGCGCAGCACACGAAGGGACGGTGGGTGAAACTGCGTGCCTGGACCGATCCTCGCTCCCGGAAAGTGCTTTACGAAACCACTCCTGTCGCAATCTCTTGAATACCGGCTCGCACTCCCTGGGTGCCCCCACGGCTTTGGGTTGATGGTGCGCGGGCTTCAGGTAGCTCCAGCTCACTACAGTCGCCCTCCAGTCATCCAGATGCGTGAGATTGCACCGGCCAGGGCGGGGTATCGGGCGGCCTCGCAGAGCATCTCCGAGAGTACGAGCATTCCATGAGCGGTGTTCCGCGGATCCCGGTTCTGGTGCAGCCAGATGACCGCGTCACTCAAGGGCCGACGCCCGAGCAGGATCCCCGAACGCCGGACGGCGGCGGCCGTCTCCAGGTCGGCGCGGTTTCCGCCGAACGGCAGGGCTTCCGTTCGGTGGAGACCCGGCGGGGCCACAGAGTCCCGCACGTGGCGGGCGTACGCTTCCGGCGGTGCCTGGCCGTTCTCGAAGATGTTCCGGAACCCGGCTATCCGGAGGCTCGTATTGCGTGGGCGGAGCTCGATGTAGAGCTCGATGAACAGACCGCGCAGTTGGACGTGAAGAGGAAGGTAGGGCATCTGGCCCTCCTTGCGCCCGGCTCCGCCGAAGAATCCCTGCGCATCTTGCGCCTTCGACCGGATGGCCGACGTCAGGGATCGATATTCGTCGGCAGAGGCGAGCGCCGGGGAAAACAGCATTGGCATCAGCATGGCCGGCCTATCAGGGGAGAGATCCGGAACTCGAACATCTCATAACTAATCTGATCGCAATCGCCTGGATCCTGCTGTACACGCGCATGCAAATCACCACCTTCGCCATATTCCGACGACGGATTCATCACCCTCGTCGGTGCCGGGTTCGGTCCGATGCGCTCCTTTGTAGTCGGCCGGATGACGGCCAAGAGAATTGTTTGCATCTGATGCTAAGAAATCAGCGCGCGATCCTGGAGGCGCGGGTGACTGTCGCAGGCCGCAACGGGGCATGCCGGCCGTCGGGTTGACGGCAGTAGAGCTGCGGCGGGAGGGCGTCATCGCCGCGCCACAGGAGTGAGTTCCTCGACCCCGTAGGCGGCCGGAAGCTCAACCGTTCCAGAGGCCGGGATCCATGCCAGGCGGGACAGCTGGATGATCACGCTGGTCTGCATCGGCCATCGTGAGATCGGGCTGTGTCCTGAGAGTCGTCCCGGATGCCTGGGAACCGAGCAGCCGTTGCCGTACCGATCATGGAGTCTGTCGATCGAACGAGAGTCTCGACCGGGTGATCGCGGGCACTGCCCGGCATGAGAGAGCAGAGCCCGGTGGCATACGGGGAAATTCCAGGAGAGCGGACGGCCGCGCGCTGCTACGGTCGGGCGTTATGAGCTGGCTCCCCGACAACTTCGTCCATCCCGTCCTGGTACCGCTGCCGGGCAGTGGTCATCACCTGCGGCCGATCCGGGAGGCGGACACCCCGCTCGACTATCCGGCTGTGATGGGTTCGCGCGAGCGGCTGTGGGTCATCTTCGGCCCAGCCTGGGGCTGGCCCGCGGCCACCATGACCTACGAGGCCGACCAGGCCGACCTGTTGCGGCACGAGAGGGAGATCGCCGCACACCAGTCCTTCAATTACGCGCTGTTCGACGCGGCGGAGACAGCTCTGCTCGGCTGCGTCTACATCGACCCACCGGAGAGGGCCGGTGCGGACGGCGAGATCTCCTGGTGGGTGGTCGACGAGCTGGTGGGCAGCAAGGTCGAACAGGCCCTCGACGAGCTGGTGCCGCAGTGGATCGCCGCCGACTGGCCGTTCGAGCAGCCGCGCTTCCTCGGTCGAGAGATCTCTTGGTCGGACTGGCTCGCCCTGCCGGAACACCCCGACGCGTAAGTAGCTTTTGTCGTAGTGCTCTGCGGACTTGGTGCTCGAACGGCCGTCTCGATTCGGTGGTCGTCGGGTGCTCGGCGCCCGCGAGGAGAGCCTCCTGAACAGCTCGCTGGTGTCGGCCGAGCCTGCCGGCGCCGGGTGGGATGCAGGGCCAGGGCGGGGAGCCGGAAGCGTACTGACACCGGGCGATGCTGGCCGACTTGCCTCCGTGGGGCCGGGTCTATGCGTTCTTCCGCCGCTGGCGCGATCGCGGCGTCGCCGTAGCCGCGTTCGATGGCGCTCACCAGGGCGTGCCACGAGTTCACCTTTCAGCGACCGTGTACGCCGTACGTACGCCAGCCGCGCTGGTGCAGCAGCTCTCCCGTCTCGGTGTCAGTAGCCACGTACGTGAGGCTCTCAGGTCGAATCCGTCCGGGCGACCGAGGTGTGTCCGAGTCGGAGCTGGTGGGGCTCCGCGGACTGAGCGGCGGTCGTGGGTGAGTGGTGTGGGGTGGTGGGTGGTTGGGTTTGGGCGAGGGCGGCGGTGTAGCCGTGGGGGGTGGGGAGGTCGGTGAGGGTCCAGCCGGGTGTGGGTGGTGGGGTGGGGTGGGTGCTGACGTAGGGGTGGGTGAGGCCTTGGGAGAGTCCGGTGCCGGTGGCTTTGAGGCAGGCTTCTTTGCGGGCCCAGAGGCGGGCGAGTGCGGGGGGTTGTTGGTCGGGTGTGAGGTTGTTGAGTTCGGTGGTTTCGGTGGGGTGGAGGGTGTTGATGATGTCGTTGACGGTTTGGGGGGTGGGGGTTTGTTCGATGTCGATGCCGACGGGGGTGGCGGCGAGGGCGATGTAGGCGAGGTTGCCGCTGTGGGAGAGGGAGAAGTGGAGGTTGGGGTGGGTGAGGGCGGGTCGGCCGTGGGGGCCGCCGCAGGTGGGGCAGGGTTCGCGGGTGAGGGTGATGTGTTGGGGGGGTTGGTTGAGGTATTTGCCGAGGAGGATGCGGAGGGCGAGGTGGGAGGTGGTGTAGCGGTGGCGGTCGTCGGGTTGTAGGAAGCGGGCGGCTTTGGTGCGTTCTTCGGTGTCCAGGATGGTGTGTGCGTCGTGGATGTGGTGTCCGCCGATGGTGTGGGCGGTGGTGTCGAGGGACCAGACGATGGCTTGTGTGCCGGTGGGTGCGGGTCCGGTGTGGGGTGTTTCGGGTCCGAGTTGGTTGATGTGGGTGATCATCCGACCGAGGGTAGACCAGGTGGTCGGGGGCGGGGTGGGTGTGTCCGTGCCGGTGTCCGGTGGCTGCCCGCCGTGGCGTGAGCCGTTCGGGGTTCGCTGATGGCCGCTGGGCGGTGGCCGGTTACCTGGTTTTCCGGGTTGCTGTGTCGTGATGTTTTCACGTCGTGCGGGCCCGAGTTCGACTGGTTCTGCACGTTCTTGAGTTCCCAGGTCCTGTGGCTTCTGGATTTCTGCGTGGACGGTTCTCGGGGGCTTCTTGCGCCCCTCTGCTCCCCGGCCTCTGACCAGGTTTTCCTTGCCCTGAAGCCCTGAAGCCCTGAAGCCCTGAAGCCCTGAAGCCCGGGCCCGGGGCCCGGGGCCCGGGCCTCGAAGTCCCGGGCCCCGGGACTGTGGCAGCCCTGGCGCGCCCGGCTGCCCGGTAGTCCGTATCCCTTCAGCGCTATATCCCTGCAGCCCCCGTGCCCGCCCCCCGTTGTTGAGCGACGCTGACGATGAGCATGAGGGCGACGTGCTGGTTGTCGATGGGCGGGATATGTCCACGGCTCGTTGCCGCGGGTGGCCTCGAACCGGCCGAACACGCTCTTCTCGCCGCTGGCGCCGGTCAGGCTGCCGGCGTCAGCGAAGTGCCGCTGCAGTGTTCGGTCGGTCGGTGACCAACTTTGTGTGGTCCGCAGGATCCGCCGGATCCGCCGGATCTGCCCTGGCGTTCGGGCGGGGTTCTCCCTTCTTAAGCGCGGCCGCCAGGTCCAGAACCTCGACCGGGGTGCGTGGGGGTGACCTGCCGCTGGGCCGGCACCGGCGCGGGAGACCCGCCAGCGCGGTAGTGGCGGGCCCAGCAGTCGCGTGTGCCCGCGGGGCGACCCGCTCCTGTGTCGGCCGAAGGGGTCGGTGTGCTCTTTCGCGGCCAGTTCGCGGGCGAGCTTCCCGCGCTGGCGTGTCGTGAGCTTCGTGTCGATCAGGTCCTGGATCAGGCCGTAGCGGAACAGGCTCACCTGCCGGGCCCGTTCCGCCCGGGGACGGTCCTCGTCCTCACTCGGTGACGTAGGCAACCCACCCGGTGTCTCGAACGGAGTCCGCCGCTTCGATGGCAGACACGGTCAAGACTTCCGGCACCCGCCTATCCCGCCCAGGGGCCGGGCCCCGATCACCACGGCCGCATCCGCCCGCCACGGCCAGAGAACCTCCGCCAGCAGCACGTGCGTGACCTTGCAGCCCGAGCAACGTGTACGACGTGGCCGTAGAAACAGCCGGGCTCCCAGGTCACCCCGGATCGACCGCGGTCGGCCTTGACCCCACGGCGCCAGAACCGCCTCACACGCCTGACAAGTCAGTCGGCCCCGCCGAAGCTGACGCTCCACCAACAGCCCGTCCGAGTCGACAACCAGCACCGACACCTCCACCTGACCTCCAACGATCAGCCGGAACCTCTCCAAACGGACCACCGATCGTGCTCGACTTGCCCGATCGCCTGTCTGCCGTGTTTGGTCTGGTGTGCTCTCACGGACCAGGCCGAGACCTCATCCGCTTCGTCTGGATGGTGAGAGCTCGGACAATGGAAGAGCTGGAAGTAGCAACTTTCCGAGATCGAAGCAGGTTGCTGAGCCAATGAAAGGAACGCCGTCCACCATGCAGATGGTCACCTTTGCGGCCTGGCGGGACGATGCCCTTCACTCGGGCCGCCCGGCCGATCGCCGCTACGTCACTCTGGCCGAGCTTCTGGTCCGACTGGGGAGTTACGGACTCGGGCTGACATGGAAGGCTCAGATGTTCGACGAGCAGCCACACCCGGCGTTCGCACGGATGACGAAGGCTTCAGCAGGCACCGGAATCCCCACCCTTGAGTTGCTGGCCATGGATGCGCCCTACCTGCAGGCGGTCGACGGCGACTTCGAGGGTTATGCGGGCAACGAACTCGTACTGACCCTAAGGGAGTTCGACAGTTCCAGTTGGGATGTCCGCACAGCCGACGCGTGGGTGCTGAGTGAGATCCAACGCCGTTACCCCGACGCCAGGCCAATGACCTCAGACGAATGGGACTCCACGAACTGATTCTCCGCGGAGGGAGCCACGTAGCCACCGGTTGTGCACGAGCTCTTCGTGCACACAGTGTCGTCGCACACGAAGCAACCATCAGAACTCAGACAAGGACACAGCCTGTGCCCAACGGGAGTGTCGCAGTCCCCCCGCTTGATCGCCACGCAGAGTGTCGTCCAACAGCCCGGGCGGCACAGCGCCGCCAAGCTACGGTGTCTGAGGCCGCCCTGCATCGGGCTCGAGAGCAAAGCCCAGCGAGCTATTCCCGGACGTCGGCAGCCGTGCGGTGAAGAACGTGCTTGTCCAGGACGATGGTGTTGCTGCTTCGGACGGCGCCAACGAGGTCCGAGAGGTTGCCGTCGAGGTAAATGGCCCTTCCCTCCATGCGGTAAGTGCCCGTGTTGACGCCGATCTTGAACACGGGGCAATCGTCCAGGTTGCAGATCACGTTGTTGATCTGCTCGAAACGGCCGTCCGCGGTGAAGGTCAGCTTCTGGATGTAGAGGGTGATTCCCGGGCGGTCCTTGTCGACGGACTCGGCCCACTGCCCTGTCAGCCGAGCCTGATGAGCGGCCGGGGCGTCCGCCCCCGCCACCTGGGCGGCGGCAGAGCCACTGGTGGCCGTCATGGCGGCCAGGAGCAGCAGTGCGGTGCCCAATACTGACTGCATCGTCGTCTTCATCTGCGCGCTCATCCTTTGTTCGTCGGTCCCTGGTTTGCAGAAGACGCAGCAGGGTCGGCTTGCGTGACTGGGGGTGACAGCCCCTCGCTTCGGCGCATGCTGCTGGACAGCCTCCGTGGTGAATGCTGTCGGCGTTGGCGGGCCCGACCGTATCCGTTCAGACGCCGACCTCGTTCCCCCTCGACAGGGACCGCGTCTCGTTTCGCTTGCTTCGCGGACGCAGTGAACACTCCACACCAACCAAAGGGGACGGAGGTACCGGGCCACTTCCGCTATCCGGCACGGGGCACACCGGCGGACACTGATTGGCCGAGAGTCACCAGGCTCATCACATCGGCAGTCACCGCGCCGACGCTCGCCGCGTTCCGGTTTGTCGAGGGCCCCCGGCCGCTGGCCCTGCGGCACTTCCTCGGATGACCGGCGGCTGCCCCATGGGGCAGCGCAGCAGCCTGACCAGCACTGATGACAAACGCCGACAGCTCCGCCGACACCGGCCCAAGCCGCCGAGCATGCGTCCACGTTTGGGAATGATCCGCAGGTCAGCGCGCGGGTTCCGTCGCGGCCATCTGCTCGTCGTGCTCACGCAGCATCCGCATTACGGTCGTGGGCGAGGGGTGCTTCCCTCCTTCCATGACGGCCGCGCACCCGAGGGAGGGGGCGGACGCGCCCTCGCCCCGGCAGAACTCGGCGAGTCTGCCGGGGCGAGCCGGACCACGGCGGTTCCCGTGCGGTCGTCGGGTTGCAGGTCCTGCCCCCGACGACCGCACGACGGCACAGGACGTCGCGGTCAGGAGGAGATCGGGTCAGCGGACCTCGGTGACCCGGTGCTCCTTGCGCGCGCCGCAGTTGGAGTTGTAGACCTGCACGTGCACGTTGCTGATGCCCCCGCCCCAGTCGACGCAGTGGCCCTTGCCGTACACGTACGCCGGGCCCGCGTACGACGTGTACCGGCCGAAGTCCTCGCCCCGCTCCCAGGTGGCGGGAACTTCGATCCAGAGGGCCATGTCCACGGCCGCACCGGGGTTGTTGCGGATGGTCGCGACGCAGTTCTTGCCGTTCGAGGCGTTGTACGTCAGGTAGACGGTGCCCAGCGAGCCGATGGCGGCCGAGTTCACGGTCTTGTAGGCGCTTCCGCAGACCTTCTGCGGCGTGGTGTTGGGCGCGGCGGTGGCGGGCGCCGCCAGCGCGGTCGTGGCCCCCAGGGCCAGGGCGGCGAATGCGGTGGTGGTAAGGACGGAACGGGTGAATTTCATGTTTCCCCCTGGTCGTCATCGGAGTTGGTCGCTCCTGCATTGAAGGACATGAAGGACGGCGGAACGGTTGCGCATCGTCCGCAAAGGATGTGACCGCGCCGCTGCCTTACCACCCCGCCCGCCGGCTGACGGACGGCCACAGGCGGGCGTCGAGGAGTGGGGGTGGTCGGATCCACGCGTACGCGAACACCTCGTAGACGCTTTGCCCGGCACCTGACGTGCGGGCGGTACGGGTGGCCCGCCGACGGGGATGACATCTCCCGCGACCCGGTGCTCGCGGAGATGGTCGCGGGCGACCGCAGGTACCCCTGACCGGGCCGCTGACGAAGGCCGCCGGCCGGGCCTGTGCCAGGCGGCCTGGCCGAGGCCGGCGGCGTGTCTACTGGAGCGGCCGGGAATCGGGGAGGAAGCAGAGTTCCCGGGCAGTGTCCAGGTCCTTGTAGGCCTGCGTGCGGCTCACACACGTCGCCTTGCAATCCCTTTCAGTGATCACTTTGCGTGTGGTCTCATAAGACGGCGCCTCCCTGACGATGCGTGCGGTCTTCTCGATCCGCGGCAGGTAGATGTCCCACCACTTCGGCCCTGTCCGGCGCCGGAGCTCCTTGAGCAAGGCCAACCGCGGGCTGGGCAGGTCGCCGACCTTGCGTACTGCCTGCGGGCTCCAGCCCGGGGCCACGCACTCCCAGCCCTCTTCCGTCTGCCGGGCAGGGCCGAAGGGCATGTGCCCCCTGCCCGGAGTCGTCCTTGAGCGCGGCGTTCGGGAGCAGGCCCAGCGTGGTGGTCCCGACGCAACGCGAGGCCGGCGTTGCGAATCGCATCCGTAGCGGAGTCTCTGTCGAGGGCGGCGAGGATCACACCGACGGCCGCCGCGAGGAGATCCGCCAAGGACCCGAGCCTTCGGGTCCGGCATCGAGGTCCAGTTCGCGACAACCCCCGCCGGGTGGTCAGGACTCACGCAACTGAGACAGCGTCACCCCGCATGCGGTAAAGCCCGAGAATAGCGATCCCATGCAAACCTCTCACCCCCGAGCCAGTGACCCCACCCGCTCAGAACAGCCTGTTAACAGCAACACCGCTCCATGGCCCGCTGTTTCTCACCCCACCGCCGCAAAAGCAAGAGATCGCAACCAGCCGTTTTGCAGAGGACGAGGGCGAATGACAGCCCTGGGCGGGGCAGTGCAACGACCGAAGGCCCACAGCGGAAAATGGCGAGGATATTGCGGTCCTTCAGGTAGGCGTTCGTCCGGTTGAGACCCGGAGCGTGTGGATCGGAGTCTTCGCACGAGGATCGCCGCCGCCGCTGCGCGAAACGCTTCGGCCCGGCCGACAGCGCCGTCGTGCGCCACTCCTCAGGACTCCCGAGGTCGCCGGTACCGGTCTCACCGCGGGCCGTACGCCAGGGGCAGGGAGGACGCTGCCACTACGTGCCCCGATGCCGCACTCGCCTTCCTTGATGACCGAATACCACCCTAAAAGACAGCGTGGCCGATTTTGTAGCCGCGGTGTTGTAGGGGGGTTGGCGGCGGGTCATGATCACTTCTCGTACAACCCCACTACCCACCCGGGAGGCGAGATGTGATAGCAAACCCCATTTCACGGGATGGAGCTGGAAGGCCTGTGGGCTGCCTGCCGGTACCTGCAACCCCGGCGCCACAGTGCAGGGTTCTGGTTTCTGAGCAACGGACGTTTCTGAAACTCACCTGTAAAGTCGCGCGGAGGAATTCCGGGGGATTCCGGGGGGTTTTCGTCTCGGCCCCCGCGCAGGCGGTTCTCAACTTCTCCCGCGCTACAACATTTGCGCAGGCACGGCCGTTCACGCCGAGCGGATCCGCCTGGCGGCACGGCTTCAATGACTCCGCCCCGCCCGCCGGGCTCCGCTACCGCGCCGACGCAGACCACGGGGTCCGACACGCGGCGTCATCACCTGGCCTGATGCAGCCGACCAACCCGAATGTGGGGCGGAGCCGGCTCTGACCGCGGCAGTCCCGGGTCGGCCGTACGAGGCATGGCTGTCCGCCCGTCAACTGCCGACGGCCGCACGGCCTGGCTGTCTCGCGTCCGCTGCCTCTCTTGTGCCGGTGTTCTGCCGCTCTTCGGCGCCACGACGCAGGAGTGCGCGGCCTTGACCTGATCAGCAGCTCGCCGCGTTCCCTCCGCCGTGCCGCTCTCTCGCACGCCCTGCATCACGAGATTCCGCTATCAAAGGAGTTCTTGATCTTCATGTACAAACGCTCGGGGTTTCTCGCCCTCACCACGGTGGGCGTAGTGCTGTGCACCGCTGGTCTCACGCCTTCGGTCAGCCAGGCAGCTGGCAGTGCCGACGGCGAGAAGGGGTCCTACGCCGAAAAGCACGGCCTGACAGTGGATGACATCGGGCACATCAACGCACTGAACGAGAAGGCTCTGAATCTGGGTCAGCCCGGCAGGCCGGCGGGAGGGTTACTGCCGAGTGCCACCGAGTCCCTCAGGGCCTCAGCATCGGCCGGCGACAGGGTGACCCCTCCAGCCGAGCCGCTCGACAGCATGCCCGATGCGTACCGGGCCCACGGAGACAGGGCAGCTACCGGCATCAGCAACTACATACGCAAGTGGCAGCAGGCGTACAGCCACCGCGACGGCAAACCTCAGCAGATGACCGAAGCGCAGCGAGAACAGCTGTCCTACGGGTGCGTCGGCGTCACGTGGGTCAATTCAGGCCCCTACCCGACGAACAAGCTGGCCTTCGCGTCCTTTGACGAGAACAAGTACAAGGACACTCTGGAGACCACGGGTCCACGGCCGGGCGAGACGCGGGCCGAGTTCGAGGGGCGCATCGCCAAGCAGAGCTTCGATGAGACAAAAGGGTTCAAACGGGCTCGTGATGTGGCATCCGTCATGAACAAGGCCCTGGAGAACGCCCACAACGAGGGGGCCTATCTCAGCAACCTCAAGGCAGAGCTCACGAAAAGCAACGACGCTCTGTCCAAAGAAGACAGCCGTTCGAACTTCTACTCAGCCCTGAGGAACACACCGGCCTTCAAGGATCGAAACGGGGGCAACTACGACCCGTCCAAAATGAAGGCGGTCATCTACTCGAAGCACTTCTGGAGCGGACAGGACCCCAGGAACCCCTCCGACAAGAGGAAGTACGGCGACCCGGACGCCTTCCGCCCCGACCAGAGCACCGGCCTGGTCGACATGTCGAAGGACAGGAACACCTCGCGCAGCCCCGCCAAGCCCGGCGAGAGCTACGTCAACTTCGACTACGGCTGGTTCGGGGACCAGAATGAAGCGAACCCCGACAACACCATATGGACCCATGCCAACCACTACCACTCGCCCGGCGGCGCCATGGGGCCCATGCAGGTGTACGAGAGCAAGTTCCGCAACTGGTCCAGCGGCTACACCGACTTCGACCGCGGAACCTACATCGTCACCTTCATACCCAAGGACTGGAACACCGCCCCCGCCAAGGTGAAGCAGGGCTGGCCGTAACACCCCGCCCCGCACCACGAACACGCCCTCCGCGTGACTGATCCCCGCCCCACCACATGCCACATGCCACATGCGGAGCGGGGAAACCCTTCGATCACCCACACCCCCGGTTCGCGGCCCGATGACCACCCCGGTACCGGTGGGGTGCTGCCGATCATCCCAGGGCTCCGATATGAGCACTGAACACTCGGACAGGCAGTCATCCGCGTCGTCGACGAGGACCAGGTGGAGCCCGTCGAGGAACCGGACCGGCGTATCCCGCCTCCCCTGTTGCCAGCCACTGACGACAGGGGAGGCGGTGGGTACCTCCGGGAACCAGGGGAGACGGCCGTACGGCGGTCAGCAGTCATCGCCGGCATCGACGAACGAGAACGCCCGCGATGGGGACGGGCAACAGCCCTCTGCACGCCGCCGCACGTCACTCCGGTCGGTGGTCCGCTCGATCACCCAACGGTGCCGACCTGGCCGTTGCGATGACGCGACGCCTTTGCGGGCGACGCGGACGCCGATCCGTTTGCCGCGTAGCCGTTTTCGCAGGTGGGGATGGCGTAGGCCTTGTCTGCGCGGACGCGTTGGGGTTGCAGTGGCGGCCGCGGTGAGAGTCGTGTCTCGTTGAGTGACCCATGACCGTGGGCTTCAGGGCGAGGCCGTCGGGGGCTTGGCGGCGGTGAGGCCGACGAGGAGGGGCAGGCCGTTCGCGTCCGACATGGCGTGCATCTTGGAGCCCGGCTGTCTCGGCCCACGGGCTCGGACCTGTGCGTGAGCGGCGCCTCGGCCGCCGTCATGATTCCCGTGATCGCCGGGGCGATACTGGTGGAGTGACCGACACCGATCGGCAGATGGATCAGCGCCTGGAGCGAGCCATCCTGGAGCTGCTGGAGCGTAGGGGCCCGACCGCGACGATCTGTCCTTCCGACGCCGCCCGGGCTGTGTACGGAGGGGACGACGACGGCTGGCGCGCGTACATGGAACCGGCCCGCAGAGCGGCCCGGAGGCTGGTCATGGCTGGCGAAGTGGAGATCACTCAGGCCGGTCACCCCGTCGAGCCTGCTACGGCCCGCGGTCCGATTCGTATCCGCCGTACCCGCTGAAAACCATGGGGGCGAGCACGGCCTGATCTGGGCCGGATACAAGCCCGGGGGCGGCAGCGCCCCGGTCCTTGCACATGCCCCGTGCCCCTTCCTACCAGTCCAATATCCCAGGTGGGCGATGTGGCTGTAGCCCCGCCGCCGCGTTCGACACGGACGCCGGGGCAGCCGCACTCAAGGATGAACCGGCTTTCGAGGAGATCGTCTTCTACGGCTTGGCCGAGCTCGCTGCCTGGGACTACCCGCCCGCAGGCCGCGACGACCTACGGGTCCAGCGGCGAGGTGGGCGCGTACGGTTTTGCCGCCTTCGGGCCTGGGACGACGGTGGGGCGGGCGAGTCGTTGACCATGTGCCAGCCGAATCCGCCGGTGCCGCCGGCGAGGTCGAGGGTGCGCGCGCGGCGTGGGGGCTGAGATCGTGGACGGTGCGGGGTGGGCGCGGAGGCTGGCAGGTGTTGATCGTCGACAGCGACGTCCTGCTGGGGGACGGCAGCTGGGGCAAGGGCCGGCTGCGGTCAAGGCCGAGCGGAGGCACAGACGGACCGCAGTCTCTGCCATGGGGCGTCGACGAGCGTCTGTTCATCAGGCGAACGGCTGCCGACGGCTCCGAGGAGGCGGAGGACCCGACCGGATCGAGTACGTCAACGGGCCTTCCCGATGGGCGGAGGGCGTCGGGTGCCGGCCTCGACTGACGGCGGCGCGGCGATTCCCCTCGGCTTGCGCGGGTAGCCGACACACGACAGCGAGCGCGGCAGTGAGGCAAGGAGCACCAGTGATCACTCAAGACCAACTCGAGGCCATTGCCGGATGTGCGGCGTACACGGACCAGGGGCAGCGCTTGGGCCAGGTGGAGTACGTCCTGGTGGACGACACCACCGGCAGGCCCGAATGGGTACGGATCACCGACCGGTCTTCGGGGTTGGGCGGTGTGTTCGTTCCATTGCGCCAGGCGGAGCTGCGGGACGGGCGCCTGGTGGCCCCGTATCCGGTGGCGCTGATCGAGCAGGCTCCCTGCGCGGCGCTGGACTGCGGGAACGTGCTCTCAGTGGCGGAGGAGGAGCAGCTGTACGGCCACTACGGCGTGCGGGATGCACGCGACGAAGTGAATGCGGAGGGCGGCGCGGGGTGGGGGGCGATGGACCGGGCGCAGGCCATTCGCGAGGGCACGGCAGGCCAAGAGCACGCCGTCTCCCGCCTACGACCGGTGCAGCCGGGGCGGTGAGTCGGGTGCACCGGGGGACCGGGCCGTTGGGGGCGGGGCCGGCCCCACGGGCCCGGCCGCTGGGAAGCTGCCGGACAGCCCGGCCGACCTGCCGGAAGGGCGGCCCTGGCCTCCGCGGCGAGGAGGCAGACATGTCCGCACACCTTCCGGACTCAGGCGCATGGAACACTTCCCAACCGCCCCGTGAGCAAGAATCCGTCCTCGGAGTGTGGGGCTGCCGGCGCCGGCAGACAGGTCCTCGGCGTATGGACGGGGTGGGGGATGCGCCGTGATTGCCGCAACGGGGCATGGGTAGACGCAACGCATCGATCAACCCGGTCTGGCGAAGCCCGCGCGCCACCTGGTGGTCACAGCCGGTGGCCAGTGGCGAGGCGGCCCCCCCTCGCCCGGCTGTGCGCGGCACCGGTCGCGCGCTGAGACGGCCATGCCCGTCCCGATGGGTGCGGCCGTGACGGTTGCTGTGAACGGCGGATGCGCCATGAGCCTCAGAGACTTCACCGTCGGCGTTGCCGAGCAGCCGGAGCGGACCGTCGTGTCCGTGAGCGGCGACATCGACTTCGAGACCTGCTCCTTGCTGAGCCGCGTCGTGGACGCGCTCGTTCTGCCCGGCCGGACGCTGGTCCTTGACCTCACCCGCATCACTTTCCTGGGCACCAGCGCCCTCCACGTCCTGCTCGCTCTACGCGCTCGCGCCATCGAGGAGGAATGGACCCTCGAGCTCGCCGGCACCCCCGACCAGGGGCTGCGCGTCCTGGAGCTCACTGCCACCCGCCACCTGTTCAGCCTCCACCCCGCCATGGCACCCACTCCGAGGTGAACACACTGCGTGGGTGGGCTGCGGATCTGCCAGACCCGCAGCCCCGGAACAAGAGGGTCCGTGCGGCGAAAGTCAATCTGCCACCTGCGCCCCCTCCGCTTGATGTTCTTCGCCTGGATGAGACAGCCGAAGCACTCCCCGGAGCGATCCACCCACCACCACAGGTAGTCCGCCGCGACACGGCCCTCCTGCTGCCTGTTGAACAGCGCGTACCGGACCTCAGGGCGGACGGCTCGGAACAGCCGCCTGGTGATGTACTCCTCCTCCCACCCTCCCTCGTCGGCGATGAGCTCGCTCATTTCTGCCTCGACCTGGGCCGTTGCCCTGCAGAACGCTTGATGCACAGGAGACGTGGCGTAGCTCGCTGTGCCTTCTTCCCTCATACCGCTGGCCCCCCTCGACGAGGGCTCAGGGCATCGAGGAACCATCTGCCTGCACCGCTCCATGTCCTCACCTGCGGCTCTACGCAGTGCAGAGCGGTCCGGCGCCTGCAGGGTGCAGTGCCGGGCCGCTCTGCCACGCGTCAGGCGACTGTGGCCGGTTGCCTGGTTCCGGGTGTCGGGAGACGGCTGGTACGGACAGCCGGCGGTGTTTCTGCGTGCCCGGCGAGGGACCTTCGCGCAGCAACTCACCCACGTCTCCACGAGCCGGACAACGTGGTCGACCGGGGCACCGACAAGGAGCCGGATCGTCGCCTCGGGTCTGCCCCCGCGTGGCTCGGGCGGGGGCGAGCCGCACGGCTCCTACCTCGCCCGCGGCCTGGAAGCGGGTCCCCGGTAGGACGGTCCCGTTCCGGGGAGCAGGCTGAAGACGGCAATGCTCGCGGCCCACAGGACGGCCAGTCCGAACAGCACAAGCAGCAGCCAGGGCCAGCGCCCCCTGGTCTGTTCCAGCTCCCAGGCGCGGATCCGGTCCTGACAGTGCGGGTTCCCGGGGTTCTTGGTCATGCTGCATTCGGGCTCGGGGGCCGACAAGGCCTGGCTCGTGGCCTGCCCCTGGCCGGTGGGGGCGCGTCGTTCCAGCAGTTCGGGGTGGTCGTCCAGCCAGGTGGTGAAGGTGTCGAGCATGGCTTCGTGGCCGCGCTCGTTCGGGTGGAGGCTGTTGTGGATCCATTTGGCCGGGCTGAACCGCTGCGAGGCGAAGCCGTTGACCGATGCGATGTCCACGAAGTTGATGCCAGCGTCGCTCTTTCTCCCCTGGCACAGCTGGAGCCGGTGCGCCTTGAGGCTGTCCTTCATCTCGGCCAGGTACTCGATGTCCACGTTGGCGTCGGTTGCGGCGTCAAACATCGTCTTGTCGACCTCGTCCACGAACCGGTGGATGAAGTCCCGCTCGGTCTTCGTCAGAGCCACTCCCTTGCAGCTGTCGGGTGTGTCGAACGGCTGCGGGTAGGGCACGGCCACGATGGGCACACCGGCGGGCAGGGCCTTCCTCAGCGACCGGAACGTCGCGGTGAGGGCCCCTCGGACCTTTGGCAGGTTGCTCGTGAACACCGACTCCTGCTCCTCGCAGCCCCCGGGTGCGATGCACGCCTCTCCGAGGACGGCGAAGCCGGCGTCGTTGCCTCCCAGGGTCACGATGACGAGTGCGGGGCGGAACGGTGATGCCTGACTCGCGAGCTGATCGATCTGGGTGCCTGGCTCGCCCCTCTGCACCTTGAAGAAGCCTGCACCGGGTTTCGCGATGACGTTGAAGGTCCGCGCCCCAGAACATGCAAGGAACAACAGACGGTCGAACCGCCGGTTCCCCGTGGCGAGTCCCACCGCGTATGCGGAAGGCGAGCGCCGGCATTCGTTGCGGCCACCGTCGTCGGTTCCCTCGAAGTAACTGCCCGCGCCCTCGCCCGACATGTAGGAGTCGCCGATCGCCACGAGGACGCGCTCCCCTCCGGCCGGATGGAGGGCCTGCGGTTTGGGGTGCTCGGGGGGAGCCGCCGCGAGCACGCAAAGCGCCGCGAGCACGAGGGCGACGTCTGCATGCGTGTTGGACACGATGGCCAGCAGCAGCACCAGCGCCATGGCGACGAGGACCGCAGCCAGCACCCAGTCGAAATACCAAAGACATGCGACGGCCAGGAAGACCACGACGAACCAGGCGATACCCAGCCACCCGACGACGCCGAAACCAGCTTCGGGTCCCGCAGCAGACTTCCGCTCACGCAGTCGGCGTACGCCCCACTCGGACAAGACATTGAGCCCGAGCGGCAAGGCCACGAAGAGGGCCACGCCGAGGGCGATGAGCAGGGCCAGGAAGAGGCCGCCCTTGACCTTGGGCAGCAGGACGGCAACCGCGCCCGCAGTCACCACGGTCAGGGCACACAGGGCCACACCCCACCGCCGGAGGGCCTTCCTCGGCTGACCAGGTTTGGCCCCCCGCCACGCCTCGACGAACCAACCCAGACCGAGCAGCAGCAGGACCGAGCCGACGAGCGGCAGGGCGTCCCCCTCGACACCCGCCCCGTGGACAACGAGCACCAGCACTCCTGCGGCGGTCAGGAACGCGGCCGCCCACACCAGCCACTGCGGCGGGTCCCCGCCCGGCCGTCGCTGATGCCCCACCCACAGCTGTCGCACGACGAAGACGACACTGCACACGCCGAAGAAAATCAGCGCACCGTACAGCTCCGAGAGCGGCACTCCGCGGCTCGACTCCACGACGAGCACCACGGCACCCACGACGAACAGGACCCGCGGCCCCCACCACAGCAGGATGCCACGCCGGTCCCTTCGGCCGGCCTGCTCCGCCGACTCGTCACCGTTCATGTTCCTGCACCCTTCTGCCGGTCGAAGAACGTCGGGCGACGCTCGGTCAGGAACACGCACCACCCGTGAACACCACGCGATGCCTCACCGATATCCGGCGCCAGGACATCGAACGCTGCCGAACCAAGGTCCTTGCCGCACTCGACAACTCGCCGCCAACGGCGCCGACATCAGCGTCTCCGCAGTCTCGCGGGCCGCCGGAGTCCACCGCAGCCTCATCTACCGCCACCCAGATCTGCACGCGCCGTCACCCCCCCCCGCCGCCGCAGCACAGATCAACACCCTCGACCGGCCCCAGCGTGAGCAAGCGGTCTCTCCGGCCGACATCGCGAAACTCATCGCCGCGTCCGCTGCTTGCGTCGCCATCGTCTCCAGCTGGAGGGCGGGGACTCGGGGTCTGCATCGGGGCGCCTTCCTCTCAGTGGGCGAGTGCGCGGTGGCAGAGCTCAGGGGGTTCGCGTCCGACATCACCCTAGAAGCGGGAAGAAGGGGCGAATCGGTTCTGCCGGAGGGCTTCGCGTGTCGCGGTCAGGACAGCGATCGCGTGTCGTCCGGGGCCGGAGCGCGTGACTCGGGTACCAATGAAGCGCGCTGTGGTCCGCAACGACCGGCTGAGCGCGAAACTTGCCAACTCGCAAAGAGTCGCGTCAACGTGCCCGACACCTGCCGCGAGAACACGTCGGCCATCCCTTCGGTCTGACCAGGCACGACTCGACCGCGGCCCGTTTCTACGGATTGGTAGCCATTCAGAACGGCACCCTCGCCGAGGGCACCGCCCGGGGCAACGGCTCCGCGGAGATCCTCAAGTGCCGCCGCTTTCGTTGGTCTCGCAACCTCGGCTGCTGGTACCTTCCGCATTCCCGCGGCCGGCCTGCGGACGCGGATCTCTGTGCCGTCGATGATTCCGGTCTGCCCGCTGGAACCGGGGTGGTCGATGACCTCGGCGAGCGTCCGCAGGCGAAGTCCCTGGGAGATGGTGCAGCCTCGCTCGGCCAGTAGAGGCCGGACTTCGCCGATGGCCCGGGTGACGGTGGACCGGTCAACACCGAACCAGCAGGCCAGCACATCGTGAGTGGCCCCATGGCGGAGGTGCACCAGCGTGGCCAGGAGCCGGTCGATGAAGACCAGCCGGTGCTTTGAGCCAGCGCCGACGGCCCCCTTCCGCGGCCTGGCCACCAATCTCGCCTGGTGCCGGTCATGCCATGACGGACCCAACTCGGCAACGAGTTCGGCGATCACGTCGGCTGACAAACCTGTGATCCTCCGGTCGCCGATGATCGCTGCACGAGCCTCTGTCCACCTACCGCTGTTCCTCTGGGGCCCGCTCCTCGCAGCCGTCACCATCTCCTACCACCGCCGCCATCGCACCCCGCGCCGCCCGGCGGGGATCGCCGTGTGAGCGCCCGCCCAGAGGCGGCGTCTTCTGCCATTGCCGGCGTACGGACTTGTCTCCCCAGTTGCGTACGGACGAACGTCCCCAGCTCTGATCGCGGGTTGCGGCAGTGCGGCAGGGATCTCGGTTGAGATCGATGTCCCGAACAGGGACACTCGCGCGATGAGCCGCAGCAAATCGTCTGAACCGATCGAGCGAGGGTGGGACGAGCCCTGGTATCGGGTCCGTATGGAGGGTTTCGAGGCATCGTTCCTGCCCAGCAACGGCGAGGACTTGGACGAGGTCTGCAACGTCGATGTCTTCGTGACTCTGGAGGATGGGTCTCGTTGGACCGCGACCGTGTTCACCGTCGCGGAAGTCGAGCGCCTGATGAAACTCTGGGCAGGGACCGACGAGGCCCTCGGGGGCCGGTACTTCTGGTTCTCGGACGGCCTGATCGTCAGGGATCCGGGCATCGACAGCATGACCGACGTGATCGCCGGACTGATCGAGAACGGCGAGTTCTCCGAGATCTTTCAGCCGGTGATCAACAACTGATCAAGTGTTCGGCCGCCGGAAGCGACGTGGGTTGTCAGGCCACGTCGTTCTCTCGCTCGATCGCCTTGAGGCGGTTCTTGAGCCGGTAGCTGGGGCGCCGTTGATGGAGATCACTTCGCAGTGGTGGAGGAGCCGGTCGAGGATGGCGGTGGCGAAGACCTCGTCGCCGAAGACCTGGCCCCATTCGCTGAAGGTCTTGTTCGAGGTCAGGATGATCGAGCCTTTCTCGTAGCGCTTGGAGATGATCTGGAAGACCAGGTTCGCCTCGGCTCGTTCGAGGGGCTGGTACCCGACTTCGTCGACGACGAGGACGCTGGGCCGCAAGTAGGTGCCGAGCTTGTTCGTCAGACGGCCGGCGGCTTCGGCGGTTTTGAGGTTGCGGACCATGTCGTCGAGGCTGGTGAAGTGGATCGAGTAGCCGGCCCGGCAGGCCGCGACCGCGAGAGCGACGGCGATGTGCGTCTTGCCGACCCCGGGCGGCCCGAGCAGGGCGGCGTTCGCCTTGCCGTCGACGAACGAGGGGGTGGCCAGGTCCTTGACCTTGCGCGGGTCGAGGTCGGGCTGGAAGGAAAAGTCTTACTCGTCGAGTTCTTGTGGTGCGGCAGCCGGGAGAGCCGCAGGCCCTGGCGGAAGCGGCGGTCGTCGCGGACGGCGAGTTCCTCGGAGAGGACCAAGTCGAGGTAGCCCATCTTTCCCTCGTCGGCCCGCCGAGTGTACTCGTTGATCGTTTCGGCCAGGTGGGGCAAGCCGAGCTTGCCGGCCGTGTTGCGGATGCGGGTGGAGACCAGCTCGCTCAAGACGTTTCCCTCGTGCTCGGACGGGTGGTGAAGGGACGGGTGCCGGTCAGCTCGTCATAGACCGACAGCGCACGGCGGCCGACCTCGACGTGGGTGGTCGTGGCCCGGTTCAGCAGTGCCTGCAGAGGTCCGGCCTCCTCGCCCAGTGGACGTTCATGGCGAGGTCGTGGCAGGACCTCGCCGGTGGTGGTGCGGCGTCCCTTGCCGGTGGGTAGACCGTCCCAGTGGGCCTCTTCGACGACGCGGACCCCGCGGCCGATCGCCCGCGGATGGTTGGCCAGCAGCGTCTCGCCGCTGCTGTCCGCGATGGTGGAGTGCAGCATGACCTGCGACTTCGTGGCCCTGATCTCCACCAGCTGACGTGGTCGGACCCTGCGGGCGCGGCGGGCACCGACTAGAGGTTGCCGCCGAAGGCGACCAGGCAGTCCTTGCCGACCGGCCGCAGGTGCCGCTCGGCCACCAGATACGGAGTCTCCGGCAGCGGTTTGAGGGTCATGTGGTCGCGGGCCGCCCGCTCTCCGATGATCTGCTGGTGAGTCCTGTGGGCCTGAGCCCGTCGCTGCGGCACCCATGCGGCGAAGGCGGCGTCCATCTCCTCGACGGAGGAGAAGGACCGGCCGGACAGGACGTGGTCACGGACGATGAGGACCTGCCGTTCGACGCGGCCCTTGCCGGTGGGCCGGTAGGCGGCCAGGACGTCGATGTCGAAGTCATAGTGGCCGGCGAACCCGACCGCTTCCGGGTGCAGCGGGACCGCCTCGCCCGGAGCGACGTGGCGGCGGACGACGGTCTTCGTGCGGTCGTAGACGATCGTCATCGGGACGCCACCGAAGTGGGCGAAGGCCCGGCGGTGGCAGTCGAAGAACGTCTGGAGGTCCTGGCTGGTGGTGAAGCAGCAGAACGGGTCGCGCGAGTACGACAGCGTTATGTGGAAGGAGTAGACCTTCCCGATGCCCATGTGGGCGAGGATCTTTCCCTCGTCGCGCCCCAGTCGACCTGGGCCTGGGCGCCGGGGATGACCTCGAAGCGGCGGTGCATGCCGGCGAGTTCCGTCGGCGTGATGCCGAGTTCCTCGGCGATACGAGGCCGGGCTTCCTGAACGTAGAGCTTGACCCTCTGGTAGTTGCCGTGAAACCGTACGCCGCGGTCAGCCGCCCGTGGATCACCGCGGCCTTCATCAGGATCTCCGCCCGGAGCATCGAGTCGACCAGCGGCGCGAACTCGTCGATCACCCTCGCATTCGACCGCCCGTTCGGCGACCGGCGCGGCGGGGTCGCCGGATCTGGTGCCGACAAATACTTGCGGACCGTCTTCCGGTCCAGCCCGGTCTCCCGGGCCGCCTCCGAGAGGCTGATCGCCCCGGACTCCAACAGACTCCGGAAGCGCCGCAGTTCCAACCATCGATGCGGATCCAGGACCATCGTCGACCGCCTTCCGCCGCCTCTCACCGACCAAGCAGCAGAGTGCCGAGCAGCAGGTCTCAACGCATCAACAACTGTCCCTTTTCATCCGTACGCGGGTGGGGACGTTCACGTGTACGCCGACACCGCGGCCGCCTCCTGAACCAACTTCACATCATCAGGACCATGGTTGTAGGTGTTTATCTCATCCATGATCACGACCCTATTCGGACCGGGATGTGGCGGCATGCCGAGCCTATCCACGGACGCTTCGTCTCCCCAGTTCCGCAGGGGCGAAGAAGCCCAAGGCGCCGAACCCGGGCGCCGGCGCCGGCGCCAATGTCGTAACCTTCTGCGACTGCACCGGACTGACCGACCTCCTCCGGGCCCGGGCCGCAGCCCGGCAATCCGGAGCCTCCTTCGGCACAGGTCCACGTGAACGCACCCACCGTGATCCGTCCCTTCGACCCCACCGAAGCCGGCTCGCTTCTCGGACTCGGGCTCGCTGCGGCCTGAACGTGAGCCGGCGTGGTTGGCCACCCCGTGCCCGTCGGCGCTGACGACGAGCTGCGAAAAACTTGTTGGACCGGATGGTGGGGCGATGCCACAGTCTCGCTGTGACCATGATCAAAAGCTATTCCGGAGCTGTTTCGTTGCCCGACGGCCTCGTCCTGCGGCAGGCGAGGCCCGCAGATCTTGACCAGATCGGCGCGCTCCTGTCCGAGCGCGGTGAGCCTGACGACGCCGTCGACCACCGGCTGGTGGTCAGCGACCCCGACGCGGGCCTGTCCGCCTGTGCCGTGGTCGTCGACGGCGACCGGGTCGTGTCCACCGCGACGCTCCTCGACGAGGAGGTGTGCATCGGTGGCATCCGTCTGCCCGCCGGGCAGGTGGAACTGGTCGCCACCGCGACCGAGTACGAGGGACGCGGGCTCGTCAGGGCGCTGATGCACTGGGCTCACGAGCGCTCTGCCGAGCGCGGCCACGTCGTCCAGGCCATGATCGGAATCCCGTACTTCTACCGGTTGTTCGGCTATGAGTACGCCATCGACATCCCGCAGGCGCCGGCGCTGAACGTGAACGCCCTGCCGCCCGGCGATGGGACGGCGACGCTCCGTGCCGCCCGGCCCTCCGACATCCCCGCCATGGCCGCCCTGCAGGCCTCGGCCCAGAGCGGGTTCGATGTGACCATGCCGCACTCGGCGGCGTGCTGGCGCTGGCTCCTGGACCACGGGGCGAGCAGCCTCTGGGTTCTGGAGCAGGCCGGCACGGTCATCGCCACCGCGCGCACCACGCCTCCCGGTGAGGAGATGCTCCTGGCCGAGGCAGCGGCGCGCGACGAGGCGGCGGCCCGCGACCTCTTGAGCGGCGTCGCCGCTCTGGCATCCGGCGACGATCCACTACGGATCGTCCATCGGGCGGGCACCGTGACGGGCAACGCGTGGCAGGAGTTCGTCGACCACGAACCGCGCGGAAATGCAGAGCAGTACTACCTCCGCATCCCGGATGTCGCAGCGCTGCTCGACCGGCTGCGTCCGGTGTTCCGGCAGCGCCTCGCCACGGCCGGGGTCGACCGCACCGGCCGGGACATCGTCATCTCCACCTTCGGCGCCCACTACCGGATTCCCGTCCTCACGGGCGGGCTCGGTGAGGTCGTCACCGGCGGCCCGATACAGTCGCCGGGAGCTGTGGAAGGCGCCGGGGTGGCGCCCGACCATCTGGCCGCCCTGCTGTTCGGCCCGCACGGAATGGAGGGGCTGACCCGGATCCGCCCCGACGTCTACTCCGCGGACGAAGAGCTGTTCCAGGTGCTCTTCCCTCCCCTCACTGCCGACGTGCTCAGCTACTACCTGCCGTACTAGTCGGCTCAACCCGCGTGACGCGGGGCCGGTCGCGGGCGTTGAAAGCCCGACACGTGCCAGCCGGCCCACCACCCTGGGCTGGTATCCGTGTGACGGTCCCGCCACTCCGTCCGGTGGCGGGACCGTCGTCAATGCCCCGGCAGCGGCGGGCACAAGCGCTCGTGCAGGTACAGCAGGGCCGCCATGTCCGCCACGGCCGCGAAGTCGGCCAGCAGGGTGCGGATGCGGGCTTCGGCGCCGTCACGGACCGCCCGCACGATGTGCTCGACCGTCTCCCGGGCCCGGGGATCGATGCTTGCCGGACCGGCCGTGGCCCAACCACGGCCGGCCGGCCCGGCAGACTTCCCCGGCCCGGCACCCGCCGAGGCGCATGACACCCCCGTCATGCCCTCCCCAACGGACCGCGCTGCCGCAAGGTCACTGCCCCCGGCGCACGCCTCGGGGCGCAGCGGGTACAGCCACCGGCGCTCAACCCATGACTGCCGCTAGCCCTCCAGGCGGCCCAGGAGCAGGTCCGCGCAACCGATCCCGCCTCCGGACCTGTGCGCGCATCCGTTCGGCATCGCCGCACTGAGCAGCTCGACCGGTACGTCCCTCACCCTGCGCCTCGATGCCTATATGGGCCAGGAGCAGGACTCCTTCCCCGAGCACTGGCCGAGCCGTCTGCTGCCTGCGGCTCCCGCCCCTGGCAGCGGCGACGATGTGTCCGGGATCCCCGGCCTGCGGGTACGCGGGATCGAGGCCCGCGGTCGGCATCTGCGGCTGCACATGCTGGAAGACCTCGGGCAAGAAGGGGGCCTCGTGCTCGTCCTTCCCGGCGGACTGGCGGAGGGCTGGGAGGAAGTCGAGCGCCGGCACCGGCACTGGTGCGAAGGCAACGGTATGCGACCGCTCTGGACGGCCCCGGGGACCGATCCCCTGGAATCCGCCTACCTCAACGACTATCCCATTCTCGGACGCTCCCGAGCCAGACGGCCCCCGGTGGGAAGCGCCCTGCTGCGGCGTATCGCTCTCTTCCACACCGTCACCGCCTTCTACCGTGTCCAGTGCTGGGACGACGGCGACGGCTGGAAGATCGACGCCCGCACCGCCCATCCTTGTGCCCTCCGGCACGACCAGCTCCTGCAGCGGCTGGGCCACCCGCGATGGGGCCTACCGGTGAACATGTCCCACCGGTTCCGGACGCGGGGCTTACCACGCCCACACGGAAGGATGGAGCGGCCCGGTGGTACTGCCCCCGATCGAAGCGGGAACCGGGCCTGACTCGCGCACGCCATATCGGCGGGGGCTGTCTCGGCAACCACATGATCACCGCACCGTGCCTGCTCTGCTGCCCCGGCACCCCGTCCCACAACGGACACATGACACCACGCCACTCACGAGACCGGCGAACCAGACGAGTTCCGTTCACGCAATGCCCTGGGAGGGGAGCCGCTTCAGAATCCGTTGAATCTGGGAAACCGGTGACCAGATCGTGCAGGGCCTCCGGGGATGCGACCAGCACCGGTGAGGGCATGGCCCGGTCCCTGCCCTTGGCATTCAGCAGCCTCTCCACCGCGTCGCGGTCGAAGGCGTCCGCCCCGATGCCGTAGACGGTGTCCGTCGGCAGCACCACCAGATCACCCCGACGCACCGCCGACGCGGCCTCGCGCAGCCCGTCGCCCCGGCCCGACGCCGTGGAGCAGTCAAAACGAACGGCCATGTCCGCACTCCGTCCCACCGGGCGCTCGGCCCGAACCTGCTGGCTCACCCCGGCAGGCTACCGGCACGGCCGCCCCACCGTGGGGCTCACGGGCCCTGTCAACGCCAGGAGGGTAAATGCGGGGTGGGCTGTGTGCGCCAGGAGCGGGTCAGCCACCACAGCGCGTCGATGGCTGTGGCGGCGGCGGACATGACTCCGATGACCTCGCCGACGGCGAAAGCCTGCGAGGTGGGGTCGATGGAAGCGACGATCCGGCCCGGCATCGTACGTGTGAGCGAAACTCCGCGATATGCGCAGGCCGCTGGGTTGTCTTCGGCTGATTAGGATCATGACCATGGATGAGGTGATCGGCGTTGGCCCTGGTGACGAGGAACTGGCCCATGAGGCGGCGGCGGTCGCTGTTTCCTGGGTTCTCGAGGGAGGGCTGACGGAGCAGCAGGATTCACAGTTGGTCAATGTGGCTCGGCGCGGTGGCTCCCACGATTGGATGGGGGAGGCGATGTTTGTCGGCAGATGGGCGAAAGCCCTTCGCGACGCCGTCGACGGTGCCACCGACGACGAAGAGGGCCGACAGTGCGTGGCCGTGGCGAAGGACACCGCGCTCCTGGAGCTGCGGGGGCGCCTGCTCTTCCATATCGACATGTTGTGGAATATGCCCAGCTCCGACCACCCCGGCGCCCGTGAATCCCTGCGCAGGATCGTCGCCGCCGGCGGTTCCAGGAGCGGCTGACCCAACGGCCTAGTGTCCTGCGTTGGAAGCTCCGCGATAGTTCCGGCGCAGGCTCCAACAGTCAACGCGCCTGATCGACGTCCGGAACCCCGGTCGCCGAGGCGCGGCAGATCTACCGACCGATTACGGGACGGCCCTGAGTCAGCTGACCAGAAGTTCGCCGGTTGCCGGGGGCTGCTGTAGGTGGTGCTGGTTGGTGGTGTTCGTTCCGTGGTGCTGGATGCTGCTGGCTGGTGATCACCGGGCTGGATGGTGTTGTCCGGGTCGTGGTGTGAGGGCCGTCGGCGAGCGATGACACTCGCGTCCGGCCCGGAGGCTGGCTTCCCGGCTGACGGGCACCGTGGAGAAAGTTCGGCCGCTGCTCCCGCCCGGCGGGCTGCCCCGCTGATTGGCCTTTTCTTGCAGGTCGGAGTCTTGTGCCGTGGTCTCCATGACAGTGGATATCAAGGTCGTCCGGGCTGGACAGGTGTACCGCTACCTCTGAACCGGCGCCGCCGTTGGAGGGTTCAGCCGGGCAACCGGCTTGTAGGCGATCTCGGCCGCCTTCATCGGTGCCTCCAACTGCGGCGCAGAAGCAGGTATACGACGAGCGCGGCAGCCGCGGCGATCAGCAGGGGTGCGGTTGGCCCCGCGCCATGGTCGCGGCCTTCTCGCGGCCCGGTCCGGGGTCTTCTCGGCGGCGAGGCGTCCAGCCTGGGTCGCGGCTTTGCGTACCTGGACCGCGGCGTGGGCTGCCTTGTCGAAGGCCGGATCGGGGGTCTTGTCCTTCACCAACTGAGCGGCCTGCCCTACCTTCTCACGGAGCCGGCCGGTTACATGGGTCGCCTTCTCGGCGGCCTGCTCCTTGATCTCGGCCACCTTCTCCTTGGCTTGGACCATCACGTCGGCCTTGGCCGCCAGCGCCTCAACGGTCTGGCCGAGCTCCTCGCGGGTCTGTTCGACCTGTTTGCGCAGCTCTTCGGGGGTGGGCGCGGATTCATCGCGCTGAGGCTGATCGGTCAGGGTGTGCCTTCAACTTGAGAGCCGCCGTGCTGTGACCCGTAGGCAGGCCAGGCACCCCGAGGTCCTCCGCAGTGTCAGCCAGACAGAGCAATGACATGACGCACTGTCAGAATGTTTACACATAGTCCGGGGTTGCGTTCGATTTTTGAGTCTGGAACTGTCGCTCGAGTAACTCACCCCCCTCACAGCGGACTTCGGAGCGCCACGTCCCCGGGCTTCACTGCCCGGCGCCTTGCCCCGGCGCGGCGATACGGACGGAATGCCTCCTTGTGTGCTCTCTGCTCGCGGCTACGGCCCACGGAGGGCACCAGCCGCTTCGCCAGGACCAACTGGGAGACCAGGCAACAGTGAAACGCACGAGCACCCTCGCCCTGACCGCAGCACTGCTCGCTTCAGCCGCCCCGCTCGGCCTCGCCACCATGGGAGCCGGTACCGCGCACGCCGCAGCCCGCACGTACTTCGTCAGCCCCAGCGGCAACGACAGCAACTCGGGCACGTCCACCCAAGCTCCCTTCCGGACCCTCCAGAAGGCCGCGGACAGCGTCGAGCCGGGCGACACCGTCTCGATCATGAACGGCACGTACTCCGAGCGTTCTGCGGGGTCGAACGTGCTGACCATCAAGCGCTCCGGCCTCCCCGGAGCCCCCATAACCTTCACCGCTCATCCCGGTCACCATCCGGTGATCCACCCGGTGAAGGCGTGGAACGGCATCAGCGTTCACGGCGCCTCCTACATCTCCATCAAAAACCTAGAGGTCAAGGGCAACAACGCAGCCCTCACTCTGGCCGGAGCTGAACGAGAGTCGAAGAAGGGCGACCCCACCTACAACACCAACTGCATCTCCCTGGAACAGGACCGGTCCACGGGTGCGCTGTCGCACCACGTCGAGGTGACCGGCAACGAGGTGCATGGTTGCGCCGGCGGCGGCATATCGGCCATCGACTCCGACCACGTGACCATCTCCGGCAACCACGTGCATGGGACCTCCTGGTACGCGGTGTACGCAACCAGCGGCATCTCCGTCCTGACCCCGCGCGACGTAGGGGGCGGCGACGCCGGGACGTACAAGATCCGCATCACCGGCAATCGCGTCCACGACAACGAGACCAAGATCAAATGGGAGAAGTGCGGCTGCTACTCCGACGGCAACGGCATCATCATCGACACCCTCAAAGGCGATGCCGATCACCCCGCCTACAGCGGACGCGTACTGGTCGCCAACAACCTCTCCTACGACAACGGCGGCTCCGGCATCCACTCCTACAAGAGCCAGCACGTCGACATCGTCCACAACACGGCCTACCTCAACGGGCGCAGCCCCCGCATGGAGAGCTACGCCAACATCTTCGCGCACGACAGTACCGACGTGCGGCTGCTCAACAACATCGCGTACGGCCGGCCGGGGCAAGCGACGAACAGCAAGTCCCGCAATGTGGACGTCACCTACGACTACAACATCTACTTCGGAGGCAAGGCCCCCGAGGTCCAGGGCCCGAACGATGTCATCGCCGATCCGAAACTCACCAAGGCAGGCACCGGGGCGGACGCCGACTTCCGGCTGACCAAGGGCTCCCCCGCCGCCCACTCAGGTATGCCGTTCGCCGCCGTCACCACCGACTTCACCGGAGCCCGCCGGGCCGGCGGCGCGCCCGACCGGGGCGCCTACGGCTTCGGCGCCAAGAACAGCGGCATCCTCGGAAGTGCCTCCGAGACCGCCTCCCTCGGCCGGCAAAGTGACGCCCCCGCCGGGAGCGGTCAGTCCGCCGGAAGTGACCCCGCCGCCTCACCGGGCGTGCAAGCCGGCGACGGCACCGATAGCGGCTCCGGGCTGAAGCCGCACAGCGGAAGCGGTCCGCTCGCAGAGACAGGCGGCTCCAACCCGGCGCTCCCGCTCAGCATCGCGGCGGTGGTCCTCGCCCTCGGCGGCGGCCTCCTCTACGCGGCGCGGCGCAAGCGCTCCTGATCCCTTCGGATCACTGGGGACGCCAAGACGTGGTGCCGGCCCCGACCCCTCTCCAAGGGTCGGCACCACCGCCCGCCCACCGCACCCCCACTCACGAGCCCGGCTCGCCGAACGAGCTTCGGCCCCTGGCAGACTGGCCACCATGGCGGCGGCAAGGCACCGGATCGAAGCGGCGACACTCACAGGTGGCTCGGTACCCGACCCCCCGCGCGTCGCCTGGCGCAAACAGATGAGGCAGCGCGTATTGGACGCCGCTCGCGACCTCACATGCGAAGCCGGCTGGGACCAGGTCAGCCTCTCGGCCGTCGCCGCCCGCGCCGAAGTGTCGCGCCCCTCGGTGTACAAGGAGTTCGGCAACCGAGCCGGCCTGGGCCGGGCGCTGGTAGTCCGTGAAACCCAGCAATTTCTGGCGGGTGTGGCCGATGCCCTCTATCCCGGCGTGCCCGATTCCCATGCCTGCCTCCAGGCGGCCATCCTGTACGTACTTCAGGAGGCCGACAATCAGCCCCTCATAAGAGCCGTCATCACAGCCGCCCGAAAGGGCTCCGACAGCCTCCTGCCCTACCTCACCGCCCGAGCGGACCCGATCTTCGACGCCGGTCAAATCCTCGTCCAGGGCTGGCTGGCCACGCGATACCCACAACAGCACACAGAGTCACTGCAGATGGCCGCAGACGTCATCGTCCGCATGACCATCAGCCATCTCATCCTGCCGGCCGACGAACAACACCTCACCGCCCAAAGACTGGCGACTGCAGCCCTGAAACTACTGCAGTAAGTCGACCTGCAACCGGAGCGGCGGGGTGTTGCCCCCAAGACAGTTCGGCACAAGGCAGTCCGCCAGACCGATCACCGGATGCACTCGCGAAAATTGGTGATCACTGACGCTCCCCACACCATGCCGACATCTCCAAGAGCTTCGAATCGAGGGTGCCAACGATCTCACCAACGCGAGCATCACCCGCCGGTGCCTCGATCGCAGGCCGCACGTTTGGACGATCACGTGATTCGGCTCTGCCGGGGATCTTGTGATGTCGCAGGGCTGAGCTGGGCAGTCTCTGCATATGCGGTCACAGGGGCGTTGGAGCGACTGTTGCTGCACCTGTCCGGTCGGCTCGTGCGAGCTGGGTGGCGCAGGCGTCGAGCAGCGGCTTCAACCGCTTTTGGAAGCGCCCCTTGTCCAGGTCATGGGCCAGCCTGCCCGACGGATCGATGAGCCGTTCCTGTGTCTGGCGGTGGCGATCATTGGCCGGGCGGGCGCGTCGGAGAGACGCGCCGTGCGTTCGGCGCCGGGGCGGGGGGCTGCCTTGTGCTGCTGATGGTCTGGAACTTCATCTACGTTCTGGCCGATCTACACGGGACGCCGATCCCGGTAGACCAGTGGCGCGGACGGACGTGGCTGGGCACCAGGATCTGGTGATCCTGTGCAGGGACACACCGAGGGCGCCCGGCCGGATCTCCTGATGCTGGTGGCGTCGGAGCTCCTGGTCGGGCCCTCTCGGCCGTCCGCTATCGGATCACTGGCGCCAGCCCTGATAACCCGCCTGGTAAGACGGCCAGCTGCACGTGTGGAGACGCAGGCCGTAGTTGGCGCTCATGTCGATGCACTTGTCGGAGACGGCATCGTTCCACCACTGGTACCCGTCCGCACCGGTGCCCGCGTGCCACCTCTGGTAGCCGTTGTTGTAGGCCTCGGAGCTGCACGTGTGGGTGCGGAGGCCCTGAGCGGAGCTGCCGTCAAGGCACCGGCCCGTCGCGACGTTCCTGAGCCTGACACCGCCGGGGTAGGCGGTCACCGTCCACTGCTGGTAGCCGTTCTGGTAGCTCGCGGTGTTGCACGTGTGCGCCCGGAGGCCGTGGGCGGGGCTGTCGTCCATGCAGGAGTCCTCGTGCGCGACGTTGATCATCCACTGCTGCCACTCGCCGGTCGCGCCGCTGGACGCCGCCGCGGCGCCGGGCGCGGTGGCGAGCGCCCCGATCATGCCGATGACGGCGGCCAGCAGAGCAAAGGTTCTACGCATGGGGAAACACTCCTTGGTGCGGTGCATTGGAGAGGACTTCGCGGCGCACCGCACCCTCCCGGCGGTACGTGGCAGTGATCACGATGAAGCCCACGGGCCCCGCCGTCCAGCGTTCAATTTCCTTGGCTTTACCTGTGGGGCTCAAGTGACGGAGATGGCGAGCCGGCGGCGACGGTCTGCATGGCTGTGCTCGTCGGTGTCACGGGCTGTTACAAGTTGGTGCAACCATGGCCGACGCCCGCAGCCCCGTCCCACTCGGGACGGGAGCGAGGCGCCACCTGAAGCGCTCAGTCACAGGAAGATGTGAGCCGACACACGGTATTGGTCACACGGGCGCGCTTGTCGGCACCGGCGTAGGGGGATCTGCGGTGCGACTGTTCGGCATCGCCGAGCAGATCGATATGTGTCACCTTGGCGTGGCCCGCCCGAAACGCACTGCCAGGCTGGACTGGTAGCCCGCCTGTTTCAGCTCTGGATCGCGGCGAGCCAGTCGGTCAGCAGGCGGTTGACCTCGTCGGGGCGTTCCTGCTGGATCCAGTGGCCGCAGCCTTCCAGGAGGTGGGAGGCCGAGAGGCAGGGGAGGGTGATGGGGTAGGCGTCGATGGCGTCGGACATCCAGGTGGTGGAGGCGTCCAGGGCGCCGCCGATGAACAGGGACGGCTGCTTGATCGGGGCTCCGCGGTGCGGGGCGAGGTCTTCCCAGTCGCGGTCCATGTTGCGGTAGCGGTTGAGGGCGCCGGTCAGGCCGGTGCGCTCGAACTCCCCGGCGAAGATGTCGAGGTCGTCCTCGCCCAACCATGCCGGGAGCGGGCCGGCGGGGAATCGGTCGCGCAGCCGGCCGCCGCGGGCGACGAAGTGCGGGTCGGGTTCGTCCTCGGCGGGCATGGTGTCGGCGGACAGGGCCGCGTAGAAGCCCGCGAGCCAGCTCCGGACGTCGGGCTCGATCTCCGCCTCGGCGCGGCCGGGCTCCTGGAAGTAGGAGACGTAGAACTCCTGCTCGGGGCCGCCGATCTGGCCGAAGATATCACTGGGGCGGGGGCCGCCGGGCGGCGCGTACGGGACACTCAGCAGGCCGACGGCCCGGAAGATTCCGGGGTGGAGCAGGGCGGAGGTGGCGGCGATGCTGGAGCCCCAGTCGTGGCCGACGATCACTGCGTTCTCCTCGCCGAGGGCGTGCACAACGGCGACGTTGTCCTCCACCAGATCGAGCATGCGGTACGCGTCGGTCGCGGCGGGCTTGGAGGAGCGGCCGTAGCCCCGCACGTCGATCGCCACTGCCCGGTACCCGGCGGCGGCGAGGGCCGGGAGTTGTCGGCGCCAGGAGTACCAGGACTCGGGGAAGCCGTGCACGAGCAGGACCAACGGGCCGGTGCCTTGCTCTGCCAGGTGCAGGCGCCCGGCTGGGGCCTCGATGGTGCGGTGGCGGAGTGCGGCGGTCGGCTCGATTCGCATGGGGGACTTCTCCTCGGTTCGCGGGCGGTCGGCGGGAACCCGTCGATCATGCGGTGCTGCGCCCGCTCGGCGCGATCAGCGTTGCCATTCTGGCAAGGTTGCAGGACAGGGTGGTGAAGCGGCACGGCGGGAAGGATCGGGGACGGTGGCAGGTGACGATGTGACCCAGACGTTGGCGGAGATGGGGCCGCGGCTGCGGGTCGTGCGCGAGCGCCGTGGCGTCACACTCGCCGATGTCAGCCGCGCGACCGGCATCTCGCCCAGCACGCTGTCGCGGATCGAGACCGGCCGGCGCAAGCCCACCCTGGAGGTGGTGCTGCAGTTGGCGAAGGAATACGCAGTCGCCCTGGACGAACTGGCTGGCACCGCACCCGCCCCTGCGGCCGAGCCCCGCAGTACGGCGTCGCACAGCTTCGGTGACGACAAGGCGGTGTTGCCGCTGACCCCGTACGTCGGCGGCCTGCACGCTCACAAGCACGTCCTGCCTGCCGTCGCAGAGCCGCGCGGACGGCCCCGACAGGTGTCCCACGAGGGCTGCGAGTGGCTGTGCGTCCTGTACGGGCGGTTGTGGCTCGCGCTCGGAAACCAGGATCTCGTCCTGACTGCCGGGGAGATCGTCGAGTTCGACACCCGCACCCCTCACGGAGTCGCGAACGCCGGATCCGCCGGACCGGTCGAGTATCTGATCATGTTCGGGCCTCAAGGAGAACGTCCACGGCTGCGGACCCCTCCAGCCGCCGGCCGCGGGACTGGTGACAGGAAGGCCGCTGAATGAGCAGCGCCCGGATACGACACCAGCGGCTTTGGGTACGCCGAGGCGGGCCGCGTGTCGCGCGAGGCGTTGCAGTCCCGCGCCGCTACCCGGGCCTGTGTGCCGCCGCCCTCCTCACAGCCCGACCTGACGATGGCTCTGATCGCCGCCGGATTCCGCTCTTCGGATGCGGCAGCGGCACTGTCACGCTTCTGGGATGACCGCTACGCACGGTGTGCGGTGGTCGTCACCCGAGCAGCCGACCGGGGCGAACTGCCCGGCCCCGCCGACAGCCGGGCGCTGCTCGTCGCGGCGACCGCCCCGCTCTACCACGAACTGCTGCTGATCCGGGCCGTCCCCGACCCGACGCTCCCGCACCGCTCCGCCCGGGTCGCCGCCGCGGCGGCCCGCGCCGGCACCTTCGGCACGCCGCAATGACCTCGGACATGGCGCCCGCAGCCTGCCGGCCCGGCACCCGCTCCCGCCCCGGCCGCGACTGCCCCGGCCTCGACTGCCGCACCCGCACCCGCTCCCGCCCGGGCCTCGACCGCCCCGGCGGCGATCGCCGCTCCCGCGCCCGCTCCGGCGGCCGGTGCCGCGGCACCGGGGAGGGACGTGCTGACCGAGCGCATGGGTACGGCCGGTGACCCGTGGGCCGCGCCTGCCCGCCGAGTCCCCGCCCCCGCTCCGGCCCCCGCCCCCGCTCCGGCCGCTGCGCCCGCGCCCGTCGCTCGCGCTGCTGCGCCGCGGGGGCGGGAGACGGCTGATCCGTGGGCTGCGCCCGCGAGTACGGACGCGAAGCGCTCCTGGGGCCCCCTGACCGAAGGCCTGGACGTCCCCCGCGGCCTCGACCTCGGCAACCGGGCCCGCGCCCTGGAGCAGCTGAAGGTGCACCCAGCCGCGCACTCGCAGATGGTGTCGCTGGTCATGGACATCCTCCCGGAACAGGAAGCGGGCCTCCTGGTCGGCTCACGCCAGTGGCCGCTGCTCGCCGCCCGCATGCACAAGATCGGCGAGGGCGAGGGCATACACGTTGTGGCCCAGCACCTGAACCGCCTGACGGCCGACACCTCCTGGAAAAGGGCCACGGGCAGAGCCCTGGTGGGCCGCCTCGTGGACGCGACCCTCCACTCCCTGACCACGCCGCCCTCCGCGTCGCCCGCGTCCGCGTCCCGGCTGTGGGCCTCCCCGATGGCGGCCCGCTCCCGCTCCACCACCACCCCGGCCGCCGCGGCCCCCGGACAGCCGGCCCCGGCCGAGGCCGCGGTCCCCGCCCACCGGCAGCAGGCCACGCCCGCCAAAAGAGCGGGGCGCGGGCGCTGACAGGGCGTCTGGCCCCGGACGGGAGCGGCTGTCCAGAGGGTCCGGAACAGCTCCCGATGGGGCTGCATGTCTGGTTTTGGGTGGCTGTGATCAGCTCTGTCCAGGTCCGCCCGGATGATCTATAGTGACTGCCTGTCACGGCCTGTAACTGTCGGTTGCATGTGCTGCTCCGTGGTGACGGCCTCAGGGATGGATTCGATCGAGGAGAAGGGGAACACCGTGAGCAAGACCCAGACCACTGCTCCGTCCGACCTTCGCGCGGACATCAGGTACCGCGATGACGGCAAGTACACGATGTACGGGATCAGCCTGCGCTGGCAGATCGGGGACAACGCCCCCGATCACGAGGCCTGGCCCCCACCGGCGGACTGGAACGAGGGCAACGCGCCATACCCCCACCTGTACGAGGTATGGCTCAACGACGAGCTGCGGCAGACGGTCTTCCTCCACTGGTCCTCATGGAACTGGATGCAGTCCAACTCCCACTGGGTCGACCTGGGGGACCAGGAGCCGACAGGGCAGCTCCACGTCAAGATCCGCGCCAAGGTAGGCGGTGAGTTCACGCCGTTCACCAACGTGGTCGCCATCGGCTCGGAGCGGGCCGACCTGGAGAAGTGGGCGGTGCGCCTGCCCCGCGAGAAGGCCCCGGCGCCCGGCCGGGTGGATCCGCGGCACGGCACGGCCAACCATCCGCGCAGCCGGGCCGGCGCCGCGATCCGCGACCTGGACCCCTCACGGATCTGCGTCGAGGCGCGCCGCGTCAACACCAGCACCGACTGGCACGAAGTGGTGCCGGGGGCTGACAGGATGCTCGCCGACTATCCGTGGAACGACGCGCAGAAGTACCTCGAGTACCGCAAGTTCTTCGAGGGGAACACCCTTGCGTCCGCGGGGAACCCGGCGTTCCGCGGTCTGGACCTGGCCCCGGAAGACACGCTCGGGGACTGGCCCGTGACGGAGCTGGACACCTCGGCCCCCACCCAGACCTTCACCTACGACTACATGGCGTATCACCAGGGTGAGAGCTGGTCCCACCGGTGGTTCATCACCCGCCCCAGCTGGGTTCCCTCGGAAGGCCTGAGCTGGCAGGACCTGGAGCCGATCCCCTTCCTGGTCGAGGTGCACGGTGCGCCCCGGGAAGAGGAATCCACCAGCTGGGAGTTCGCCTCATTCCCGCGCCGGGCCGGGCGGGCGGCGATCGTGGACATCTGGGGCGGCCACGGAGGACCGGACACCCCGAACGGTGAGAACGGCGGCATGACCGGCGAGTTCTTCCTGTCCGTGTCCGACGTGCTCCTGCGGTAGCCGAGTGCCGCACCGCCTGATCGACCGCCTCCTCCAGGCGGTCGATCCCGGGTGGGAGCGGCTGTTCCAGAATTCTGGAACAGCCGCCCGACCCCCTACCCGGCCCAGTGGATGCCGAGGTGGGTGAGTGCGGCGAGCTGGGCTTGGTGGAGTCGGTCGCGGCGTTGTTTCTGGTTGGCGAGCCATACCCCGGTTCGGTGTTCGGTGCCGTCGGGGAGTCGCTCGACGACTCCGCGGCCGGGCAGGTGGCCTTCCCGTGCGATGTCCTGCGTGAGGGCTTGGAAGCCTTTCTGGAACGCCTTGCCGCCTGTGCGCGGCCCGACCCGCCGCGGTCGTCTTCGTGGTCGCCTGGCGGGCCCGTGAGGCCTTCTTCACGCCGAGTTCGCTGAGCCGGTGCTGCTGTTCGGCGTTCAGCCGGTCCCAGCCCCGCCGTTGCGCAGCGAGCCACCGGCCGACGTCGTCCCCGTGCCGTGTCACTCCCGGCACGATCGCGGTCGGCTGCGCGCCTTCGGCGAGGAGCTGGGTGAGGTAGGCGTAGTGCCGTTGCCGGTCGACCGTCCATCCCGCGTTCCCGGGTTCCAGTCGGGGTCGATGGCGGTGAGCGTGGCGGCCCGCCGCTGCGCCCGGCCGGGGTCCTTCCCCAGCTCACCCGGGCGGCGGACGTTGGTGAGGCACTGCCCGATCTGGATGTTGAGGATGGTGGCGCCCCGTGGCGCCCCGTGGGGCCGTGAGGTCCCGTGCCCCCTGCCGCAGCCCGGAAGCCCAGAAGCCCGGAAGCGCGGAAGCCCGAAGCCCGAAGCTCGGAGGCCCGGGGGCTTGCCGGGGGCGGATTGGCGGTTCGGTTGATTGGGCGGTGTGGTGGGCGCGCCCGCGCTGTAATGGGGCGGTGACCACATCATCGACCGGCACCGCGCTGCTCATCGCCGGCCGGATACCGCTCACGGACGTCATGGAACGCCTGGCCCTTGACCGGCCGGTGTTCCATTCCGAGGCGGACTTCCAGCACGGCTTCGCCCGCGCCCTGTGGGAGCTGGAGCCCGGGATCGGGTCCCGGCTGGAGGTGGCGCAGCACGCGCAGGGCCGGGTGGAGCGGCTGGACCTGCTGTGCACCGGCCCAGGGGGCCGTACCGCCGTCGAGTTCAAGTACCCCACCCGGTCCTGGGCGGGAGAAGCCGGCTCGCCCGCGGAGGAGTTCGCCCTGCGGAACCACGCGGCCCCGGACCTCGCCCGCCGCGACTACGTGTTCGACATGGCCCGCCTGGAGCGGTTCTGCAACCGGCCCGACCAGAACGGCCTCTCGCTGCTGCTGACCAACAACCCCTCCCTGTGGGCACTGCCCAAGCCCCGGACCAGGCCGAGCCGGGATCATGCTTTCCGGATCCACCAGGGATGCGTACTCGCCGGGACCCTCCTGTGGGGCCAGGGTGATTACCAGGGCAACACGCGGACCCTGCGCGGCTCCTACCGCCTGGACTGGCGGCCCTACTCCCGCCAGCCGGGACCAGGAGGAGAGTTCCGGTACCTCGCGGCCGCTATCACCGCACCCCGTAACTGACCATCACACCCGCAGCTGCAGCCCGCACCCGACGGGACTCTGCCAGGACCGGCGGAGACCGCAGCCCGCACCCGACCGGACCCCACCGCGCCGGCATGCCAGCTCCTGCCGCCGGGCCCCCGGACCGTGCGACTGTACGGGACGAGGGCCGGGCCGGGCCGTGTCCTATCGGGCAGAATGCCTGCCGGGGCGGGGTGGATGCCGCCCGGGGTAGGGCATCATGCGTGGCTGCGTCGATGGGCCGGCCGGACATGGTGGGGCATGGCGGGTGCGGCCGTTACGGCTGGGTCGGGCCGGCGTCCGCGGCTGTGACCGGGGCAGGGCTGGTGGGGCTGTAGTAGACGGAGCGGCCCTGCTTGGAACGTTCCAGCAGTCCGCGGGCGACACCCTGTTCGAGGGTGTTGCGGACGACCGCGGCCTTCACCTTGCGTCCGGGGTGGGCGGCACTGACCGCTTCGGTCACCTCGGCGGCCGACCTCGGCTCCTTCCCGCCGGCCAGGGCGGCCGTGACGAGTTCGAGCCAGGACGGGCCTGCCGTCTCCCCCTTCACCGCGGCAGCACCAGCCGCCTTCTCCCTCACCGGTGCGACAGCACCAGCCGTCTTCTCCTTCACGACCGCGGCGGTACCTGCTGTCTTCTCCTTCACGACCGCGGCGGTACCGGTCGTCTTCTCCTTCACCGGTGCGGCAGCACCTGCTGTCTTCTCCTTCACCGCCGTGGCGGTACCGGTCGTCTTCTCTTTCACGGGTGCGGTGGTACCGGTTGTCTTCTCTTTCACGGGTGCGGCAGCACCGGCTGCTTTGCGGGCGCGCGGGGCCTTCGCCGCCGCAGTCGCAGCCGTTGTGGCGGCGGTGGTGGTGGGTGCCGGGGTTTTCTTCGTACCCCCGGCGGCGCTGCGCGCCGAAGGCACTGCGGCCCGCTTCACGCTGCGCTTGGCGGCCGGCTGCCCCGCAGGCGCGGGCGCGGGCGTGGGCTTGGGCTTGGCGGTGATGCCCAGCGCGTCCTGCATCCTCAGGAGGACTTTCTCGCTTTCCTCGAGTTCCCCGATCTCCTGTTGCAGCCGCTGCAGTTCGGTGCGCCTCTGTTCCTGCGCTGCCTGGTTCGCCGCGAGATCACCGGCGATCTGCTCGGCGTAATCGTCCTTGACCCGCGTGACGTTGCTGCCCGTGGTGTTCATGGGTTCCTCGATGTCTGTGACTGAAGGGGATACCGGGACGCGAATGGTACGCACTACGTGTACCCGTGACAGCGGATCATGTACCGGCCCGCGCACCGCCGAACTCTGCAAGGGCCGTTGCGGAACAACCCGCACGGCCCGGGCACCGACAGCCCGCCCGCACAACACCCCTGCCAGAGACCCCTCCTGCCAGACCCCCGCCGGCCCGCCCCGCCCGCCTGGGGGAGTGGCTGTACCTCACCCGGACGAGGCCGCGGCATGCGCTGCGAAGCAGTGCAGTGCAGTGCAGTGGAGTGGGGTCGGTGGTGTGTTGAGCCGTGTTGTGCGGCGGTGTGTGTCAGTGGTGACCGGCATGGGCACTCCCCCCGGCCCCCGCCCCGGCCCCGGCACCGTAACGGAGTTCGTGTCGAGAGGGGTTGCACGGGTGCATCGAGGGGAGAGCGACCCGGCGTGGCAGGCGGTGGGGGTCAGTGCTCCCCTGGGGCCGGGAACGGGTTCCTGCCCGGGCAGCTGCGCCCTGGGTGCACGTTCGGGGACTGTGCGCCGACGACATGAGGGCGGCGGCGTGCCGTTGCTGTTGCGGACCGCCGCCGTCCCGTATGCCCGCCACCGTTGCCGAGCCTGGCCGTGGCCACCGTGTTCGGCCGGGCGTGTCACCGTCTCCAGCCCGGGCCGGCCTGCCGTGCCTGTGCCACCCCGGTGACGCATGACCCTCCGGGAGTCACCGGGCCACCGGGCCACCGGGCCACCAAACCATCGGGTCACCGGGTCATCGGGTCACCGGGTCACCGGGCCACCAAACCATCGGGTCACCGGGTCATCGGGTCACCGGGTCATCGGGTCACCGGGTCGTCGGGTCATCGGGTCCCCGGAGAAGCTGGTCGCTCCTGGCGGCCCGCGACGTGATGGCCGCCGGCGCCGGCCTCCTCCGCCTCTTCCTGCTTCTGTTCGACGGCCCCGCACGGCGGATCAGTTACGCATCTCCGCCGCATGCACACCGGCCGGCGCGCTCGCCTGCCCGCCGGGCCGGTCCGGCCGCTCACGCGGTCTTCGCGTACGGGCAGTCGCCCAACTCGCTCTGGCCCACCCCCCGCGTGCAGCACGGGGAGAAGGCCGCGGTCGTCGTCCTCGCCGGTTCCCGCGTACGTGCCGCTGTGCGCGGCCCCGGGCCCGGTCCCCGGCCGGGACGCACCTGGTGGAACCGGCCCGGTGTTGGGACCGGAGAAGCTGGTCGCTCCTGGCGGCCCGCGACGTGATGGCCGCCGGCGCCGGCCTCCTCCATCTCCTCCGCCTCTTCCTGCTTCTGTTCGACGGCCCCGCACGGCGGATCAGTTACGGATCTCCGCCGCATGCACACCGGCCGGCGCGCTCGCCTGCCCGCCGGGCCGGTCCGGCCGCTCACGCGGTCTTCGCGTACGGGCAGTCGCCCAACTCGCTCTGGCCCACCCCCCGCGTGCAGCACGGGGAGAAGGCCGCGGTCGTCGTCCTCGCCGGTTCCCGCGTACGTGCCGCTGTGCGCGGCCCCGGGCCCGGTCCCCGGCCGGGACGCACCTGGTGGAACCGGCCCGGTGTTGGGACCGGAGAAGCTGGTCGCTCCTGGCGGCCCGCGACGTGATGGCCGCCGGCGCCGGCCTCCTCCATCTCCTCCGCCTCTTCCTGCTTCTGTTCGACGGCCCCGCACGGCGGATCAGTTACGGATCTCCGCCGCATGCACACCGGCCGGCGCGCTCGCCTGCCCGCCGGGCCGGTCCGGCCGTCCACGCGGTCTTCGCGTACGGGCAGTCGCCCAACTCGCTCTGGCCCACCCCCCCCGCGTGCAGCACGGGGAGAAGGCCGCGGTCGTCGTCCTCGCCGGTTCCCGCGTACGTGCCGCTGTGCGCGGCCCCGGGCCCGGTCCCCGGCCGGGACGCACCTGGTGGAACCGGCCCGGTGTTGGGACCGGAGAAGCTGGTCGCTCCTGGCGGCCCGCGACGTGATGGCCGCCGGCGCCGGCCTCCTCCATCTCCTCCGCCTCTTCCTGCTTCTGTTCGACGGCCCCGCACGGCGGATCAGTTACGGATTCCCGCCGCATGCACACCGGCCGGCGCGCTCGCCTGCCCGCCGGGCCGGTCCGGCCGTCCACGCGGTCTTCGCGTACGGGCAGTCGCCCAACTCGCTCTGGCCCACCCCCCCCCGCGTGCAGCACGGGGAGAAGGCCGCGGTCGTCGTCCTCGCCGGTTCCCGCGTACGTGCCGCTGTGCGCGGCCCCGGGCCCGGTCCCCGGCCGGGACGCACCTGGTGGAACCGGCCCGGTGCCTGGAGCCGTGCATCTGGGCCTGCAGGTGGGGTCCTCGCCGGCGGCTTCCCGGGGATGCCTCCGGGCGCGGAGGCTCTCGCAGGCCCTTGTGCCGGGCACCGGCGCTCCGGTCGGGTCCGGGACGTCCGGGGCGTGCTGCCCGGCACGTCCGCGTGCTTGAGCCCTGCCGGGCCCTGCGGGCATGGGAGCCGGCCGTACGCGGGCGGCCGCTGCCGCCCCCCACCGCCGCCCCCGGCTGCGGCGGCGGTGGGCGGTGGTCGGTGATACTGGTGGTCATGACTGGTACTGGTGACCATGCGGGTGTCCCGTTCTCGCGGATCAGGATCCGGGCCGGGGCGCTGGTGTTCTGCGGCAACGACGTCGCCCTGATCCGCCGTGACCGTGCCCGGTCCACCCACTACACGCCGCCCGGCGGCAACGTCGAGGACGGGGAGGACCTGCGGCAGGCCCTGCACCGGGAACTCGCCGAGGAACTCGGCCTCGACGCGGAGCAGGCCGAGGGCGGCGACCTGCTGTGGGTCGTCGACCAGCGGGTCACCCGCCCCGGCCCCACCCCGCCGCCGCGCAAGCTCCACCTGATCCACCGCCTCCACATCACCCCCCAAATCCGTGCCACCCTCGCGGAGTTCGAGCAGGACGAACTCCCCGACGGCAGCATCGAGACCGGTGTCATCGAGTGGGTCGACTACCGCAGGACGGCCGCTCTGCCCCTCTTCCCGCCGATCGGGCCCGCCCTCGCGGCCCTGCCCGACCCCCGCGCAGCCCCCGCCCACACTGCCCTGGAGGCCGTCACCGACGAGAACTACACCTGGGTGTGACAACGCGCCGCCGGCTCAGCGCAGGGCAGGGATCACATCCTGTGTCTCGTCGGCCTCGATGCCGGTGGTGCGACGGCCCGCCGGCTCCGGGCCGGCCTCGTCCGCACACACGGTGCCCCGCGCGGGCAGCGCCAGCGTGGCGAGGTAGTCGGTGACCAGCGCGCTGACACACGCGCTCCGGTTGTAGGCGGTGTGCCCCTCACCGGCGAACGTCAGCAGCCGCCCGCCCTCCAGCGTCCCGGCCAGGGCCACCGCGTCCCGGTAGGGGGTGTCCGGGTCCCCGGTCGTGCCCAGCACCAGGATCGGGGCGGACCCGGCCGCCCGGTAGGAGCCTGTGAACCGGCTCGGCCGTTGGGCCGGCCACTGGGCGCAGGCGGGCGCGTGGTTGTGGTCGTAGGCCGGCGGCCCCAGCCCGATGGGCGGTCCCAGCAGCGGGGCCGCGGCGGCCTCGGCGCCGACCGTCGCGCCCAGCAGCAGCCGGCTGCCCGGATAGAGGCGGTCGGCGCACTCCACGGCCGTGTTGACGCTGAGGAAGTCGAACGACGCGGGCGAGGGCGGCGACAGCAGGAACGAACCCCGCCGTTCCTGGGCCGCCTTCAGCGCCTGCCCCAGATCGGGCCAGATCTCCCTGCCCGAGTTGATGCTGAACATCAGCCGGTAGGCCAGCGTGTACCCGGTGGCCGGGCGCCCGCTCGCCGTGATCACCGGATCGGCGTCCAGATCCCGCTTCAGCTGCTCGAAGGCCTGCCGCGGCCGGCCCTCCCCGAACCCGCAGACGGCCGCGTCGTGCCCGCACCAGTTCAGGAACCGGCCGACCGCCGCGTCCAGCGCGGCGAACTGCCCGCCGTCGTAGGCGTACGGCACATCCGCATAGCGGCGCGGATCGTAGCCCCCGTCCAGCACCATGGCCCGCACCCGCCGCGGGAACTGCGCCGCGTACACGGTACCGACGTAACTGCCGAAGGAACGCCCGTAGAAGGACAGCGTCTCCTCGCCCAGGGCCCGGCGCAGCAGGTCGATGTCCCTGGCGTTCGACCCGGTACCGATGAACGGCACCAGGTCCCCGGAGCGTTCCCGGCAGGCCCGGGCGAAGTCGAGGCCCTGGCGCACCGCCTCCTGCACGGCCCCCGGACCGGGCACACCGCGCGCACCGTCGACGGCCGCCGTGTACTCCTGGTCGTTCCAGCACTCCACCTGCCCGCTGCGCGCCACCCCGCGCATGTCGTACCCGACGACGTCGAAGGCGTCACGCAGGGAGGCGGGCAGTGCCCCGTAGCTGCTGCGGGCGAAGTTCACCCCGGAGTTGCCGGGCCCGCCGGGGTGCAGCACCAGCACACCGGTGCGGTGCGCCGGGCCGGCAGCGGGCCGGCGGGTGACCGCGAGGGAGAGGGCGGGGCCGGCGGGGCGGCGGTAGTCCAGGGGCACCCGGGCGGTCGCACACCCGAAGCCGTCGCCCGCCCCGTCGCAGGGCCCCCAGGACAGCACCGGAACGGGCACCGCGCCGCCCCCCGAAACCCCGCCGCCCCCTGCGGCCCGGGCTGCTCCGGCGCTGCCGGGTGCGCTTCCCAGGAGCGCGGTGACCGCGATCAGCAGCAGGGATATGCCCCACACCACTCGCCTGCGGTTGTCATCGGCCAAACGGGTCAGCATGCGGCGCTCCTGCGTCACGGTCTTGCGGAACGGGCGGCAACGCCGGCAACGCAGCCGCCGGCCGCCGCCCCTGGCGGCCCGCCGGGAGCTGATGTCCCCTACCGCCGAGGGGAGCGTCCGGCTGCAACCACAGTGGTACGCGCCCGCAGAACCCGCACCCCCTCGACCGCCCCCCGCCCCCGTTCCCGGCCCGCGGCCCGTCACCGGATGACGGCGGCGGCCACCGGCCACCACAGTGCCGGTGTATCCCACCGGCTCCTACGGGCCGAGGGGGGTGGTGGTGTTCACCGGCTCCCGCACCGCCGGGAACCTTGCCCTGCCGCCCTGCCGCCCTGCCGCCCTGCCGCCCTGCCGCCCTGCCGCCCTGCCGCCCTGCCGCCCTGCCGCCCTGCGGCGCCGAGGGTGCGGCCGGCCGGGGCGACACCGGCAACCTCGCGCTGAGCTGCTGTCCCCGGCCCTCGCGTTCCCGGCACCGGCCCGGCCGTGTGCCCTGCCCATGGCCCTGCCTCTGGTCCTGCCTCCGGTCCTGCTCGTGGCCGCCGTTCAGGCACCCCTGCCGGATACGGCGGCGGGCCGCAACGGGGACCTGGTAGGGGCGGGCACGCCGGCGTTCCTCACCGCCGCCCCTGGCCACCGGTGCGGGTCCTGGCGCCGTTGCAGGTGGCGGCGGCGAAGGAGTACCCCTTCCGCGGCCCTGGCCATCGACGTCGCCCGTGGGCCCGCTCTGCGCACCAGCCGTGCCGCGGACCGCCCGCCGCCGCGAACGCGCCGACGGCACCCGCCCGCCCGGCCCCCCGCCGCCCGCGCAGCCGTCACGCCACCGGCCCGCTGCGCGAGGCCCGACCGGCCCGCCCGCGGGGCGACGGCCGTGTGACGGCCGCGCGGTCTCATCTGCCGTGCAGGAAGAAACGGGCCGGCACGAAGACCTCGTGACCGGTGCGGAAGCGGACGCGCACACCGGCCTCCGTCCACGTGGTGGACTCGATGCCCTGCGCCCCCCACGCGGTCTCGACGTCCACCCAGTGCCCGTAGGCCACCCCGGGGTACCTGCCGACAACCATCCGGTAGGACTGCCGCCCGGACAGGGTCTGCTCGTGCACCAGCCCCAGGTAGTGCGGTGACCGGTCGTCGTACACCGGCTCCGCGGGCGCGGTGCTGCGGTACGTCACCTCCGTCCGCGGCCACCACGCCACGGTCAGGGCCACGGCGGTCAGTACGATCCCCGCCAGGCAGCCCAGCAGCACCCTGCCGGTTCCGGCCGTCCTGCGGGGCCGTGCGCCCGCATCGGGCCGGTCAGGGGTGAACGTGCCGATGACGCCCTCCAGGTCTGGTCCTTCTCCCGCACCGGTGGCCCGGAGACGGCTCTCCACGGCAAGGACGCGGAACCGGGCCGGCCGGTTGTCCCCGCCACCACCCCCACCACCACCACCACCCCTACTGCCCCCGCCACCCCCACTGCCGCCGCCCGCCCCGGGCCGCCCCCGCCGTCCGCAAGGGGGTTGGATGGACCCGCAACGACGAAGGGGGAGAGGGAGCATGGCACTGCACCCGGAAGGCATGTTCACCAGCGGACCGATCGCGCACCTGGTCGGCCTCGCCGCGGGCGGGACCGACCCGCTGGAGTGGGAGGTCCTGCGGTTCAGGCGGACGATGCGGGCCAACCACTGGGACACCGCCTGGCGCGGCTCCCTGCGCTCGCTCGCCTCACAACTGGACTACCTGGCAACGGCGTTCACCCAGGAGTTCTTCGCGACCTGCCCGCCCGATACCCGCCGCACCTGGACGGCGGCCGCCGGAGCGGACAGCCTGCCGCAGTTCATGACCGGGCTGGCCCTGCTGCTGCGCCTCGCGGACCGCGAAGGGGACCCCTCCTACGAGGACGTACCGCTCACCGCCTGGGAGGTGCGGGCCCAGTGGCCGCTGCTGCTGTCGCTGGACGGCTGGGCCTACGACGGCGAGCACGCCTCCTACGAGGAGAGCCTCGAGGCCTTCATCGAATCCGAGCACCCCTACTGCTTCCACGAGGTGATACCGCGCCTGACCCAGGCCCTGGAGGTGCGGACCCTGTGCACGCAGTCGGACGCCTTCGCCGCGTCCTTCCGTGCCCTCGCCCCCGGAGCGACACCCGAGGCCCTGGACGTCCTCGCCCGCACCGCCTTCGCCCACCTGACCCGGCACCACGCCTGACCCGGCACGACACCTGACCCGGCACCACACCTGACCCGGCACCACGCCTGACCGGACACCACCTGCCGCGAACCGGGGTGGTCAGCGGGTGGTCCAGCCGCCGTCGACCGAGAGCGTGGTGCCCAGGACGAAGGAGGCACGGTCGCTGCACAGCCAGGCCGCCGACTCGGCGATCTCCGCGGGTGCGGCGATCCGCGGGAGCGGCGCCGAGGCCAGCAGGACCTCCTCCATCGCCGGGTTCTCCCGGAGCCAGGCGTCGATCATCTCGCTGCGGGTGGAGCCCGGGGCGATCGCGTTCACCCGGATGCCCTGGGCGGCGTACTCGCAGGCGGCAGCCTTGGTCAGGCCCAGCACCGCATGCTTGGACGCGATGTAGGCCGCCGTCACCGGCGTGGCCACCAGGCCGGCCGTGCTGCTGTTGTTCACGATCGCGCCGCCGCCGGTCGCCAGCATCGCGCGTATCTCGTGACGCATGCAGTTCCAGACACCCCGCACGTTGGTGTCCATGACACTGTCGTACGTCTCCTCGTCCAGCAGGTGCATCGGCGCCGGCTGCGCACCGATGCCCGCATTGTTGAACGCCGCGTCCAGGCGGCCGTAGACGCTGACGGCCTCCTTGACCGCCCGCGCCACGTCCTCGGTGCGGGTCACGTCCGCGACCACGTACTGGGCCCGGTGGCCGGCGGCGCGCAGTTCCGCGGTGAGCGCCGCGAGTTGGGCCTCCCGGCGCGCCACCAGGGTCACCGAGGCGCCCTCCCGGCAGAACACGCGGGCAGCGGCCGCCCCGATGCCGGAGCTCGCGCCCGTGATCAGCGCCGATTTGCCCGCCAGCAGAGATTTATCCGTTCCCAGCGTCACCGCGCGACCGTAACACGGTGGAATGGGCCGCGTGATGAAGAGAGAGAACCGGATCGTACTGGTGACCGGCGCCGCCGGGTTCGCCGGATCCCCCGTCGTGGAACGCCTGTTGGCGGCGGGCGTGCCCGTACGGGCGCTGGTCCACGAGGCCAGCGCACCGCCGGGGGCCGACACCGTACGGGGCGACCTGGCGCGGGCCGCATCGCTGCGCGGGCTCTGCGAGGACGTCACCACGGTGCTGCACCTGGCCTCACGCATCGGGGGAACCCTGCGGGAGTGCCGGGCCGTGAACGTGGACGGCACCCGGGCACTGCTCGCGGAGGCACGGCGGGCCGGGGTACGGCGCATCGTGCAGCTGGGCACGGCGGCCGTGTACGGGGACGGCGCCCACCGCGGCGCCGCCGAGGGCGAACTCCCCGAACAGCCCGCCTCGGTGACCAGCGTGACCCGGCTCGCCGGCGAACGGCTGGTGCTCGCGGCCGGCGGTACGGTCCTGCGGCCGCACCTGGTGTACGGGCGGGGCGACCGCTGGGTGGTGCCCTCGCTGCTGCAGTTGCTGGCCGGGCTGCCGCACTGGGTGGACGGCGGCCGGGCCCGGATGTCCCTGACGTCGGTGGACGCCCTCGCCGGCGCGCTGGCCGAGCTGGCCGTACGCGAGGAGGACGCCCCGGCAGGTGTACTGCACGCCGGTCATCCCGAGCCGGTCACCGCACGCGAACTCGTGGAGACCGTCACGCGGGAGCTGGCCCTGCCGCTGCCGGCGGGGGACGTGGACATCCCCCGGGCACTGGAACTGCTGGGCGGCACGGGCGGGACGGATCCGGCGCTGCGCCGGCGGCTGAGGCTGCTCGCGGTGGACCACTGGTACGACAGCGGGCGGCTGTGGGCGGGGCTGAAGGCATCACCGGGGCCGCCCTTCCCCGAGGCGTTCGCCCGCTGCGCCCCCTGGTACCGGGGCGGCGGCGGGGCCCCGGCCGCCGTGTGACAGCACCGGCCGCCCGCACAGGAGCCGGCCCGCAGCCCCCGGCCCCCGCCATGGCGCACCCCCGCCACGCCGTACGGTCCCCGCCCCGCCGCCCGCGCCGCCGGCTCCCGGCCGCGGGGGAGCGCAGCGGGTGCAGGGCGGCGGGTGCAGGGCGGCGGGTGCGGGGCGGCGGGTCCAAGCGGGCGGGTGCGGGGCGGCGGGTGCGGCGGCAGTACGCCGCGGGGTGGGCGGGGTCTCTTCAGGCGGCGCCGGTCACCGTGGAGCGGAAGACGGTACGGCCCTCCTGGTGGCCGGTGACCTCCACCCGGCCCGGGGACAGGACGGTGGCGTCGATCCAGCAGGGGGCGTCGAGTTCGGCGTAGTGGCGGAACTCGGTGGCGACGCCCGAGGGGGTGAATCCGCCGGGGGCGTGGAGCCCGCAGGCGGCCTGGCGGGCGGCCTCGACGAGGACCATGCCGGGGTGGTGGTCGTTGGCGTGCTCGAAGAGGATCGGGTGGTCCAGGTCGGGGCTCAGCTGCCAGCGGCCCGGCCGGCCGGCGGGGGCCAGGACCACGTCGAAGGGCAGCAGCCGGCCGGCGGAGGCGGCGGCCATGGGGGTGCGGCGGGGCAGCGGCCGGGTTAACGCCATGAGACCGCGGTCGCCGCGCAGCCGCCGGTAGGTGGCGGGGGCGACGCAGCTGAAGCGGGCGGTGCCGGTGCCGGCGAGCTCGCCGCCCCGGCGGATGTCCACCTCCAGGAACCCGGAGAACCGGTTCCCCTTCCAGCCGAAGTCCGTGCACACCGCCGTCATCTCGAGGTCGCTCGGCCCGCGGCCGATGCGCAGCCCGCCCGGCGCCGTCGTGAAGTCCAGGCTCCACAGAAGGACGTTGTGGCCGAGCGGGACCCCGTAGACGGCGTGGCAGAGGTAGAGCCCCACCTGGCGCACGGTCTCCCCGGCCTGCACCGGGTCGTGGCTGGCGCCGTCGGCGCTGGTGAAGAACGTGTGGGCGCGGGGCCACTGCCCGGTGAGGGAGAAGGTGTCCTCACCGGTGCGGTCGCAGCCGGTGAGGAAGACCTCGGCGAGGGAGCTGCGGTGGACGTACTCCCTGGGCACCGTGGTGGTCAGGGAGCGGGCGTCGTTGCAGCGCATCCACGGATGCCCCTCTCCAGGAAGAGGCAGGACGGGCGCGGTCTTTCCGATCGTGAGCATGGTCATGGAGTTCTCCCGCAGAGCCGTTCGACGGATGGGACGGGTTCCGCTCGCGAGACGCAAGATACGTACTCTCCGGTTTTGTTTGCAAGGTACTCAGAGGGGCAGGATGCGGCCCGCGCATCCCCGCCACCGGCCGCCGGACAGCCATTGGAAACGCCCCCACGACCCCGACCAGCGGATATCCGACACGGCGATGCCCCCTCGGGCCGCAGGCCCCCCACCCCAAGTGAGAGCTGGCCTTCCGGTCATATGTGCCGGTCGGACAGGGTGCAGGCGCCAACTGTTCAACCAGCCCGCTCCGCGCCCGCCCCGGGCAGCCGACACGGCACCCGCCGTGCCCCGAAAACCATTGGCATGAGGGGCGGGCCGTGCCAGACTCGGGGCCGCCGCCGGTGAATTGGAAACCGGATGGGCGGTTTTGAAATACAGGGTGTGGACACTCCGCTGCACCCCGTCGCCGACAACCGCCGCCCATCATGGAGAGCCCCAGATGAACCGTCAGTGCCCGATTGCGATCGACGTCTCCGGTGCGCAGATGCACACCGAGGCCGCACTCATCCGCGAACAGGCGCCCGCGACGCCGGTGATGCTGCCCGGCGGAGTGACCGCCTGGGCCGTGGCCCGGCACGCCGACATACGCAGGCTGCTGGTGGACCCGCGGGTGTCCAAGGACGCCTACCGCCACTGGCCGGCGTGGATCGACGGGGAGGTCGGAGCCGAGTGGCCGCTGGCGATCTGGGTCTCCGTGCAGAACATGATCACCGCCTACGGGGCCGAGCACACCAGACTGCGCAGACCGGCCGCCGCCGCGTTCACCGCACGCCGCGCGGGCGGCATGCTGCCCAGGATCGAGGAGGTCGTGGGCAAACTCCTCGACCGCCTCGCCGCACTGGCACCCCATCAGGCGGTGGACCTGCGCACCGAGTTCGCGCACGAGCTGCCGACGCGGATCGTCTTCGAGCTGTTCGGGATCCCGGAGCACTCCTGGGCCCCCCTGCACAAAATCATCAACGCCTTCTTCGACACGGCGATCACGGCCGAGGAGGCGCAGCGCAACGCGGAGGACCTGCACGTCACGATGGCCGACCTGCTCGCCCACCGGCGCGAGCACCCCGGCGACGACATGACCAGCGCGCTGATCGCGGCCCGCGACAACGGCGCCGGCGACGACAGCGGCAGCGCCAGCAACGGCAACGGCAACGGTGACGGTGACGACGGCGGGGGCCAGGGGGCGCGGCTGAGCGAGAAGGAGCTGGCCGACACCCTGATCCTGCTCTTCACGGCCGGGTACGAGACCTCCGTCAACCTCATCTGCACGGCCCTGCACGAACTGCTGCGCAGTCCGGGCCAGCTGGCGCTCGTCCGGCAGGGGCTCGCCTCCTGGGAGGACGTGGTCGAGGAAGCGGCACGGATCGAGCCGCCGGCCTCGTACGGGCTGCTGCGGTTCGCGGTGGAGGACATCGACATGGGGGAGGGGGTGGTCATCCCCAAGGGCGACCCGATCATGGTGTCGTTCGCCTCGGCGGGGCGGGACGCGGCCGTGCACGGGGAGCGGGCACAGGAGTTCGACGTCACCCGCCCGACGCGCGGGCAGCACCTGTCCTTCGGGTTCGGCACCCATCACTGCCTGGGTGCGGCCCTGGCCCGGCTGGAGTGCGCCGTGGCGGTACGGCGGTTCTTCGAGCGGTTCCCGGCGGCGGCCCTGGCCCCGGCGGGCGAGGGGGAGTTGCCACGGGTGGAGTCGTTCATCTCCAACGGGCTGCGGGAGTTGCCGGTCGTGCTGGGGCCGGCGGCACACGTGAGCGACTGATCGCGCCGGGGCCGGACCGGGCCTGCTTGAAAAGAATCGGACCTTCTGGTTGGTTTTAATGGGGCGGTGGATCCGCGACGCGGATCCACCGGCAACGGACCCATGGACAACGGAGGCACCCGTGGCACGGCAGGAGCGTGCGGTACGTACGCGGCGCGCGATCTTGGAGGCGGCGGCAGCGGTCTTCGACGAGCGCGGCTACGACGCGGCCACCATCGCGGACATCCTCTCCCGGGCGGGCGTCACCAAGGGCGCCCTGTACTTCCACTTCTCCTCCAAGCAGGAGCTGGCCCAGGGCGTGCTCGACGAGCAGTTCGCCGAGGGCGGGGTGCCCCACCGGGAGAGCAAGCTGCAGGAACTCGTCGACGTCGCCATGGTGCTGGCGTACCGGATGAAGCGCGAGCCCATGCTCAGCGCGGGTGCCCGGCTCTCCCTGGGGCCGGGCATGCGCGACATCTTCGGCGGCGGCTCGGTGCCGGGCTGGATCGAGTTCACGCGGACCCTGCTGGTGCGGGCGAAGGAGCAGGGCGAACTGCTGCCGCACGTGGACCCCGCCGAGACGGCCTGGATCCTCTCCGCCTGCTGGACGGGCGCGCAGATCTACTCGCAGACCCTGAGCGACCGTGCGGACATCGAGCAGCGGGTGGCCGCCGTCTACCAGCACATCTGCCCCAGCATCTCGACGCCCGCGGTCCTCGCCCGGCTCGACATGGCCCCCGACCGGGGGGAGCGGGTGAGCGCGGAGATGAGGCGCGGCACGGGCCCCGGCGCGGCGCAGGAGTCCGAGCCGGCCCTGAACTGAGGCCGGCGGCCGGCGGCCGGCGCCGAATCCGGGCCGGCGCCGAATCCGGGCCGGCGGGGAACCGGGGCGCTCGGGCGGGGGCGGAGGGGCCGGCGGGGCCGGTGGGGCCACTGGGCTCGAGCGGGACTCGAGCACGGCTCCGGTTCCGGCGCCGACTGTGACCCGCAACGATCTGAATACCCTCTTGGGCAAACCGCGTTGGCGGTTTGTGGAGACTCCATGGTCAAGCAGGAACGTGCCGCTCGCACGCGGGAAGCGCTGGTGCGTGCGGCCGCGGAGGTGTTCGCCGAGGAGGGGTTCGTCACCGCGTCGATCTCGGTGATCAGCCGCCGGGCCGGGGTGAGCGCCGGGGCGCTGCACTTCCACTTCGCCAGCAAGACCGCGCTCGCGCAGGCCGTGGAGGACCGGGCGGCGCGGGCGCTGTGCGGGATCATCCCGGTCACCGCCGGCCGGCCGGCGCAGCCCGCCGCCGGGGGCGGCTTCCTGCAGGTGCTGGTCGATTCCACGCACGCCCTGATGGCCCTCCTCGCGCACGACGTGGTGGTGCGGGCCGGCTTCGGGCTGTGCGCGGACCCCTCCTGGAGCGGTGGGGCGGACCTGCGCCGCCAGTGGCGGCTGTGGGTCGAGGAGGCCGTGGCCGCCGCGGCGCGCGAGGGCTCCCTCGCCCGCGGCCTGGCCCATGAGGACGCGGCGCGCGGGGTGGTGGCCGCCACGGTGGGGCTGGAGGTCCTGGGCGCCTGCGACCGCGAGTGGGTCGCGCCGCACACCCTCACCCGGTTCTGGGCGCTGATGCTGCCGCGCCTCGCGGCGGAGGCGACCCTGGGCGCCCTGCTGCCCCAGGGCTCGCCGGCGGGCACCCCGGTGCCGCCGTCCGGGACCACCGAATCAGACTGACTGGTCTCTTTCCGGTGGGGCAGACCGTGTTCCTGTGGCCCGCGTCGAGGGCCGATCGAGGCCGGCTGCAGCGGCTCCGGACCCAGGCCGGGAAGATGAAATGCCAGTTCATCGTAGGTTTTTGAGGGTCAGTCAGATGTGCTGGATCGTCAAAACAGCACGACCGGTTTGATATTGACAAACCGCTGGTCCTGTTTTCTACTGGCTGTGCGACTCATCCAAGGACAGGGGAGTACGGCGTGGACATCGATGTACTGGGCGCGTTGGCGGTGCGGGAGAACGGGATCTCCATCACGCCGACCGCCCCCAAGCCCCGGCAGGTCCTGGCCCTCCTGGCCCTCCATGCCGATCAGGTGGTGCCCGTATCGGCACTCATAGAGGAGCTGTGGGCGGGCGAACCGCCGCGCAGTGCCCGTACGACACTGCAGACCTACGTCCTGCAGTTACGGGCACTGATCGCGGCCGCCCTGGAGCAGGGCGCTGCTGCTGCTTCGGTTTCGGGCGAGGGCGGTAGTGGGAGCGCAGAAGGGGGCGGGGAGCCGGCCGGCCGGACCGCCAAGGACATCCTGGTCACACTGCCCGGCGGATACCTGCTCAGCAGCGGCGGCGGGACCCTGGACGTGCGCGAGTTCGACCGGCTCGCGGGAACCGGCTACCGCGCGATGGACGCCGGGGACTTCCCCGGCGCCGCACGCCTGCTGCGGGAGGCCCTGTCCCTGTGGTCCGGGCCCGCCTTCGCCGACGTACAGGGCGGCGTCCAGCTGGACATGGAGACCCGGCGCCTGGAGGAGACCCGGCTGTGCGCCCTCGACCAGCGCATCGAGGCCGACCTGCGGCTGGGACGCCACCGGGAGCTGCTGGCCGAACTGACGGTACTGGTCACCCGGTACCGCACCCACGAGAACCTGCACGGGCAGTTCATGCTCGCCCTGCACCGGTCGGGACGCCGGGGCGAGGCACTGGATGTGTACCAGCGGCTGCGCGCGACGCTCGTGCGCGAGCTGGGACTTGAGCCGTCCGTGGCACTGCGGCGCCTGCAGCGGTCGATCCTGATGGCCGGGCCGGAGAGCCTGGCCGAGGCCCACGCGGAGCCGGGCGGCGAACGGCTCGTACGGGTCTGAGGCCCGGCCCCGGCCGCACGGGCCCGCGGCGAGCGGTCCGCGGCCCCGGAGCGGTCCGGCAGCCGGGAGTTCGGAGCTCTGTCAGGGCGAGAGGAGACGGCTCGGTGCAGGAGAGGTCGGAGCGGACCCGGAGGCGGCTGGTCTACGCCGGGGCCGAGTTGTTCCACCGCAATGGATACGCCAACGCGACGCTGGGCGAGATCGCGGCCGCGGCCGGAGTGACGAAGGGAGCGCTGTACTTCCACTTCGCCTCCAAGGACGAACTCGCCGAAGCCGTGCAGCAGCGCGGATGCGCACTGCTGCACGACGCGGTGCGCGCGCTGCGCGAGGACGGGGTCTCCCCGCTGCAGGCACTGATCGACATCACGCACTGGCTGGCGTGGACCCTGCACGAGGAACCGGCGATCCCGGCGAGTTTCCGCATCACCAAGGAATGCGGCGGCGCGGGCCCCCGCGGGCCCGCCGGGGCACGCCCGGTGGTCGTCGACTTCCACGGGGCCTGGCTCTCGGCGGTCGCCACCCTGCTGCGGCTGGCACGCGACGCGGGAGAACTGCCCGCCGCCGGCCGCCGCTGGGAGAGCGCACAGGCCCTGGTCGCGGCCGCGGCGTGCGGTATCGAAACCATGTCGGCCACCGGCATGTCCTACGCGGAACTGCAGGGGAAAGTAGGGGCGTTGTGGGCACTGCTGCTGCCCAGCCTGGTCGCCGCCGGACGGGAGCACGACTACCAGACCGACGCGGAGCTCTCCGGGGCGCAGTCGGTACGGATCGGCTGGTGACCCGCCGCCCCGCCCGCCCCCGCCCGCCGCTGCCACCGGCACAACCGGCACAACCGGCACAACCGGCGGGGCCGGCGGGGCCGGGCCGCGGCGCGCGCAGGGCCCCGCAGCAGCGGGACCACCGTGCCCCCGCACCCGACGACTTGGGGAAGAGAACGTGGAGATTCAGGTTCTGGGCCCGCTGAGCGCCGAGGTCAACGGGGGATCCATCGTTCCGACCGCCCGCAAGCCCCGGCAGATCCTCGCGCTCCTCGCCCTGTACCCGGGGCGGGTGATGCCCGTGCCCACCCTCATGGAGGAGATCTGGGGAACCGCCCTGCCGCAGAGCGCGCTGACCACCCTGCAGACCTACATCCTCCAGCTGCGCCGACGGCTCGGCACCGCCATGGGACCGGGCGGACCCGACGGCGCCAAGGACGTGCTCGTCACCCGGCACGGCGGCTACCTGCTGCAGATACCCCCCGAGTCCGTGGACGTCCACGCGTACGAGAGCCTCGTCGCCCGGGGCCACAGCGTCTTCGAGCAGGGCGACGACGAAAGCGCGGCAGCCCTGCTGCGGGCGGCGCTCGCGCTGTGGCAGGGACCCGCACTGGTCGACGTACGGGCCGGACCGATCCTGGAGATCGAGATCCTGCGCCTGGAGGAGAGCCGGCTCGGCACCGTGGAGCGGCGCATCGACGCCGACCTGCGGCTGGGCCGGCACACGGAACTGCTGGCCGAACTCACGGAACTGATCGCCCGCCACCCCCAGCACGAGGGACTGCACGCGCAGGCGATGCTCGCCCTGTACCGGTCGGGCCGCCAGGCCACCGCCCTGGACGTGTACCGCCGGCTGCGCGGACGCCTGATCGAGGACCTGGGCGTGGAGCCGTCACCGCAGCTGCAGCGCCTGCACCAGGCCATGCTGACGGTGGATCCGGCGCTGGACGTGCAGGCCGGGCCGAAGCGGGGGTCGACGTTCGACCGGTACGCCGTCTGACCGCGCACCGCCCCCGGCCGCACCCCCCGGCCGCACGGCCGCACGGCCGCTGAGCGTGCCGCCCCGCACCCCGCAGCCCGCACGACGCGGCGGTGAGCACCGCCGCGTCCACGTGCACCGCCGCTGCCGGGGCGCCGCCCCGGACCCCGCACATCAAACGCCGGCGGGGCTGAAACCGGTGCGGGCCGGCGTCCTGCGCCCTGCGCCTCACGTGCCGGCGGGGGCTTGATCCGGGGTGGCCCGGTGGGCGGGTCAGTGGTTCGGCCAGCCGATGTCGTCGTCCGGCTGGTCGTCCTGGGCCGTACCGGCGACCGATGGCCTCATCGTCGACTCCAAGGCGCTGCATACGGGAGGAACAGGGCGCCGGCCGGTGCGACGGCCGGATTCTGGAGAGTCTGCCTCGGCGGGGTCGAGGACCGCTCGAGGACCGCATGAGACGGGCCCGGAAACGGTGGCAAAGGTTTGCCCGGCCGTTGCCGCGGACCCTACGCTCGGTGCCGGTTCCCGACAGATTCCTTGCCCGCGACCCCAAGGATGCCCATGCTGCGACAGCCCGCGTTCGGACACCGCCTCAGGAAGCTCCGGCTGGCCCAGGGCCTGTCGCAGACGGCGCTGGCGGGCGAGGGCATGTCCACCGGCTACCTCTCCCGCCTGGAGTCCGGGGCCCGCCAGCCCACCGACCGCGCCGTGGGCTACCTGGCCGGCCGCCTCGGCCTGCAGGCAGCCGACTTCGAGGAGCCGGCGACCGGCTCCCTGGCCCACGCCCTCACCCTCGCCGCGTCCACCGGCGCCCCCGACGCCGTCGTGGCCCTGCGCCAGGCCCTGGCCGCCGAGGGCCACGAGAGCCCGGTCCTGCGCTGGCAGGCGCTGTGGCTCCTCGCCGGCGCCGCCCGCGTCCAGGGCGACCACACCACCGAACGCGAGCGCCTGACCCAGCTCGTCGCACTCGGCGACGACGTGGGCGTCAGCGAACTGCGCGTACGCGGCCTGACCCGCCTCGCCCGCTGCCTGCGCTCCGTCGGCGAGATCACCCCGGCCGTGGACGCGGCCGTCGAGGCCCACCGCATCGCCCTGCACGAGGAACTCGGCGTCGAGGACCGGGCCGCCGCCCTGCTGGCGCTGGTCTCCGTACAGGCCGAGGCGGGCCGCACCGGGGAGGCCCGCCTCCACGCCGACGAACTGACCGCCCTCGTCGAGGGCCGCTCCGACGCCCTGTGGGCCGAGGCCATGTGGACCGCCGCCGCCATCCGCATGCACCAGGGCGACTACTTCGGCGCGCAGGCCTGCCTGGACGACGCCCTCGACCGGTTCAGCAGCCAGGAGGACCTGATCCTGTGGATCCGGCTGCGCCTGGCCGCCGGCCGCCTGCACCTGCAGAAGATGCCCGCCGACCCCGCCCGGGCACAGCACCGCGCCCAGGAGGCCGAAGCCGCCCTCGCCCTGGTCGGCACCCCCGCCCTGCGGCAGGACCTGACCGCCCTCAAGGCCGACCTCGCCTTCGCCACCGGCCGTTACGACGACGCGCGCGCCCTGCTCGGCGAACTGGCCGCCGACCGGCCCAGGATGACCTACCGCGGCCAGGTCCGGCAGGAGATCCTGCGCCACCAGCTGATGATCCTCGACGGCGACCCGGCCGGCGTCCCGGGCCTGCGCGCCCTGGCCCAGCAGGCCCAGGAGGACGCCAACATCGACCTCGCCGCCGAGATCTGGCGGGTGCTGGCCGACGCACTGACCCAGACCGGCCGCACCGGCCCGCCCGCCACGGCGGCCCCGCCCGCCCGGGGTTGAGGAAGCCTCGAGTCCCCTGCGGCAGGCTGGGCGCACCCGCCGCACACGATCAGGGGAGGTGCCCGCCATGCCCGCGCAGCGCGTGCACACCATCGAGCGGACGGCGCGGATCGCCGCCCCCGCCGGCGTGGTCCACGGACTGCTCGCCGACGCCGCGCGCTGGCCCCTCCTGCTGCCCGCACCCGTCCACGTCGAGCGCATCGACTTCGACGGCGTCCGCGAACGGCTGCGCCTGTGGGACGTGGACGGCGACCGGATCCGCTCCCACCACCTGCACCGCGTGCTGCACCCGCACGCACGGACCGTCGAGTTCGAGCAGGAGGACACCGCCCGCCCCGGCGCCCCCACCACCGGCACCTGGACGGTCCAGGAGAGGGGCACCGCACACTCCCTGGTGACACTGCGCCGCCACCGCACCCTGGACGCCGCGCCCGCCGCCGCCACCGCACACAGCCGCCGGGAGTGGGAGAGCGAACCGGACCTGCAGCTCGCCCACCTCACGGCGGTCGCCGAACGCTGGGAACACCTGGACCGGCTGCTGCTGTCCTTCGCGGACAGCGCGCACATCGACGGCCCCGCCGAGCTGGTCTACGACTTCCTCCACCGCATCCAGGACTGGCCCGAGCGCCTCCCGCACGTGGAGTCGGCCGAGGTGAGCGAGGACGTCCCCGGCGTGCAGCTGGCCGCCCTGGACACCTGCGCCACCCCCGACGGCCGCACCCGCTCCACCCGCGTGGTGCGCCTGTGCTTCCCCTCGGCCGCACGGATCGTCTTCAAGGAACTGCGGACGCCCGAGCCCCTCGCCGCACACACCGGCGAATGGTCCCTGGTCCCCGAAGGGAACGGCGTACGGGTCGTCTGCGCCCAGCAGGTGATGCTCCGCGAGGACGCCACCGGAGCGGGCCCGGGCGACGACGCCGGCCTCGCCGAGGCCCGCCGGCACGTCCGGACCTGGCTGGGGCAGGCCGCCGCCGAGACCCTGCGCCTGGCCGGCTGGCAGGCACGGACCGCCGTGCGCCGGCTGCGATGACCAACGGAAGGCGACCGCCGATGGCACCCACCCGGCACACCCACCCGGCCCACCCGGCCCACCCGGCCCACCCGGCCCACCCGGCCCACCCGGCCCACCCGGCGGACGGGCCGGACGGGGCTTTCGGAGCGCCGCTGTACCTCCAGGGCCCGGAGGGCCCCTGGGACGAGGCGGGGGACCGGATCGAGGACACGGGCCACGCGCTCGTCTGCACCACCTGGGGCCAGTGGCTGGCCGCCGTGCTCCTCGACCCGGCCCTGCGCCCGCTGCTCGGCGACGACTGGCCGCGGTTCCGGCAGACACCGGCCGCGGCCGGGCGGCTGCGGCTCGCCGTCTCGCGCTTCGTCATGACGTACGCCGCGGCCACCGCCCTGGAGGTGCCCGTCCACACGGTGGAACTGGACCACGGTGCGGACGGCCGCCCCGCAGTGCGGGCGCCCCGTGCCGGGGTGGAGATCGCGCTGGCGCACTGCGGCGAGCTGATCGTGGTCGGCGTCAGCCGCACCGGGCCGCTCGGCGTGCACGCGGAGCCCGCCGACCGCGACGTCCGCACCCTGGCGCCGCCCGCCCGGCCGTGGACCCCGCAGGAACGGTCCGTCCTCGACGCGCTCCCCGAGGACGGACGCCGGGAGCGGCTGCTGCGGCTGTGGACCCTGCAGGAGGCCCGCGCCCGGGCGCTCGGCCCCGGGGCGGCGCAGGGGGCACCGGCGGCGGGGGAGTGGAGTGCGGCCACCCACCTCGTCCAGGACCGCTACCTGGTCGGCGAGGCGCACCTGCTGCGCCCCTGACCGCCCCCGGCCGGTGACGGCGAAGCCGCCCTCAGGCGGCGAACAGGTCGAACGTCGAGGTGTGCCGCGGTCCGGCGAGCACATCGAGCTGCGGGTCGACGGCCAGCATGGCCTGGTGCAGGCGCTGCAGCTGCGGTGACGGCTCCACGCCCAGGTCCTCGATCAGGCGGCCGCGCAGCCGGCGGTACACGTCCAGGGCCGTGGCCTGGCGGCCCGACCGGTACAGGGCGACCATGACCTGCGAGTGCAGCCCCTCGTGCTGGGGATGACGTGCCGTCAGGTCCGTTAATTCGGCAATCAGTTCGGCGTGCCGGCCCAGCCGCAGGTCGGCGTCGATGCGCCGCTCCACGGTGACCAGGCGGCTCTCCTCCAGGCGCAGCACCTCGATGTCGAGGATCGGCCCGACCCGAACGTCGACCAGCGCCGGCCCCCGCCACAGGTCCAGCGCCGCCCGCAGGCGGTCGGCGGACACCCGGTCGTCACCCGACTCGAAGGCGCTCTGGCCCTCGCGGGCGAGGCGTTCGTAGTCGTGCACGTCGACGCTCTCCTCGGGCACCTGGAGCAGGTACCCGCCGTGCCGGGTGGCCAGTACGTCCTTGGCGCCGCCCGGGGCTCCGGGGCCCATCGCCGTGCCCAGCCGGCGGCGCAGCTGGAGTATGTACGTCTGCAGGGTGGTCAGCGCGCTCTGCGGCGGCTGGGTCCCCCAGATCTCTTCCATGAGCGTGGGAACGGGTATCACGCGTCCGGGATACAGCGCGAGAAGGGAAAGCACCTGTCTCGGCTTTCCCGCGGTCGGAACAATGGATCCCCCGTTGACCTCGGCACTCAACGGACCCAGAACCTGAATCCTCACGGTCTCCCCTCCGTACTCCTCAAGCTCCCCCGGCACATTTCTGCCACCGGTGGCGGAGGAACTGCCCCCGTGCCGCGCACGCTAGCCGCGGTGGATGTTCTCCATCTCTTTCCTCCACCCAACTTCGAGCCGTCTTCGGTTACGGCCAGTCGATGCGGGCCGGGGCCGGGGCGGATCCCGGGGCGCTGGCCGAGGACGGCGCGACGGGCCAGTCGATGGGCCCGCCGTCGGCCTGGGCCGCGCCGCCCGCGGTGAGCACGGCGGCGGTGGCGAGAGCGGCGGTGGCGACGAGGCGGGCGAGGTTCTTCATGGTGACTCCTCCGTGGCAACTGTTTGTTCTTTCCTGGCAACTCTTCTGCCAAGAAGCTTGGCCGCACCCGCTCGGGATTCGCTCGTCAATCACTCGAGACGAACTGGAGAACCCCATCAGAACCCCCATGACCTGCAAAGGAATTGACTCGGAAAGAGCCTGGCAAGACATTGCCACGCGTTGCCAAGGGATCTGGAACTCGAGTTTCGCCGGAGCCGCCGCAATCCGGCGTTGCCAAAACTGCCGGCCGCTGGGCAATGTATTGCCAAGTCCATTGGCAATGCCTGGTACATGAGGGCCGTGCACATCCCGCGGCCCCGACAGCGGGGGGAGGCCCCTGAAATGAACGCGCCGACGCACCACGGGGAACGAACGGCCCACCTGGACACCGCGGGAACCGGCCGGATGCCGGACGCCGTACGCACCGTCCTCGCCCGCTGCACGGCCCTCGACGACCGCCTCGGGACCGCCGCACTGCAGGAGAGCCTCGGCGACGTCCTGCACACCCGCATCCACGAACGCCTCGGCGCCCTGCTGTCCGTACCCGCCGCCGACACCATCCTGGCGACCGGAGCGGCGCAGGCCTTCGAGGCCTACCTCCACGGCATCACCCCCGGCCCGGGCGACCGGATCTGGACCACCCCCCACGAGGGCGTGGCCAACCTGACCGCCCTGCACGCCCTGCGCGACCGCACCCGCTGCCGCCTGGAGGTCGTCCCGCTGCGCCCCGACGGGGACCTCGACCTGGACTGGATGCGCACCCACCTCGACGAGGACGTCGCCCTCGTCTCCGCCGTCCACCTCTCCCCGGCCTGCGGAACCGTCAACCCCGTCCACGACATCGGCCGCCTCCTCGCCCCCCACCGCGCCCGCTACACCGTCGACGCCTCCCACTCCGCCGGCCGGCTCCCCGTCGACGCCGCCCGCATCGGCTGCCACCTGCTCACCGCCGACGGCTGGCGGTTCCTGCGCGGCCCCCACAACACCGGATTCGCCTACATCGCCCCCACCCCGCACCTGGCCCCGGACGCTGCCCCGTACCGGGCGGCCGCCCCCGAGCCGGCCGCCGTCGCCGCCCTGGACGCCGCCCTCGCCCACCACACCGCCACCGCCCGCCCCCCGCACGAGGACCTCCTGCCCCTCCTGCGCGCCGCCGTCCGGCACACCCCCGGCATGGAACTCCTCGCCGGCGGACAGGAGCAGGCCGCCATCCTCGCCTTCCGGCACGCCCAGATCCCCGCCGCGGCCATCCGCCGGGGCCTGGCCCGCCGCGGAGTCGTCCTGGCCAAGACCGTCGCACACGAAACCCCCCTGCACCCGGCCGGCCGCGTCACGGCCCCCGCACTGCGCGCATCCCTCCACCACGACAACACCGCACAGGACATCGACCGCTTCCGGCAGGCCCTCGCAGAGGTCCTGCAGGAGGAGCGGGGCGCCGCCGCCCACCCCGCCCACCCCGCCCGCGGCGCACTCGCCGCCGCGGGAGCCGCCACCACCCCCCTCGGCCCGGCCGGCCGGGCCGGGCCGGGAGGCTCCGGCGCGCCGTCCCCGTACCGCGCACGACCGGTCCGCCGCCGCGGCCACCTCACGCTGCACCGGGCGACCTGAGACCCGCCATCTTCAGACCTGGAGGAGCCACATGAGCATCAGCCAAGCGCCACCCCTGCAGGCCCCCGACCGCGCCGCGGAACTGGCCGCCATCAAGGCCGGCGCCGCAGCCGGCCCCGACGAACGGGCCACCGAACGCCAGCACGCCAAAGGCAAACTGACCGCCCGCGAACGGATCGGCCTGCTGCTCGACGAGGGCTCCTTCCACGAGATCGAGGCCCTCAGACGGCACCGCGCCACCGGCTTCGGCCTGGAGACCAAGAAGCCCTACACCGACGGCGTGGTCACCGGCTGGGGAACCGTGGACGGCCGCACCGTCTTCGTCTTCGCCCACGACTTCCGCATCTTCGGCGGCGCCCTCGGCGAGGCCCACGCCGAAAAGATCCACAAGGTGATGGACCTGGCCCTCGCCGCCGGCGCACCCCTGGTCTCCCTCAACGACGGCGCCGGCGCCCGCATCCAGGAAGGCGTCTCGGCCCTGGCCGGCTACGGCGGCATCTTCCAGCGCAACACCCGCGCCTCGGGCGTCATCCCGCAGATCAGCGTGATGCTCGGCCCCTGCGCCGGCGGCGCCGCCTACTCACCCGCCCTGACCGACTTCGTGTTCATGGTCCGCAACACCTCACAGATGTTCATCACCGGCCCCGACGTGGTCCGCGCCGTCACCGGCGAGGAGATCACCCAGAACGGCCTCGGCGGCGCCGACGTCCACGCCGCCGTCTCCGGAGTCGCCGCCTTCGCCTACGAGGACGAACCCACCTGCCTGGAGGACGTACGCCACCTCCTGTCCCTGCTGCCCGCCAACAACCGCGAGACCCCGCCCCGCGAGGACACCGGCGACCCGGCCGGCCGCCGCACCGACGCCCTGTCGGCCATCGTCCCCGCCAACCCCCAGCAGGCCTACGACATCCGCAAGGTCATCGAGGAAGTCGTCGACGACGGCGAACACTTCGAGATCCAGCCCGCCTGGGCCACCAACGTCGTGTGCGCCCTCGCCCGCATGGACGGCCACGTCACCGGCTTCGTCGCCAACCAGCCCGCCAGCCTCGCCGGCGTCCTCGACATCCACGCCAGCGAAAAAGCAGCCCGCTTCGTCCAGTTCTGCGACGCCTTCAACATCCCCCTGGTCACCCTCGTCGACGTCCCCGGCTTCCTGCCCGGCGTGGACCAGGAACACGGCGGCATCATCCGCCACGGCGCCAAACTCCTCTACGCCTACTGCAACGCCACCGTCCCGCGGATCTCCCTCGTCCTGCGCAAGGCCTACGGCGGCGCGTACATCGTCATGGACTCCCGCTCCATCGGAGCCGACCTCGCACTGGCCTGGCCCACCAACGAGATCGCCGTCATGGGCGCCGAAGGCGCGGCCAACGTCATCTTCCGCCGCGAGATCGCCGCCGCGGCCGACCCCGACGCGATGCGCGCACAGAAGATCAAGGAATACACCACCGAACTCATGCACCCCTACTACGCCGCCGAACGCGGACTCGTCGACGACGTCATCGACCCCGGCGAGACCCGCACCGTACTCACCGGCGCCCTCGCCATGCTCCGCCCCAAGTACGCCGACCTGCCGTCGCGCAAGCACGGCAACCCGCCCGTATGACCGCCCCGGAAACCCCCGCCGCACCCGCCGCGGCGGGCACCCCGGACGCGCCGCACACCTGGCGCATCCGCCGCGGGAACCCCGACCAGGACGAGACCGCCGCCGTCCTCACCGTCCTGACCGCCCTCCTCCTGCACCGCGCCGCACCCGCCCCGCCACCGCCGCGCACCACCGCCGCCGGCTGGGACCGCCCGCCCCCCGGCCGCCACCACCGCACCGGCAGCTGGCGGCACTGACGGCCCGCCCGCCACCCCTGAGCCGGCCTCCATCCCCCTTCCGCCGCGCCACGAGTTCCCTGCGCCATCCTGCACCCAGCAGAGACGGGCGACGGAGGGACGAGCATGACGGTGAAGGCGATGGACAAGGCCCCCGAGCGGCCCGTGGCCCTGGTCACCGGGGCCACCGGCGGCATCGGACTGGCCGTCGCCCGCGACCTGGGCGCCCGCGGACACCGGGTGTTCCTCTGCGCCCGCACCGAGACCAAGGTCAAGGAGACCGTCACCGACCTCCAGGCCGAAGGACTCACCGTCCAGGGCGCGGCCGCCGACGTGACCGACCGCACCGCCGTCGAGAACCTCGTTGCCGCGGCCGTGGCCGCGTACGGCGCGCCCGTCAGCATCCTGGTCAACAACGCGGGCCGCAGCGGCGGCGGCGCCACCGCCGGCATCACCGACGAACTGTGGCACGACGTCATCGCCACCAACCTCAACAGCGTCTTCCTGCTCACCCGCGAGGTCCTCAACCGCGGCGGACTCGGCGCCGAACCCTGGGGCCGCATCATCAACATCGCCTCCACCGCGGGCAAGCAGGGAGTACTCCTCGGCGCCCCCTACTCGGCCTCCAAACACGCCGTCGTCGGCTTCACCAAGGCCCTCGGCAAGGAACTCGCCCCCACCGGCACCACCGTCAACGCGGTCTGCCCCGGCTACGTGGAGACCCCCATGGCCGCCCGCGTGCGCAGCGGCTACGCACAGGTGTGGGACACCACCGAGGACTACGTCCAGGAGCAGCTCGAATCCAAGATCCCCCTCGGCCGCTACTCCACCCCCCAGGAAGTGGCCGGCCTCGTCGGCTACCTCACCACCGACCTCGCCGCCTCCATCACCGCCCAGGCCCTCAACGTGTGCGGCGGACTGGGCAACTACTGACCCCGCCCCGCCGCCCCCCCCGGGGCGGGGACACGCACAGCGCGAGGGCCCCGGACATCACCCGTCCGGGGCCCTCACGCCTGCCCGTACCGCCTGCTCACAGCATCGACGGCGACCCCGAAACGTCCCACGTCAGCGCCTGCGGGGCGATCCCCGCGGACCGCCAGCGCGCCACCACCGCACCGTCCACCGGCTCGTCCGACAGCAGCACGTGCCGCAGCGACGGCAGACCGCCCCCGCGCACCACCGCGCCCAGCCGCGCGAACGCCGACGGCAGCTGCGTCACCACCGTCACCCGCTCCTTCGCCAGCAGCCGGGCGAAAGCACGCGCATCGCACGCCGTGTCCCGGTCCACGACCACCGCACGGCCCCCCGACAGCAGCGGACCCCACAGCTCCCGCATGCCCACGTCCAGGCTCAGGGAGTGGAAGAACGTCCACACGTCGTCCAGACCCGCACCCAGCACCGGGACACAGCCGTCCACCCACGACAGCACCTCCCTGTGGGACACCGGACGCACCGCCACCGCCCGCCCCGGGTCACCGCCCGCGGGCAGCGCCCAGAACGCCGTCCCCGCCGGCACCTCACGGCGTCCCGCCACCTGCGGCCGGACCGCGACGACGAACCGGCCCACCTTGACCACCGGGATCTCCCCGTGCAGCAGACCCGCGTCCGAGACGACCACCTCGGCCCCCGCGTCACGCATCAGGAACTCCTGCAGACCCGCACCGTGCCCGGGCTCCAGCGGCAGCACCGACGCCCCCGTCCGCAGCACGCCGACCACCGCGCCCGCCGTCCTGCACGAACGCTCCGCACGGACGGCCACGGCCGAGCCCGGGCCCGCCCGCCCCGACAGGCGCCGCGCGATGTCGTCGGCCAGCCACTCCAGTTCCAGATAGGTCACCTCCGCCTCCGCGTCCCGGGCCGCGACCCGGCCGGGATGACGGGCGGCCAGGGAAGCGAAACGGACGTCGATGCGGTCCCGGCGCCAGGGCCGCCCGCCGGACGGGTCGAGCCCGATCCGTCCGAACAGACCCGCCAGTTCGGCGGACAACCGGTCGAGCTCCGGATGATCCGGAATGGCATTCATGCGGCCTCCCAGCGGCGGGGTCGTAACTCCACCGACGATGCTGCCGGGGCGCACATGAGAACCGCTCAAGCCCCCGCCGCGGACCACCTCTCGGGGGCCGCTCAAGACCCCCTCGAAGAAGGGTCCATGAAGGGTCGAGGACCACTCGGGACACCCTGGCCCACCCCCCGGGAGCATGCCTACGATTCTCCAGCTCATGCCGAAGCCACCAGCTCACCGCCGCGCTCCGAGCCACCACTCGTAGACGCACGCATATGGAACTGAGCTTTGTGGCTATGGCCCGTCTCGCGAGACTGGACTTGACTGTACTCATGACTCAGAACGCGCAGAACACGCAGATCACCCTCGTCATCGGCGGTCACGGCAAGACCGGCCGACGTGTCGCCGAGAAGCTTTCCGCCCAGGGCCGCCAGGTCCGCATCGGCTCCCGCTCCGGGCAGCCCGCCTTCGACTGGCACGAGCCCGCCACCTGGGCACCCGCCCTGGAAGGCGTCGACCGGGTATACGTGACCTACTACCCCGACCTCGCCTTCCCCGGCGCCGCCGAACAGGTCGCCGAATTCTCCAAGGCCGCCGTCGCCGCCGGCGCACGCCGCCTGGTGCTCCTCTCCGGCCGCGGCGAGGAGGCGGCCGAGGTCAGCGAGAACAACCTCAAGGCCTCCGGCGCCGACTGGACGATCGTCCGCTCCAGCTGGTTCAACCAGAACTTCAACGAGAGCTTCTTCCTGGAGCCCGTCCTGGCCGGCGAGATCGCCCTGCCCACCGGCGACGCCGTCGAGGCCTTCGTCGACGCCGACGACATCGCCGACGTCGTCGTCGCCGCACTGACCGACGACAAGCACATCGGCAAGACCTACGAACTGTCCGGCCCCCGCCTCCTCAGCTACAGCGACGTCGCCGCCGAACTGACCAAGGCCACCGGCCGCGACATCAAGTACATCTCCGTCACCAACGAGGAGTACCGCGCCGTCCTGCGCGAGAACAACCTCCCCGAGGAGTTCGCCGACCTCTTCACCATGATCCTCGACGGCCGCAACGCCCACCTGGTGCACGGCGTCGAAGAAGCCCTGGGCCGCAAGCCCAAGGACTTCGCCGACTTCGCCCGCGAGGCCGCGGCCACCGGAGTCTGGAACGTCTGACCCGCGCCCGGCCCGCTTCCACCAACCGCACCATCCCTTTCGCTCCTTGACCGGGCGGCGACTCTGGTACGGCCGCCGCCCGGTACTCGGGGCACAGGAGGTTCCCATGCCCACGCCCCGGACGTACTCCAGCGAAAACGGACTCGAAGCGCTCCCCCCGTACTTCCACGGATTCGCCCTGATGCACATCGCGATGCGACGCGACGCAGCCCGCCTGCGCACCGCCGCCCCCCGATGGAACGGCGCCGGAGCCGACTGGTGGCAGCACCTGCGCGAAACCATCGAATGGCACCACACCAGCGAGGACGACGTCCTGTGGCCCGGACTGCGCCGCCGCGACAGCGACTTCGACGCCCAGGCCCGTGAACTCCACGACGACCACGAGGAACTGGACGCCGCCATGGCCGCCGTGTCCACCGCCATCGCCCACCGCGGCGACAACCTCCCCCGCGCGGCACAGACCTTCGAAGGCATCCTGCGCGACCACCTCCGCGACGAGGAACGCATCGTCTTCCCCGTCTTCGAACGGCTCGGCGAACGCGCCTACCTCGCCGAGGAACGCAAAGTCGTCGCCAGCGCCCCCCTGCGCGTGATGACCCGCCTCCAGCCGTGGATGTTCGACGGAGCCCCCCGCCGGTCGGTCGCCCACGTCTCCGCCACCATCCCGCCACCGGTCCGCCTGATCGGTGCCACGCTCCTGCAGCGCCGCTACACCCGCACCCTGAAGGGAATCCTGAAGTGACCGGCACGACCACACAATCCGTGACCCTGGTGGCCGCCACGGTGGGCACCGGCCTGATGGCCGGCCTCTACTTCGCCTTCGACATCTCGGTGATGCCCGGCCTCGGCCGCGGCGACGACCAGACCTACGTCACCGCCATGCGCAACATCAACGACGCCATCGACAACGGCCTCTTCGGCCTCCTCTTCCTCGGCGCGTTCCTGGCGACCGGCGTCGCCGCCACCCAGCAGCAGCGCGGCGGCCGCCCCGACGCCGCCCGCTGGGGCTGGGCCGCCTTCGCCCTGTACGGCCTCTCCCTCGCCGTCACCGCGATCGTGAACATCCCCCTCAACAACCAGCTCGCCCGGGCCGGCACCGACGCCGCCGCCGCCCGCTCCCGCTTCGGCGGCCGCTGGACCTCCGGGAACATCGTCCGCACCGTCGCCTGCACCGCCGCCCTGGCCGCCCTGGGCCGCGCACTGACCCTGCACGGCCGCGCCTCGGCCGCACCGACCCCGTAAAACCGCCCTCCCCGGCCCGGCCAAGGGCCACCCCCCACCCCGCGAACGGCGCCCGCTCTCTTTCCGTCCCCCGCGGGAGAGCGGGCGCTTCGCTGCACCCTCCGAGAGAGGATGAAGACATGGACACGCTGACCGGCCTCCTCGAAGGCCCCAAAGCCCGCGGGGCCTTCCTCCTCAAGTCCGTCTTCAACCCGCCCTGGTCACTGCGCGTCGAGGACCGGGCCCCCCTCTCCGTCGTCACCATGGTGCACGGCACAGCCTGGCTCGTCCCCGACCACGCCGACCCCGTCCTGATCCGCCCCGGAGACGTGGCCGTCGTACGGGGCCCCGACCCCTACACCGTCGCCGACGCCCCCGGCACCCCCGTCCAGATCACCGTCGGCCCCGAACAGCGCTGCAGCACCCAGGAGGGCGAGGACGTCACCGACACCATGGCCCTGGGCGTGCGCACCTGGGGCGACACCTTCCAGGACGCCGGCTCCTCGGTCATGCTCAGCGGCACCTACCAGGCACCCAGCGAAATCGGCCGCCGGCTGCTCAGCGCCCTGCCCACCCTCCTGGTCCGCCCCGCCGAAGCCGCCGACAACACCCTGGTCACCCTGCTCACCTCGGAGATCTCCAAGGACGAACCCGGCCAGGAGATCGTCCTGGACCGGCTCCTGGACCTGCTGCTCATCGGAGTCCTGCGCACCTGGCTGGCAGCACCCGGCAGCGGCGCCCCCGCCTGGTACCGCGCCCAGAGCGACCCCGTCGTCGGCCCCGCCCTGCGCCTGCTCCACGAAAACCCGGTCCACGGCTGGACCGTCGGGGAACTCGCCCTGAAGGTCGGCGTCTCCCGGGCCGCCCTGGCCCGCCGCTTCACCGACGTCGTCGGCGAACCCCCGGTCGCCTACCTGACCGGCTGGCGCCTGGCACTCGCCGCCGACCTGCTGCGCGAACCGGACGCCACCGTCACCACCGTCGCCCGCCGCGTCGGCTACAGCTCGGCCTTCGCCCTGTCGGCAGCCTTCAAACGGGTACGGGGCATCAGCCCCCAGGAATTCCGCAACGGCGCGACCCCGTCCACCGCACCCCGCACCGCCCAACCCGCCCGCACCGTCGTCCTGCCCACCGACCGGGGCTGACCCCGCGCGGCGGCCAAGTCCGCCGCGGGGGAGGGCCCGAGCGGTCACACTGTGGGGGAGAGACCACCTCAGCCGCCTGCCGCGTCCCGCACGCCGCCCGCCTGCCGCTCGATCTCCGCGGCCGGGAACGGCGTCCGCCTGCTCTCGGTGAGCAGACGGCGGAAGAAGGAGTCCACGACAAGGGTGGAGCGTGCGTGCCGGTCGATGACATCCGTGACCTCGGGCGGGATGCCGCCGGGCCGCCGGCCCGCTGTCCAGTCGCGCAGGAACACCTCGCGACCCGTCTCACCGCGCACGCCGTCGAGCACGTGGTGTCGCAGCAGGTGGCTCGCGGTGTAGCAGCGGTCGAACGCCAGGTGGTCCGAGAGGAACCCGGACTCCTCCGCGGAAAGGTCGAAACAGTCGCTCAGGGCAAGCCCGAAGTCGGCGAAGTAGAGCCGGCGGCCATCGGTCAGGATGTTGGCGAAGTGAGCATCGAAGTGGACAAGTCCGCGAGAACTCATGAAGGCGGCCCCGCCCGTCAGGGCTTCCTCCACCCAGCGCAGGGGCGAGCCCTCCCCGCCCTCCCGCACGGCGCTCTCCCGCTCGGCCAGCCATCCGGCGAGCGTGTACGGCACGTGCTCCAGGAAGACCACCAGGCTGCACGAGGACCGGCCGATGGCCTCCAGCCGGCCACGAACGGCCGGCGACCCCTCCCAGTGCGCGACAGCCCCCTCCAGGCCCCCGAAGGCGTCGGTGAATCCTTCGGGAGGGGAGTCGGGCAGAACCCGCCAGTGGTACATCAGAGGAAATCCCGCGTACGCGTCGCCGAGTACCCAGTTCGTGGTCATCGTGTGCACGGCGAGCTCCCGCCAGGCACCGAACCCCGCCGAGCCCACCCCGTACTGGTAGAACAACGGCAGCCGGAAGACGTTCGCCGTCGACCGCACGTTCTCCGGCCGCAGTTCGATGTCCGTCAAAGGGATCCGCTTGACGAAGACACGCGTTCCGTCGACGTCCAGCTCGGCCGACCTGCCGCCGATGCCCGACCCGAGCGCAGTGGCACCTGCCACGGCCTCACCGAGCCGGTGGTCGCTCAGCAGGGAGAGCCCGGTGCTGACGGCCCCGTAACCCGCCAGGCGCGCGGCGCGGCGCCGGTCATGGTCCCGCATCGACGTCTCCTCGGTGCCCGGACCAGGGCTTCGGCAATCCCGCGTACGCCGCCGACCCTACGCCGTACCGGCCGGCGCGGGCCCGAGAGCAGGACCGCAAGGACCGGCCGGGGCCGGCCGCACGGCGCCCGCGTGTTCCACACGGGTCACCGCCGTCAGGACCAGGCCCCGCCCGGCCAGCCAGCGGCCCTCGTACACCGGGTCCACCGGCGACGGCACCGGCGGGCGCAGGGTGGCCGTGAACGTGCCCGCGGGGGAGAGGGCCACCGAGGCGTCACGGAAACCCAGCCAGATCCCCGTCGCCGGATACCAGGCCTTGTACACGGCCTCCTTCGCCGAGAAGAAGATCCGCTCCCACGGCAGCGAGGCATCCGCTGCGGCAAGGCCCGCCAGATGGGCGCGCTCCGCACCGCAGGCGATCAGCCCGAGGACCCCCGGCGGCAGCGGCCCCGCCGGCTCCGCGTCGATACCCAGGGCCGCCACCGACGAGGCCGGGGCGGCCACCGCCGCACGGTACCCCTCGCAGTGGGTGATGCTGCCGACCACACCGGACGGCCACTGCGGGGCCCCGCCCGGGCCCGGGAGCAGGGCCACCGGCCGCCGCCCCAGCTCGCTCAGGCAGCGCCGCGCACAGGCCCGCGCCGTCGCGAACTGCCGGCGCCGCCGCTCCCGGCGCCCCGCCATCAAAGCCGCCTCGGCAGGGAACAGCACAGCGGGCGCCGCGTCGTCGAAGGCTTCCGATGACGTGACGCCCGGAGGCAGGAGTTCCTCGATCATCGCGAGGCGAGCTCCATCGCCGCGGCCACCGCCAGCAACGGCCGCTCCAGCGGCAGCATGTGGCCCGCGTCCGGGACCCGTTCGAAGCGGGCACCGGGGATCACCTCCGCGAGGACCTCGGCCAGCGCGATGTCGATCACCTTGTCGCCCTCGCCGTGCAGGACCACCGCCGGCACCGTGACCGACCGCAGCGCCTCGCGGACGTCCCAGCCCCGCGTGCACCGGAAGAACTCCGCCCGCACCCGGGGCGCGGCCGCCGCGAACAGCTGCCGGTTCACGTCCCGCACCACCGGGTCCACCTCCTTGCCCATGGTGGAACCCAGCAGCCTGCGGCCCAGCCACGGACGGCCGAGCGCCCTGGAGAACACGGCACTGCCCATCATCTTCACCTCGCTGTCCGGGGTGTCCTGGCCGTGCGCCGCCGTGCCCAGCAGCACCAGCCCGCGCAGCCGGCCCGCCGACGGCGAGGTCGCCGCGTAGCCGAGGGCGGCGAACCCGCCGCCCGAATGACCGACGACCACCGCCTCCCGCGCGTCCGTCTCACCGAGGACCGCCGCCAGGTCCGCACTCAGCCGCTCCACCGAGACCGGGGTACGGCCCAGCGTCGAGGCGCCGTGACCGCGCTGGTCGTACAGCACCACCCGGTGCCCGGCCCGGATCAGCCGGTCCGCGACCGTGCCCCACACCCGCCGGGTGTGCGCCCAGCCGTGCACCAGGACCACGTCCGCGGCCGCCGGCGTGCCCGCCAGCGGCGCCAGCACCGTCACCTCCAGCGCGGCCCCGTCGTCGGTGCGGACCGTCAGCTCACGGGTGAGCCCCGCCGCCGCCGTGCTCACCGCGGCACCGCCGACAGCTGCCGGTCCAGGGACTCGAACGCTGCCAGCGTGCCCCTGGAGTGCTCCGCACCCAGGTCCGCGACCTTGGCCAGCACCTTCAGCCAGCCGTGCGGGCTGCCGGTGAAATGCATGGAGATACGGGTACGGCCGTCCGCCAGCGGCTCCACACGGAACGTGCTGGGACCCCGGAACACCCCGTCCACGTACTCGATGTCCAGGCGCCGTCCCGGCTCCACCGCCACCGTCCGCGAGGTGAAGCGCAGCTTCAGCCCGCCCTTGTCGGCGCCCTTGGTGTGCACCGTCACGCCCACCATGCCGCCGACCTCGTCGGGGGCACCGGACACCGCCGTGAACGTATTGGCCGGCACCCACCACTTGCGGGCCCCGCGGAACTCCGCGACGAGCGCCTCCCACACGGCATCCGCCGGGGCGTCGATCACCGCCTCGTCGATCAGGTCGTACGTCGTCATACCGAACCCTCCAGTGGATACGGGAAAGAAAAGAGGCGGCGGGGGCGGGGTCCCTCTCCCCGCCCCCGCCGCCGGGACTCCACGACCGGTCAGGCCCCCGCTGTCAGGCGAAGAAGCCCTGCCCGGGAGTGAAGATGTTGTTCGGGTCGAACTTGTTCTTCGCGTTCACGAAACCGGTCCACCGGTTGCCGAAGTGCTTCTTCCAGTCGGCACCCGACATCGGGATCGACCCCACCAGATAGCGCTTCGCGCCCAGGCCCACCGCGATGTCGTACAGACGGCGGTTCTGGTCGATCATTCCCTGGATGTTGGGCTCACCCGGGTTGGGGAACCGCAGCAGGTCGAAGAGGTAGACCACCGACTCGTTCGGCATCATCGCCAGCGGACGCTTGATCTTCGAGGAGAAGAACGGGTAGAAGAGCAGGAACCCGCCGCCCAGCGAGTTCGCATCCAGCTCCTGCTCCACGAGCTTCATGAACTGCTTCGTCTTCGACGCCGGCAGGAACATGCTCAGCCACGGCTTGGGCGTGTACCAGTGGCCGCCCTCCTTCAGGTACGCCTCGTACGCGTCGAGCCGGAACATGTAGTCCCGGAACGTCACGTCCTCGATGACCGCCTCCGCCCGCACGTCCTGCAGGTCGCACAGCAGCCGGGCCCGGTTCGGCGGCGTCGTGTTGTACGTCGCCCCGACCTCCAGCTTGTAACGCCAGCCCGAGTTGTCCGGGGTCCGCTGCATCTCGCCCGCGTGGACCTCGAACCGGCCGTCGGCCAGCACCCGCTCGGAGTCGGTCAGGTACTGCTCCACCGTGTTGTAGTACAGGCTGAAGATGACGGCCCGCTTCGGCGCCGGGATCAGCTTGACCTTGACCCGCACGATGATGCCGACCTGGCCGCCGCCCGACAGCGCCGCGTTGAACAGCTCCGTGCGCTGCGTCGCCGTCGCGGTGACCAGCTTGCCGTCACCCGTGACGATGTCGATGGACTGCACGGTGTCGCACAGCAGGCCGTACCGCTGCACCGTGCCGCCGATACCGCCGATGCTGATCGTCCCGCCGACCGAGATGTACAGGTAGTCCGGCAGCGCCGGCGGGGTCTTGCCCACCGCGAGCGTCGCGTCCGTCAGCTGACCCCACGTCACACCGGCTTCGACCACCGCGTGGTCGCTGCCGATCGACAGGATCCTCGACATGCCCTTGGCGTCGATGGAGATACCGCCCGGAACACGCGCCTGCCCGTACACCGAGTGCGACTCGATGTCGTCGCCGGTGCCGCCCTGACCGTTGACGGCGACCTTGATGCCGTTGGCACGGGCGTAGTTGACGATCTTGACGATGTCGTCCACGCCGCCCGGCCGCAGCACGGCCCACGGCTTGCTCGGGGCGCCGTCGAAGAGATGACCGAAGTCGTTGGCGAAGGCGTCGACCACACCGGGCGTCGTCTCCAGGGTGCCGACCAGGCCCGGCACCGGGACGACGTCGGAGTTCCCGGCCGCCTCGGCGGCCGTCGCCCAGGTCTGGCTCACGGCATTCCAGCCGACGACCGCGACGGCAGTGGTCGCGATCCCGCCCAGGATCCGGCGGCGGGACGGCTGGGCGGCGGTGCCCTCGGCAGTTCTGTGGGTGCTGCTCATCTTCGTACGTCTCCTACTGGTGAGGTACCGGCTTGGTGCTGCGTACCTGGGAAGCGAGCTGGTACTCGCTCAGGTCGAGGCGCTTGGTGCCCCGGCGGAAGCGCCAGGTGTACGTCGGGAAGATCGAGGTGTTGCGGCCGGCGGAGTCGAGGTACCAGCTCTTGCAGCCGCCCGACATCCAGACCGTGCCCTCCAGGTGCTTGTCGAGCTTCCGGTTGTAGGCGTCCTGCGCCTCCCGGCGGACCTCGATGCTCGACAGACCGCGCTCGGCAGCCTGCCGCAGGGAGTCCACGACGTACTGGACCTGCGCCTCGATCATCACGGTCTGCGAGGAGTGGCCCAGGGCCGTGTTCGGGCCCAGCAGCATGAACAGGTTCGGGAAGCCCGCGATGGTGGTACCGCGGTGCGCGGCCATCCCGTCCTTCCACGCCTCACGCAGCTGCACACCGTCCCGGCCCCAGATCCGGCGCGCGACCGGCCGGTCGGTGGCCTGGAAACCGGTGCCCAGGATGATGGTGTCGACCTCGCGCTCGACGCCGTCCGTGCCCACGATCGACTTCGCACGGACCTCGGCGATGCCGTCGGTGACGACCTCCACGTTCGGCTGCTGGATCGCCGGGTACCACGTGTTGGAGAACAGCAGCCGCTTGCAGGCCACCAGATAGTCGGGGGTCAGCCGCTTGCGCAGCGCCTCGTCCGCCACCGACTTCTCCAGGTGGTCACTCGCCATCTTCTGGACCTTCTCGGCGAGCTTGGGGCGCTTCCAGAAGAACGCGAGGATCTCCCGGCCCCACATGTTGAAGCCCCGCCGGAACTGCTGGTAGCCGGGCAGCGAACGCAGCATCGCGGTGTGCAGCGGGCTGTTGGCCTTGTCGGGCTTGGGGCCGATCCACGCCGGGGTGCGCTGGTACAGGTCCAGCTGCCCGACCTCGGGCTGGATCTTCGGGACGAACTGGATCGCCGAGGCGCCCGTGCCGATGACGGCGACGCGCCGGCCCGCCAGCTCGTGGTCGTGGTCCCAGTTCGAGGAGTGGAAGACCTTGCCCTCGAACTCGGCAAGGCCCTTGATGTCCGGCACGGCCGCCTCACTGAGGTAGCCCGTGCCGGTCACCAGGAACTGCGCGGTGTACTGGCCCTGCGAGGTCTCGATCCTCCAGTGCCGCTCGCCCTCGTCCCAGCGGGCGGCCTGAAGCTCGTGCCCGAACCGGATGTGCGGGCGCACGCCGAAACGGTCGGCCGTATCGCGCAGATACGCGAACAGCTCGTCCCGCGAGGCGAACGTCGACTTCCAGTTCGGGTTCCGGGCGAAGGAGAACGAGTAGAGGTGGGACATGACGTCGCACGCACACCCCGGATAGCTGTTGTCGCGCCAGGTGCCGCCGACCTCGTCGGCCCGCTCGAACACCAGGAAGTCGTCGATGCCCGACTGCAGCAGCCGGACGGCGGTGCCCAGACCCGAGAACCCGGTGCCGATGACCGCGACCCGCAGGTGCCGGGTCGGGCCGTGGCCGCCGGGACGCTTCTCGGTGCCCGTACGTGCCCCGCCGTCCTTGGCCGGTTCGAGAATGCTCGTCACGTCAACCTCCTTAACGGCGCGTGATGGTGACGCGGAAGTTGTTGAAGAACTTGTCCTCGAGGGTGTACGCGAAGATGTCGAGGTAGCGCTCGAACCGCGAGACGACCTCCTCGCCCTCCATGGCCACGGCCTCGTCCCGGCGCTCGGCCAGCAGGACCAGCCAGGCACGGCAGGCCATCGCGAACGACTCGCGCTCGTTGACGATCTCGTCGATCTCGAAGAGACCCTCCGCCGCGGCGCTCAGCTCGCTCAGGTGCGGGATGTGGCAGCCCTCGAACTCCGAGCGCTGCAGGAACTTCAGGTCGTCCAGGAGCGCCCGGTTCATCGGCAGCGCCTCGGCGGTCATGGTGTGCAGCACGAACTTCGCACCCGGGTTCAGGGCGTTCGCGACCTGCTGGAAGAAGTACCGGTAGCGCTTCGTGCGCTCCTTCGGCGGCAGGTTGGAGGAGACGAAGTGCTCCAGCGCGTTGATGCAGAACGCCGCGTCGTACTTCTCGCTGTCGTCCGCGACCTTGTAGTCGGCCCAGCTCTGGACCAGCGTGGTGATCCGCGGGTTGTCCAGGCCGGCGATGAACGCCTCCTGCGTGCGCGACAGGGTCAGGCCGACCGCCTGCTCCGCACCGTGCACGGTGGTGAGGCGGTTGAGCATGGTGCCCCAGCCGCAGCCGATGTCCAGGACGCGCCCGGTACGGCCGGCGGAGACATTGGCGAGCTCGGCGAACTTGTCGAGCTTGCGCTCCTGCGCCTCGTCGAGGGTGGCGACCAGGTCCTCGCCGTCTTCCCAGTAGCCGCCGGAGTACATCATCGTGGGGCCCAGCAGCAGCCGGTAGAAATCGTTGCTGACCTCGTAGTGGTGCCTGATCGCATCGACCTCGGGGTCCACCGACTTGGGGGCGACCGTTGTCATCCTGATCCTCTTTCCTGCGTGTCCGGCGGGCCGTGAATTTCCGAATTCGCGTCGAGAAAACCGGATGCCCCGCAAGGCGTGCGCAAGACGGCCTCCGGACACAATCCGGCGCCGTGTTGCGCGTTCCTTGCGGGGGCGCGGCTTTCATCACTCTCGAAAACCAGACACGCACTGCCGAGTTGCATTGCCGAGAGAGGACCGACCCCATGTCGCTGCCCACCATCGAAGAACTGGCGAGCCAGCTCGAGGCCGTCTCGGGTGCCGCGGAGGTCAGCCCCGACGCCCCGCTCCAGCACATCGCGGACGTCGACTCGCTGGACCTGATGGAGTGGCTGTACGGCTTCCAGAACCAGTACCCGCACATTCCGGCCGACGAGTCGCTCTTCGCCGACCTCGACGACACGACCACCCTGCGTGACGTGTACGCGAAGATCGTCGATCTCGTCCCGGCTCAGGCGTAGCGAGGGGTGACGTGACCGGCTTCGACATCACCGGGTGGGGCATGTCCGTACCCGAACGCATCGTCACCAGCGCCGAACTCGCGACACGCTTCGGCGTCGACGAGCACTGGGTCGTCAGCCGCTGCGGCATCCGCGAGCGGCGGGCGGTCGACCCGGGGCAGACCACCGCCTCCCTGGCCGTCGAGGCCGGCCGGCGCGCGCTCGAGAAGGCGGGCCTGACCGGCGCGGACATCGCCCACCTCATCGTCGCGACGGCCACGCCCGAGCAGCCGTCCCCGGCGACCTCCGCGTTCGTCCACCACGAACTGGGGATCGCGGGCAGCGCGCACGACGTCAACTCCGAGTGCGCGGGCTTCGTCTACGGGCTCGTGTCCGCCATGGCGCTGATCGCCATCGACCCCCGGCCGATCCTGCTGATCGGCTCCGACACCCACACCCTGACGGCCAACCCGGCCGACCGGGACCTGTCCATCCTCGTCGGCGACGGCGCGGGCGCCGTCGTCCTCCAGCCGGGCCCCGAGAACCGGGTCAAGGCCTGGAACCTGGGCGCCGACGGGGCCTGCACCGGCTCCCTCAAGGTCCTCGCCGGCGGCAGCCGGATGCCCACCACCCAGGAGACCCTGGACGCGGGCCTGCACTACGCGCAGATCAACGGCAACGAGATCTACCTCAACGCCGTCCGCTACACCGTCCGCACGGTCCGCGAGACGCTGGAGAGCGCCAAGGTGGACGCCGCGGACATCGACCACGTCGTACCGCACCAGGCCAACATCCGGATCATCAACTCGATCCTGTCCCACACCGGCCTGCGGCAGGAGGCTTTGATCACCAACCTCCAGAAGTACGGGAACACCGCCTCGGCGTCGATCCCGATCGCACTGACCGAGGCCCTCGAGGAGGGCCGGATCAAATCCGGTGACAAGGTCCTGCTGGCCGGCTTCGGAGCAGGCATGACCTGGGGTTCGATCCTGATGGAGTGGGGCGGTGTCGCGGCATGAGCAAGAACGGTGCGGGCGTCAGGCCCGAGTCCCCGGTCGCGCTCGTGACCGGCGCCTCGGGCGGCCTCGGCCAGGCCCTGGCGCTGGAACTGGACGCGCTGGGCTGCCGGGTCGCGGTCCACTACAACAGCTCCCGCCAGGGCGCGGAGGCCGTCCGGGAGAAACTGACCAACCCCTCGGTCCTGGTCACCGGCGACGTCGGTTCGTGGGAGGCCACCCAGGCCCTCTACGAGCGGATATCGGCCGAACTCGGCCCGGTGGACGTACTCGTCAACAACGGGGCCATCCGCAAGGACAGCCTGATGGCGATGCAGAACCCGGCCGACTGGGCCCAGGTCATCCAGACCAACCTGATCGGCTCCTTCCACACCGCCCGCGTCTCGGTCCCGTACATGCTGCGCAAGCGGTGGGGCCGGGTCATCAACATCGTGTCCCCGTCAGGCATCATCGCCACGGCCGGCCAGACCGCCTACTCGGCCTCCAAGGCGGGACTGATCGGCTTCACCCGCACCCTCGCCGCCGAATGCGGCCGGCGCGGGGTGACGGTGAACGCACTGTCCCCCGGCTTCATGATCACCGGCATGACCAACACCCTGCCGGACCGGGTCATCGAAGGCATGGAGGACAAGGCCCCGATCCCGCGGTTCGTCACGGTCGAAGAAGTCGCCCGCAGCGCCGGCCTCTTCCTCGACCAGGACTGCATGACGGGCCAGGTCATCAGCATCGACAGCGGCGTCTCCATCACCTGATCCCCCCGCCGCTCCCCGGCCCCGGCCTCCCCACCCCCACAGGGAGGCCGGGGCTCCCGTCGTCCCCGCCGACCGGGCCCGGACCCACCGGAGGACCTACGCGCACGAGGACGTACGCACCGGAGGACCTACGCACACAAGGACCCACAAGCACGAGGACGTACGCACCCGCCCGCGGGCACACGAGGGCCGCCGCCGCGCACCAGCGCAGCGGCGGCCCTTTCGCATGAGCGGATCAGGCGGCGGGGGAGGACGACATGCGGTGCGTGACGCACCCGTGCTCGGCCAGCGAGCACGGCCGGGGCACCGGCATGCGGTGATCCACCTCGAACACCCCCATCAGCACCGGGTCCAGGCAGGTCAGCGAACGCACGGCCGGCCGCGGTTCGGGCGTGCGCAGCAGCTCCAGGTACGCGGCCTCCGTCTCCGGCGCCGGATCGATGCCCAGCTCCTCCGCCAGCACCTCCCGCAACTGCTGGTAACTGCGCAGCGCCTCCGCCCGGTTGCCCGCCCGGGTATGGGCCGCCATCCGGCACCGGTAGGCGCTCTCCCGGAACGGGGCACGCCGCACGGCCTCCTCCGCATACCGCAGCGCATGATGCTCGTCGCCCAGCGCCGAGGAGGACAGGCTCGCCGTCTCCAGCGCCTTCAGCCGCAGCTCCTCCAGCTGCTCGCGCATCGCGTTGACCCACTCGCCCTCGTGCGAGGGCAGGAACGAGCCGCGCAGGTTCGACACCGCGCCCGCCGCGAGCTGCGCCGCCACCGCGTAGGCCCCCTCGGCGTACGCCTCGGCGGCCTCGGCCAGCGCGGTCTCCGCGACCTCCACGTCCACGACCGCGTCCCGCGGCACCCGCAGAAGGTAGCGGCCGCCCTGCGAGACCAGGGGAGTGGCCCCCGGCCCGTCCTGCGGCGTCGTGACGAACGTACGCACCCGGCTCACCAGGCTGCGCAGGGCCGAGGCCCAGGTGTCCGGCAGGCCCTCGGGCCATATCGTCTCGGCCAGCTGGTCACGGTCCGTGCCGCCGGCCCGCTCCAGGAGCAGCCGGGCGAACGCGACCTGCGCCTGCGCGCTCGAGAGGTGTTGAGGCGGTGCTCCGTCCGGCTCGATCGTGACAAGACCTATGAGTCTGATCAGCACTATGCACTCTCCGAAACGGTCGGCTTCCGGCCGTGTCCCCCAAGTTCGTGCGATTCAGAGGATACCGGCGGGCCTTCTCCGCATGTCAACAGCGGTCGGCAAACATTTCCGACCGAATAAAACCCGAGGTCCGGGCTTTCCCTTTCGCTTTTTGAGCGCCACTGCAGTCCGGCTGTGGCGCGGCTGTGGTCCGGCTGCAGTCCCGCTCTTGCGCTGCTATTGCGCCCCCCGAGCCTTAATGGAATTCCACTAGAGCCCGGCCGGAGAAACGGCAGGGCGTCGATGGAGTTCCGGGTCCGCCGGACGATCGCGACGAGGAGAAGCACGTGAACGCATCCGCTGCCTGGGACCGCCTCGAGCCGAAGCTGGCCTACTTCCGCGACCGCGTCCGGTCCCTGGAGTACGAGCCCAACCGCAAGAACAGCTTCGTGGCCTACACGGCCGAGCGGGACTCCGCGTACGCGGACCAGGACGGCCGCCGCCTGCTGATGATGTCCGGCTACTCCTACCTCGGACTTGCCGGCGACGAGCGGGTCGTCTCCGCCGCCAAGGCCGCCGTCGACCGCTACGGCACCGGCAACCACGGCGTGCGCGCCCTGGCCGGAACCACCCCGCTGCACGAGGAACTGGAGGCCGAGGTCGCCAAGGTCGCCGGCCGCGAGCGGGCCCTGGTCTTCGGCTCCGGCTACGCCGCCAACGTCGGCACCGTCGGCGCCATCGTCGGACCCGGCGACACCGTCTTCATCGACAAGTACGACCACGCCAGCATCGTCGACGGCTGCAAGCTCTCCGGCGCCACCGTCACCCGCTTCCGCCACAACGACGTCACCCACCTCGAACGCCGCCTCGCCGCCGCCCCCGACACCGGCGTCCGCCTCGTCATCGTCGACAGCGTCTATTCCATGGACGGCGACATCGCCCCCCTGGTCGACCTGCGCAAGGTCTGCGACGCCCACAACGCACTCCTGATGGTCGACGAGGCCCACGCCCTCGGCGTCATCGGCGCCACCGGCAAAGGCATCGAGGAGCACTTCAACTACGAGGCCAAGGTCGACATCAAGCTCGGCACCCTCTCCAAGGCCATCCCCTCCATGGGCGGATGGGTCGCCGGCTCCGCCGAACTCGTCCACCACCTGCGCTACGCCGCCCGCCCCTTCCTCTTCTCCGCCGCCCTCGGCGGAGCACAGACCGGCGCCGCCCTGGAATCCCTGCGCATCATGCAGCGCGAGCCCCAGCGCGTGCAGTTCATCCAGCGCGAATCCGCACGCTTCCGCGGCATCCTCAACCAGGCCGGCATCAGCACCGTCGACAGCGAGACCGCCGTCGTCCCGGTCATCGCCGGCTCCGACGAGGCCGCCTACGACCTCGCCACCGCCTGCCGCAAGAACGGCGTGATCGGACTCCCCGTCGTCACCCCGGCCGTCCCCAACGACCTGGCCCGGCTGCGCATCGCCATCACCGCCGCCCACACCACCTCCGACATCGACTTCGCCGCCGAGGCCCTCATCACCTCCGCCCGCGAGTGCCGCATCATCTGACCGCCCCCACGGCCACCCCTCCCACCCCTTTTTCCGTACCTCTCAGTCCGCCTCAGGGAGCAGACATGCCTTCACCGTCCAGGGGCAGTACCGCGCAGCCGCCCGTAGCCATCACCGGCATGGGCGTGGTCACCCCCGGCGGGTGCACCCCGGACGAGCTGTGGCACACACTGCGCGCCGGCCGCTCCACCGCCGCCGCCCTCACCCACATCGACCTCAGCCGCCACCGGGTACGCATCGGCTGCCGGGTCCGCGGCCTCGACTCCCTCGCCGGGCTCGTCCCGGCCAAGGACGCCCGCCGCATGGACCCCTTCGCCCACTACGGCACCGCCGCCGCCCTCGCCGCCCACCGCGACGCCGGATCACCCGCCGCCGAAGCCGGCCGCACCGCCATCGTCGTCGGCAACGCCGTCGGCGGACGCGCCACCAGCGACCTGGAATCCGCCCACTTCACCGAAGGCGGACCGGCCCGCGTCAACCCGCTCATGCCGCTCATGACGATGCCCAACGCGGCCGCCGCCCAGATAGCCATCCGCCTCGGCTGGACCGGCCCCGCCCTGACCGTCGCCAACACCTGCGCCAGCGGCGCCGACGCCATCGGCCACGCCCTGATGCTGCTCCAGACCGGCCGCGCCGACCTGGTCATCGCCGGCGGCACCGAACACACCCTCACCCCCGTCACCCTCGCCGGCTTCGGCAACCTCAGCGCCGTCTCCTTCCGCAACGACGACCCCGAACACGCCTCCCGGCCCTTCGACAAGGACCGCGACGGCTTCGTCATGGGGGAGGGAGCAGGCTTCGTCGTCCTGGAACGCCTCGAGGACGCGCAAGCACGCGGCGCGAAGACCTACGGCCTCGTCGCCGGGTACGCCGCCACCGCCGACGCCCACCACCTCGCGATGCCCCTGCCCGACGGCGCGGGCGCCGCGGCCGCCATGGCCGGCGCCATCGCCGACGCCGGCCTCGAACCCGCCGACATCGTGCACGTCAACGCGCACGGCACCTCCACCCCCTACAACGACCGGTCCGAGGCCGCCGCCCTCACCAAGGTGTTCGGCACCGCCCAGCCGCCCGTCACCGCACCCAAGTCGGTCATCGGCCACCTCATCGGCGCCGCCGGCGCCGTCGAGCTCATCGCCACCGTGCAGGCCATGCGCCACTGCGAGGTGCCGCCCACCGCCAACCACGAACAGCAGGAGCCAGGAATGGACATCGACGTCGTGCACGGCGCACCCCGCACCGTGCGCCCCGGACCCGCGATCACGAACTCCTTCGGATTCGGCGGCCACAACTCCTCCGTGGTGGTGACGCCGGTATGACGACCCTCTCGCTCCCCTCCCCGGTCCGCACGCTCACCGTCACCGAACCCGAGATCACCGACTACCGCGGCGCCGCCCGCCGGGGCCTGCCCACCGCCCGCCCCGGCCAGGCCTCGCCCGTCCACACCTTCGTCCTCGCCCACACCGTCGCCGAACAGACCGTCGCCGCACTGACCGCGGCCGAACCCGGCCCCGTCGCCGTGGTCCACCTCGGCCAGGACATCCGCACCCTGCGCCCGGTCCGCCCCGGCGAGCAGGTCACCGTCGCCCTGGACGTGCTCGGCATCCGCAAGGAACCGCGCGGCGCCCGCATCGCCCTGCGCGTCCGGCTGACCGGCGAGGACGGACCGGAGCCCTTCGCCGAACTGGTCATCTCCGCCCTCCTGGTCGGCGCGAGCACACTGGAGCCCTTCGGCGACATCACCGCGGGCGCCCCCGCCCCCGCCCCGCTGGGAGCCGGCGAACCCCACAGCGCCGTCCACCACCTGACCACCGACTGGATCACCACCTACGCCCACGCCTCCGGCGACCTCAACCCCATCCACCTCGACGAGGACGCCGCCCGCTCGGCCGGCTTCGACACCGTCATCGCCCACGGCATGAGCGTCGTCGCCCTCGCCGTGGAGGAGGCCACCGACCGCTTCGCCGCCGGCGACTCCGCCCGCGTCCGCGGCCTGGGCTGCCGCTTCTCCGCCCCCGTACCCCCCGGAATCCCGCTGGAGATCACCCTCCAGCCCGACGCCGACGCCCGCGTCGTCCGCTTCACCTGCAAGACCCCGGGGGGCGCCGCCGTGAAGTCCGGCTGGATCGAGTTCGCCGCCCCCCAGGAAGGAGGCCCACGATGACCGCACCCCGTACCCCGCGCACCGCCGCAGCACAGGAACAGACCCCGGACACCGTCGAACTCGGCCTCCTCGGAGGGTTCCTGACCCAGGTCCGCGACCGCCCCCACGCCACCGCGCTCCTCTTCAACGGGCAGGAGACCACCTACCGCGAGCTGTACGACCTCGCCGGCCGCGAACGCGACCGCCTCGCCCTCCTGGACCTCGCCCCCGCGGAACCGGTCGGCGTCCTCGCCGACAAGTCACCCGCCACGGTGGCCCTCGTCCTCGCCTGCCTCCTGGCCCGCCGGCCGCTGCTCCTGCCGTCCCCGGCCCTCGCCGACACCCTCCTGGCCGACCTCTTCGCCCAGGCCGGCTGCGCCCGGGTCCTGGCCCCCGGCGGCGAGAGCGCCCGCGTCGCACCCAACCCCGAGGTCACCGCCCGGCCGCTGCCCGCCGACGAGGCCGCCGAGGTGGCCCTCATGCTCACCACCTCCGGCTCCACCAGCCTCCCCAAGATCGTCCCGCTCGGCCTGGACGCCATCGACCGGTTCACCCGCTGGGCCGGCCACACCTTCGGCATCGGACCCGGCCGCACCGTCCTCAACTACGCCCCCCTCAACTTCGACCTCTGCCTCCTCGACGTATGGACCACCCTCGCCCGCGGCGGACGCGTCGTCCTCGTCGACCCGGCCCTGGCCGCCCACGGACGCCACCTGCGCGACCTGGTCCTCACCCACGGCGTCGACATCGTCCAGGCCGTCCCGATGGCCTTCGGCCTCCTCCAGGACGCGGCCGCCAAGACCGGCGACACCTTCCCCGGCGTCGAGCACGTCATGTTCACCGGCGACGCCATCCCCGACCGCACCCTCGCCGCCCTGCCCCAGCTCTTCCCCCACGCCCGCATCCACAACATCTACGGCTGCACCGAGACCAACGACAGCTTCATCCACGAACTCGGACCCGCCCCGACCGCCGCCGCACCCGCCGCGCCCGTCCCCATCGGCCGCCCACTGCCCGGCGTACGCGCCCTGATCATCGACCCCGACACCCACACCCCCGTCGAAGGCCCCGGCAGCGGAGAACTCTTCGTCTCCACGCCCTTCCAGACCCGCGGCTACCTCGACCGCACCCGCCACACCGACAAGTTCACCGGCCACCCCCTCGGCCTCGACGACCGCCGCTGGTTCCGCACCGGCGACCTCGTACGCCGCGACGCCGCCGGCACCCTGCACCTGACCGGACGCACCGACTTCCAGGTCAAGGTCCGCGGCGTCGCCGTCAACACCGCCGAGATCGAACGGGTCCTGCAGGAACACCCCGCAGTCCTGGAAGCCGGCGTCGCAGCCCTGCCCGACCCGATCGCCGGCAAAAGACTCGTCGCCGCCGTCCGCCGCGCCCCCGGCTCCACCCTGACCGGCCTGCAACTGCGCACCCACTGCGCCCGGCACCTGCCCAGAGCCGCCGTACCCCACCAACTCACCGTCACCGAGGCCCCGTTGCCCAAGACGGCCACCGGCAAGGTCGACCGCAAGGCACTCGACCGCCTCGAACAGCCCAGCCCCACCACCGCACCCGTAGCCACACCTCTCGCCGAAGGAATCCCGTCATGAGCAACGTCGACACCATCAAGAACTTCGTCATCACCGAGTTCCTCCCGGGCACCGCCGCCGGCGAACTCGCCGCCGACCACGACCTGCTCAACGACGGGGTCATCGACAGCCTGGGCGTCCTCAAGCTCATCGCCTGGGTCGAGGACCGCTTCGAGCTCGCCATCGGCGACGCCGACCTGGACCCCAACAACTTCCGCAGCGTCGAGGCGATCGACACCTTCATCACCGAGTCCCGCCGCACCGCCGCCGCCTGACCCGCCAGGCACCGTCCCCACCCCTGACGCACACGAGACGGAGACCGACCGTGCACGACGCACTCACCGGCCTGCTCGAACAGCGAGCCCCGGTCGGCCGCGAGACCTGGCGGTCCTGGTGGGACCAGCTCGGCAACGGCAGCCTCGACAAGGCCGAGGCCCTCGCCCTGCTGGCCGCCCTGACCAGCCGGCTCCCGGACCACGAGACCCTGCGCCACCTGCTGGACTCGCTCGCCGAGCGCCGGCCGGCCGCACCGGCGACCACCGCCTGGGAAGGCACCGTGAACGTCGTCGGCACCGGCGGCGGCCCCCGGACCTTCAACATCTCCACCGCCTCGGCGTTCGTCGCCGCGGCAGCCGGGGTCAAGGTCGTCAAAACGGGCTCCCGCGCCTACACCAGCTCGCTCGGCTCCGTCGACCTGCTGGAGCGGCTCGGTGTCCGTCTCACCTCCTCCCACACCCAGACCGAGGACACCCTCGCCGCCCACGGGATCGCCTTCGCCGGACCGTTCGTCTACCCGGCGCAGCTGACCCGGCTGGCCCGCACCGTGGCCCCGTACAGCATGAAGACCTTCGGCCGGTTCCTGAACGCCCTGGGCCCCTTCCTCGCCGACCTCCCGGTGGCCGCCCAGGTCACCGGGGTCTCAGCGGCCGCACCCCTGGACACCCTGCGCCGGCTCGCCGAGACCACCACCGGCCGCCGCATCTGGCTCACCACCAACGACACCGGCGCCGACGAACTGCTGCCCTTCGCGACCAACACCATCCACGCAGGACACGCCCTCACCCGGATCATCCGGCCGGGCGAACTCACCCCCGGCGACGGCTCCTTCGCCGACCTGCGGCCCGCCGATGCGGACACGGCCGTCGCACACTTCCTCTCCGTCCTCTCCGGCGAGGCGGGCCGCGTCGCCACCCGCACCGTCTGCCTGGGCGCCGCCGCCCTCATCGTGGCCTGCGGAAACCGCCGCGACTGGCTCTCGGCGGTCTCCGTCGCCGAGGAAGCGGTCCGCACCGGCGCCGCCCACGACCTCGCCCGGCGCCTGGCAGCCGCACCCGCCCCCCGCACCCTGGCGGTGTCCGGTGCCTAGCCCCACAACGACGCCCCGCACCACAGGGACAAAGCCCGCCCCCGCCCCCTTCTTCACCCGCCGCACCCCCGGCGGACCGCCCGGACTCGCCCTCTTCCTCAACGCCGGCGATCCGCCCCTGCCCGTCCTGCGCGACCTCGTCCTGATGCTCGACGACGAAGGCGTGGACTGCCTCGAACTGGCCGTCCCCTTCCCCGACTCGGTCACCGACGGCCCCGTCATCCGCCGCTCCGCCCGCCGGGCACTGGAGCGCGGCGGCGCCGGCCTGGACGACGTACTCGCCTTCATCGCCGACGTACGGCCCCACCTGAACCACCTGCGGATCGCCCTCCTCGCCGACTGGAGCCACTCCCTCAAACACCGGGACCTGGCCGCCACCACCCGCGAGATCGCCGCCGCCGGCGCCGACGGACTCCTCGTCCACGCCCTCCCCCCACGGCTGCGCGCAACGCACCTGGAGTCGGCCGCCGCGGCCGGCCTCCCGGTCGTCACCACCTGCTACACCAAGAGCCCGCCCCCCACCCAGGCCCAGGCCGCCGCACAGGCCTCCGCCTACCTCTACCTCGTCGCCCACTACGGACGCAGCGGAACCGCACCCGCCGCCGGCCACGCCGCGCTGGCACAGACGGTCACCGCACTCCGGGCGCACACGACGTCCCCGATCGCCGTCGGCTTCGGGGTCAGCACACGGCAGGACGTCGAAGCCGTCGGAGCCGCCGGCGCCGACGCCGCGATCATCGGCTCCGCCGCGGTGGCCGCCCTCGAACGGGCGCAGGACACCGCCGCCGATGTCACCGCAGCCTTCCGCGACTTCGTCCGCCAGGTCCTGCCCGCAACACCGCACCGAACCGCCTGACCGGCGGGAAAGAAGGCTCCACCCCTCATCCGGACCATCCGAGCACCACCCTCACACCGGGAGATCGCCATGATCGTTCGCGACATCGAGTCCGTGAAGACCGTCGAGTGGGGCAACGGCCTCAGCCGCCGCTTCCTCCTCGCCGAGGACGGCCTGGGCTACTCGCTCACCGACACCACCGTCCTGGCCGGCACCAAGTCCCGCCTGGAGTACGTCAACCACCTCGAGGCCTGCTACTGCATCGAGGGCTCCGGCGAGGTCATCGAACTCGACGGCACCTCGCACGAGATAGTCCCCGGCCGGATGTACGCACTCGACCAGCACGACGCCCACTTCCTCGTCGCCAGCCCCCACGAGGACCTGCGCCTGGTCTGCGTCTTCTCGCCCGCCCTGCGCGGCGACGAGGTCCACAGCCTCGACGCGCACAGCTCCTCCGCCTACTGAGACACACGCCCCCGCCCGGCCGCCCGCCCGCCCGCACCGTCACCGAACAAAAAAAGGGGTCCGTCGTGATCCGTTGGAACACCGACCAGGCCGATCTGCGCGAAGGCCTGGAGAGGTGGGGAGACGCACTCAGCGCAGACCACATCGAACTCGACGAGCAGTCCGCCTTCCCGGAGGACAAGTGGAAGCTCGTCCAGAAGACCGGAATCCTGGGACTGCCCTTCGACGAGGACCACGGAGGCCTCGGACAGTCCCTCCTGACCACCATGTACGTCCTGGAGGGCCTCGGCGAGTACAACCGCGACGCGGGCCTCAGCTTCTGCATCACCACCTCCATCTGCTCCACCGGAATCCCCATCCAGCAGTTCGGCACCGTCGAGCAGAAGGAGCGCTACCTGCCTCAGATCTGCTCGGGCGAGGCGATCGGCGCCCACGCCATCACCGAGTCCGAAGGCGGCTCCGACGCCATGGCCATGACCACCCGGGCCGTACGCGACGGGGACGACTTCGTCATCAACGGCAGCAAGGCCTTCGTCAGCAACGGCCCCATCGCCGACGTGATCGTGGTCTACGCCCGCACCCACCCGGACGGCGGCCCGCTGGGAACGACCGCGTTCCTCGTGGACCGCAACACCCCCGGACTGACCGCCGGCAAACCCATCAAGAAGATGGGCCTGCGCACCTCGCCGCTCAGCGAGCTGTTCTTCGACGACGTACGGGTACCCAGGAGCGCGGTACTCGGCAGGGTCGGAGGCGGGTTCCTGGTCCTGGACCACGTGATGAAACGGGAGATCCTCTTCTCCTTCATCGTCAACGTGGGGGAGATGCAGCACCGGCTGGAGCGGTGTGTCGACTACGCGAAGACACGCAAGTCCTTCGGAAAGGCGATCGGTTCGTACCAGACGATCGCCAACAAGATCGTGGACACGAAGATCCAGCTGGAGACCGCCCGCAAGTGGCTCTACGACACGGGCGAGAAACTGGAGGCCGGCGAGAACATCACCACCGACCTCGCCATCTCCAAACTCGTCACCAGCGAGTCCAACCTCGCCACCAGCCTCACCGCCGTACAGATCTTCGGCGGCCACGGCTACATGGCCGAGTTCGGCCTGGAACTGGACGTGCGCAACGCCGTCGGCGGCACGATCTACTCCGGCACCAACGAAATCCAGTACAACCGCATCGCCTCGATGCTGGGACTGGGCAAGTGAGCACCACCCGCCCGCTGTCCCGGACACTGCTGAAGGTCTGCGGGGCCACGGCCCCGCAGGACATCGAGGCGGCGGCGGCCGCCGGGGCGGACTGCGTCGGCCTCTGGCACGGCGTACCCGGCGGCCCGTCCGAACTGGACCAGGACGGGCTCGCCGCCCTCGCGGCGGCGGCCCGTTCGGCCGGCCTCCTGCCGGTCCTGGTGACCTTCCTCGCCGACGCCGGTGAACTGGCCGCGATCGCGGCCCGCACCGGCGTCGGCTGGGTCCAGCTCCACGCCTACCAGCCCCCCGCCCTCGTACGGGCCCTGCGCCAGGCACTCCCCGCCGACGTCGGCATCGTCAAGGTGCTGCACGTCCAGGAGAACGGAAGCTGCGTGGAGCGCCCCCTGACCGGCGCCTACGACCGCGCCGGCACCGACCTCTTCCTCCTCGACACCGCCACCGGCGACGGCCGCATCGGCAGCACCGGCGCCGCCCTGGACCCCGAGCACGTCACCGCCCTGCTGCCCCGCCTCACCCGCCCCTTCCTCCTCGCAGGAGGCCTCACCCCGGCCAACCGCCCGGCCTACCAGGACGTCGTCGACCACCCCGGATTCCGCGGCATCGACGTCGACACCGCGGCACGCGACACCACCACCGGCGCCTTCGGCGTCCCGCAGATCGCAGCCCTGGCCCGCGCCTGGCGCACGGGCACCGCCCCCCTCCCCGACCACCCCCCGCTGGAGCTGTCGCGATGACGAAGCAGAACCGGACCGGCTTCCCTTTTCTCGAGGCCCTCCTGGCCTCCCCGACCCCCGTGGTGATGGAGGTGAAACGCCGGGACGCCCACGGCTACGACATGCTGGGCGGCCGCACCCCCGCCGCCATCGTGGAGGCGTACGAGACGGCGGGCGCCCCTTGCGTCTCCGTGGTGACCGGCCGCTGGTTCGGCGGCTCGCCCGCCCTGCTGCGGGACGTGGCGGCCCTGACCGGACTCCCGATCCTCCAGAAGGACTTCATCACCCGCAAGGACCAGATCCGCACCGCCGCAGAACTCGGAGCCTCCGCCGTCCTGCTCACGGCGGCACTCCTGCCCGCGTCGAGCATGCGCACCCTGGTCACCGAATGCCTCCTCACCGGCCTCACCCCCTTCGTCGAGATCACCCGCGAAAGCGAACTCGAAGCAATCCACCACCCCGAGGAATGCGTGATCGCGGTCAACAACAAGGACATCCGGACCCGCGAGCGCGGCGCCGGCGACCTCGGCCGCTCCCTCGACCTGCTCCCCGCCGTCCGCACCGCCGGCGCCGCCTGCCCCGTCAGCGCCAGCGGCATCGACAGCCCCGAGACCGCCGCCGCACTCCTCGACGCCGGATTCGGCGGCCTGCTCGTCGGCACCTCACTGCTGCGCACCGGCTCACCCTCCGCCTGGGTGCACGCGATGGAAGGCACACGGAAGGGACTGGCGGTCCGATGACCACACACCCGGACGGCGCCCGCCCCTACACGCTCAACGCGGCCGGCATCACACTCTCGGCACTCCTGGCCCTGCCGAAGGACCGGGCCGCGCCCCGCTCCACGATCCTCGCGATCCACGGCCGCGGCATGCGGGCCGCGTACTGGAACTCCTTCGCCCCCCTCGCCACGGCCCTGGGCCACGCCGTCCTGGCGGTCGACCGGCCGGGCTACGGGGACTCCGCGGACCTCCTGCCCGACGGCCAGAGCCTCGCCGAGCAGGCGGAAACCCTCCACGCCGCCCTCAAGGAGCACACCGCCGCCCACGACACCGGCGCCGGAATCTTCCTCCTCGGCCACTCGGACGGCGGCAAGGTCGCCCTCCACACCGCGGCCGCCGACGGCGGCACACCACTGATCGGCCTGGACGCCTCGGGCGTCGGCCACCACTACAACCCCGAAGCCCTGCACTTCCCGTCCACCCTGGGCGGCGGCGCCACCAAACTCAACTGGGGCCCCCTGAACCTCTACCCGCGCGGCACCTTCCAGGCCAGCCGCACCCTGCTGTCCCCGACACCGCCGCGCGAGTCGGCGGAAACCCTGCGCTGGCCCGCCCAGTACGAGGAACTGGCCCCCCGCGTCCGTATCCCCGTCCGCCTCACCTTCGCCCAGCACGAGGCCTGGTGGCACCTGGACGCCCCCACCCTGACCGCGATGACCTCACGCCTGACCGCCGCCCCGTCCGTCACCGTCGACCACCTCCCCGCCTCCGGACACAACATCAGCCTGGGCCACACCGCCCACGCCTACCACCTGCGCGTCCTGACCTTCCTGGAGGACTGCCTCCTGGCCGCACAGCCCTGAAGGACGTCCTGCCGGCCGGTCCGGCCCCGCACCCGGCCGGCAGGACACCCCCGCACACCTCCGCGGCCGTCATCCGCCGCTGCGCCCGCGGACCGTCCGGTACAGACGGTCGATGAGGTGCCCCTTGCGCTCGATCGTCACGTCGAAGTACGCCGCACTGCGGTCCGAGCGGCACACACCGTGCACCGCCTCCTTCGCCGCACGCTTGAGCCCGGCCGCCTCCGCCGCGAGCTCCACGAGCGTCTCCTGCAGCTTCGGATGACCCAGGACGAACCGTTTCAGCCCCGGGCCGGCCGACTCGGCGGGCACCCCCTCCCCGAGCAGCTCCAGGACGACCCGGTTGCCCAGCCCGTCGAAGTCCTCGTGGGTGTTGGCCCCGCCAAGTTCCGGCACGAAGTCCGTCAGATCGTTGAACAGCTGGCTCGCCAGCCCCAGTCCGCGCATCGCGTCGTCCAGGGCCCGCCGCTCGTCCTCCACCACGCCCAGCGCCGCCACCGCCGCGTCGAGCGGCATCCGGAACAGCGTCCCCGTCTTCAGCGCGGCCGTCGACTCCCAGAACTCCACCCGCGCGTCCCGGGCCGCGGCCATCAGCTCGGCCCGGGTCCGCGGCGAGCGCGTGGACAGGTCCACGGCCTGGCCCGTCAGGCCGTGACCGACCGCCCGCACCAGGCTCGCCACGACCGCCGGATCGGCCGCATGCCCCAGAGCGGCCGTGATCAGCCAGGAGCCGGCATTGAGGGCCAGCGGTATCCCATGGGTGACGTGCAGCGCGGCCTCTCCGTAGCGGATGCCGCTGCCGTCCTGGATGTCGTCGAGCGCGACCGCGGCCTTCAGCAGGATCCGTACCGCCACGGCCGCACGGCGCACCGCCGCCAGATCCGCCGGGGACGCCTCGTGGCCCGCCTCGTCGGGGAAGCCCCGGTAGTTGCGGTAGGCCCAGAACACCATCGAAGGGCGCAGCGGACCCCCGCCGCCCCCCGCCGGCCCGGCCGCCGGCGCCAGCGCCTCCTGCCCCACCCTGGACCCGACGGCGTCCGCGACCGGCCCGTACAGCGAACGCCGCAGCGCCGCCTCATACACCGACACGGCCGCCCCCGGGCGCACCGGCGCCACCACCCCGGCCAGCGAGCCCAGGAACCCGGCCAGATCCCGCTCCAGCAGGGCCGCGTCACCCCGCACCACCGCCTCGACCCCCGGCGCATCCACCGTCTGCGTCACATGCCCTCCGAACCTCACCCCACACCGAACCCGGGCCCGGCAGCTGCCGGCCCGGCAGGGGAAGCGTGATCGTTACCGGTGGGTGCGACAAGCCTCCATCCGGATACCGGGCAGCCCGGCAGCAGCTTTCGGACACGACGACGGCGGGCCGGGGGCACACAAGCCCCCGGCCCGCCGTCCACGTGCATACGTCAGGCGGCCACCACCCGGCTCACCAGCTGGTCGCGGATACGGGACGGCAGCGCCGGCGCGAAACGCTGGAGGTAGTGGTCCATGTGCGCGTCGTCGCTCACCAGGAACGGCAGATCGAAGACCAGCAGCTTGCGGACCGCCAGCAGGGGCAGCGGGGCACGCAGCGGGCGGAAGGCCTCGTTGTAGAGGCCCGGCTCCTCGCACACCGGGTGGAACTGGCCGATCATCAGCCCCTCCGCCACGAACTCGTCCTTCGCCTTGCGCTGCAGTTCGTCCAGCTCCACCGAGTCCGTCGGGTCGAACCCCGGCAGGACCAGGAGGATGGTCAGCAGCTCGCGGTCCTCCGGCGCCAGCGGCTGCGAGAGGACCGCGTGGCGGGTGCGCAGCGAGTCCACCGCCGACGCCAGGTCCTCGCAGCCGGCGGACGGCACCGCCAGGTGGAACAGCTCCTTGCGCAGCGAGGGCTGGGTGTACGGGCACACCGGGCCGGTACGGCCCAGTTCGGGGTGGCTGGAGACCAGGAACTCCCGGCTCCACGCGAGGACCCGCAGCAGCGGGCCGAGGTGCTCCGCCGGAGCCTCACCGCGGGCTATCTGGCCGGCGGTCCACGACTGGATCAGATCGTCGCCCCTCATCGGGGGTCCCTCCACATGGGTCGCAGTACGGGTCCGCCGTCGGGCAGGGCGATGTCGGCGCCCAGACGCTCGAAGCCGGCGCGCCGGCTCGTGGCCTCACCGCCCGGGGAGCTGGCCTCCACGTAGCAGGCGATGCCCTCGGCGTCCGCGCGGGCCACCACCCGGCCCAGCAGCCCGGACATCAGGCCGCCCTGCTGCCGGCCGGGCCGGACCGCCCCGAAGGAGACGTAGTAGTGCGGCGGGCCGTGCGGATGCCGTTCCTCCTGCAGGCCCGCGATGGTGCGCATCGCGTCCGCGTGCTCGCCCAGGGCGGCGGACAGCGCCGCCTCCAGGGCCTTCTCGTCCGGCTCCGCGCCGGGCGGCAGGAACAGCAGCACCGCGTCGCCGTCCGGGCCGGTGAGCACCCCGTCATGGGCGGCGGACAGTTCCACGAACACCCGGAAGAACCCGGGCAGCAGCTCGGCGCGCAGCCGCTCGCCGGGGATCATCCAGCGGGTCAGCGCGTCCTCCTGGAAGGAGGCGGCGAGGAGGGCGGAGAGGTCGGTGACGGTCGATGGGTTCAGCCGGTTCACAGGCAGGGCGGACAAGGCAGGGCCTTCCGGTCGGTTGACAGAACACAGAACGCAGAACGGACAGGGACAAGAAACGGGGAACGGGGAACGGCGAACGGGGAACGGCGGGAAGAGGTCAGGGCGTTGACCGGGCAGCCCCCGCGAGCTGCGCCACACGGGCGTGCAGGGCCGGCAGGTAGTGCTCGAACTCCGGCTTGATCAGGACACTGCGGATCACCCGCGCCGCCTCCGCGTCCCGCACCACGCGCGGGTGGCGCCGTACGAACGCGTCCGCGTCCGCACGCAGCACACTCAGGAACACCGGGTCCGACTCCGCCGTCATGCCCTCGCGCAGCAGCCGCTCCGACGCCGCGTCGATCGAGGACAGCGAGCCCCCGGCGGCCGCCGGGAAGTACGTCACGATGTCGAGGTCCGGCCGCTGGTACAGCTCCAGCTCCCCGGACGCGGCCAGCAGGTCCGCCCACCGCAGCGCGGCCCGCCGGTTCGCGGCGAGGATCCGCCCGAAGCCGTCCGGGGTCAGCGGCAGCAACTGCAGCGTCAGCCACAGCGCGGCCGCCGCGGCCCCCGCCCGCGAGCACTCCAGACTGATCTCACCCAGGTGCAGGTCGGCGTCGGTGAAATAGGTGTACGGAGAGTCGTGCGCGAAGTGCCGCCCGGCCCGCGGATCGGGGAAGAGCACCGCCCCGCACCCGTACGGCTGCAACCCCTGCTTGTGCGGGTCCACCACCACCGAGTCGCACCCGGCGATCGCCCGCCAGGGCGCCGGGTCGACGCCACCCGTGCCCGCCCTGCCCAGGATCGCGTAGAACCCGCCGTACGCCGCGTCGACGTGCACCCGCGCCCCGTACCGGCGGGCCAGCGCCAGCACCTCGTGCACCGGGTCGACCGCCCCCAGCCCGGTCGTACCGGTGGTGACGACGACGGTGCCGATCCGCCCGCCGCGCAGCGCGCCCTCCAGCGCGCCGAGGTCGATCCGGCCGTGCGCATCGGCAGGGATGCGGTGGCCCTCCATCCCCAGCACGTGGCACATCCGCTCGTGCGTGTAATGGCACTCGGAGCTGTAGGCGACCCCCCGGTCCGGATGCAGCTGCCGGGCGACGTACAGCGCCTCCAGGTTGGCCATCGTGCCGCTGGTGGTGAGATGCCCGACGTGCGCGTCGAACCCGAACATGCCGGCCAGGTCGGCGACCGCCTCGCGTTCCATCTCGGTGGTCGCCGGCCCGCCCTCGGCGGCATGGTTGTTGGGGTTGAACAGCATGGCGGTGAGATAGCCGGTGACGGCCGCCGGATGCGGCGGCTTGACCATTTGTCCGGCGTAACGCGGGTGGAAGAACGGATAGTTGTGATCCATCCGCTTGGCGAGGCGGTCGAAGGCCTCGGTGAACGCCTCCGGGCCCACCCGGTGCGCGCCGTGGCTCTCGTACGGGCCGAACTGCCCGCCCCACCGCTCCGCCACCCCCAGCGCGCGCGGCAGCCAGTCGCGTAAGTCGTGCAGGTCGTGACGGTCCACGGGTGCCTCCCCCAGCGGCCGCCCCGATCGGCGGCACGATCACGCGTACGCGGTCGTACGTACGCACGAGGAGCCTTGCCCAGGCCCCGCAAGGCCCGCGCAACGCCGGACCCCGCACACCATCCGCGCTCGAGCGGTGCGCAAGCCGGGTCTGGTGCACTCGCGGCGCGCCACCTGCGCCAGCAGCACCGCGCGCCGGCCGCCCGCAGCGCGAACGGCCCCCGCCCCGGCGGCCCGCGCACCCACCCTTCCCAGGAGGACAACCCATGGTCACCAGACGCAGCCTGCTCGGCGGAGCCGTAGCCGCGACCGGCGCCGGCCTGCTCACCGCCGGCGGGCTGACACCGCTCCTCGGCGCCGGGTCCGCGCAGGCCACCGCCACCCCCGGGACCAAGCCGGTCACCGTCCCGCCGCCCTTCACGGTGCGGATGCCGGCCCTGCCCGTGCTCGCACCGATATCCACGTCCGGCGGCCAGGACACCTACGCCGTCACCATCAAGGAAGCGGCCCGGGAGATCATCCCCGGGGTCCGGACCAAAGTCCTCACCTACGACGGCCACTTCCCCGGCCCCGTGCTGCGCGCCCGCAGCGGACGCAAAGTGGTGATCCGCCACCGCAACACCCTCACCATGCCGGTCGCGGTGCACCTGCACGGCGGCAACGTCTCCCCGGAGAACGACGGCGGCCCGATGGATACCTTCGGCCCGGGCACCTCCCGCACGTACACCTACCCCAACCAGCAGCCGGGCGCCGGCCTCTGGTTCCACGACCACGCCCACCACATGGAGTCGGAGCACGTCTTCCGCGGCCTGTCCGCCACCTACCTGCTCTCCGACGAGACCGAGCGCTCGCTGCCCCTGCCCGCCGGCCAGTACGAGGTCCCGATCGCCCTGCGCGACGCCCGCTTCGACGAGGCCGGACAGCTCGTCTACGTCATGGACGACGTCTTCGGCCGCACCACGATCCTCGCCAACGGCCGCCCCACCCCCTACTTCGAGGTCGCCGCCCGCAAATACCGCTTCCGGCTCCTCAACTCCTCCAACATGCGCTTCTTCCAGCTGCGCCTGTCCGACGGCGGCCAGATGATCCAGATCGGCAGCGACGGCGGACTGCTGGAACGCCCCTTCACCACCGACACCATCGGCCTGTCCCCGGCCGAACGGGCGGACGTGGTCATCGACTTCTCCCGCTACCCCACCGGAACGAAGATCGTCCTGGAGAACACCCTCGGCCCGGGCACCCCCGACCAGGTCGGCAAGGTACTGCGCTTCGACGTCGTACGGACGGCCCCCGACCCCAGCCGCGTACCGGACGTCCTGCGCACACTCGCACCCCTGCCGGCGGCGACCGTGCAGCGCACCGTCGTCCTCAGCATGGACGAGGACGGCCGGCAGGAGCCGCGGGCGTTCATGGACGGCCAGGTCTGGGACCACGACCGCATCGACCAGACCATCACGCACGGCACCTCGGAGATCTGGACCGTCACCAACGCCAACAAGCTCGTCCCGCACAACTTCCACATGCACCTGGTCCAGTTCCGGCTGCTGGAGCGCAACGGCGCCCCGGTCGGACCGGCCGAGGCCGGACTCAAGGACACGGTCCGCCTCTTCCCCGGCGAGACGGTCAAACTCCACGCCACCTTCGACACCTACAGGGGCACGTACGTCTACCACTGCCACCTGCTGGACCACTCGGCGATGGGCATGATGGCCAACTTCCGCATCCGGTAAGGACCCGGCAGGGGGACCCGCGCTCGATGCGCGCTCAAGGACGGGCCGAGGACCGGGCGGAAGAATCCTCGACAACAGACCATGTCCGGCCGTGTCCCCCACGAGTCCTCATGTGTCCGAAGCCGAAAGGGAAGAGGAGGGAAGCCGATGGCCGCCACCGTGGCCATGACCGTGGTCCTCAGACCCGGCCCTCCGACCTCCCTCGACCTCCACGGCAGGCTCACCCCTGCCGCGCTCACCGCCGCCCTCGCGTCGCTGCCGCCGTGCACACCGACACTGCACCGGCACACCGACCACCACCACACGCTCACCCTGCCCCCGCCACCGTTCCCCGCCGGACGGCTGTCCGACCTGCTGACCGGGGCCGCGGCGGGGGAGGGGCGGCCCGGCGCCGCCCGCGGACACCACGCCGCCGCACACCCCGCAGACGCCGGATGCGCCACAGACGCCGGTTGTGCCACGCATCCCACGGACGCCGGATGCGCAGCACCCACCGGATGCGCCGCACACACCGGATGCGGCGACCAGGAACCGGAACGGCTGCCGCCCACCACACCCCTCCAACACGACGTACTGCTCGACGCGATGACCCACCCCGGCGCCGGCCTGCACGTGGAGCAGCTCCACTGGCGCTGGTACGGGCCGCTGGACACCCCGCGGTTCGCCGCCGCCTGGCAGACGCTGTACGACACCGAAGCGGTCCTGCGCACCGCACTGGCCAGGCCCGCCGCGCCCGGCGCCACCCCGCTCCTGGCCGTCCACCCGCACGCCGCCCCGCAACTGGAACGCCATCCCCGCGGCAGCGCCGACTGGCACGCCCTGCTCCTCAGCGAACGGATGCGCGAGTTCGACCTGTACCGGCCCGGCACAGCCCTGCGCATCGCACTGCTGGAGGAACCCGGCCCGGTGTTCCGGGTACTCCTGACCTACCACCAGGCCCTCCTCGACGGCTGGAGCGCACGCCTGCTCCAGCGCACCCTCTACCGGGCCTACCTCGCCGACGGACGGCCGGTCGGCAGCGAACGGCGCCCCGACATCCGCGACCACATGCGCTGGCTGGCCCGGCAGGACCCGGCACCGGCCCGCGCGTTCTGGGCCCGCACCGGCGCCCCGCCCGGCGCCGCCGGCCTGCCCGGGCACCGCACGGCCGGCCGCCCGCGGCTGCGCGGCCACGGACGGACCCGCCAACGCCTCACCCCGCACGAGGCACGGCACCTGCGGAACTGGGCGGCGGCCCACGGCGCGACGGAGAGCACCGCCCTGCACACCGCCTGGGCCCTCCAGCTCCACCGCGCCACCCCGCACGCGCCCGCGGTCACCTTCGCGGCGGCCGTCTCCGGCCGGGGCATCCCGCTCCCCGGCGCCGAACGCCTCCCCGGCCCACTGCGCGGCGCCCTCCCGCTGCACGTGCGCATCGACCCCGCCACCCCCCTGACCCGCCTGCTGAGCGCACTGGCCGGCCAGGCCCTGGAGGCCGCCTCCTACGAATGGGTCTCCCCGGGCCAGGCCGCCCAGTGGTCCCCGCCCACCCCCCACGGCCCCGACGCCGGCGCCCGCCGGATCCCCGACTCCCTCATCGCCTTCGAAGCACACGCGCCCACCGGCCCCGCCGACGACGACCCCGTCCACACCGAACTCGCCACCGAGGGCGTACGCGTCGGCGCCGCCGAGGCCATCGGCGCACACACCGCGCACCCCCTCACCCTCACCGCACACCACGACACCGACGGCGGGCTCGTCCTCACCTGCGTCTACGACCGGACCCGCATCACCGACTCCGACGCCGCCGAAACACTCGCCCAGACCACCCTGCTGCTGCGCGAACTGCCCGCCACCACCGGCGGGACCACCACCGTCGCCGAGGCCCTGACCCTGCTCGACGCCGGCCCCGTACCCCGCATCGCCCGCCCCGCCCCCGCCGCCCGCACCCTGCGGATCCTGCGCGCGGCCGCCCGTACCGGCGCCGGCACGATCTGCCTGGTCCCACCGCCCGACGCACCACCGGGCTGCTACGACGCGCTCGCCGCGGCCTACCCCGGCCCGCAGACGCTGACCACCGTGGCGCCGCCCGCCGACGCACGGACCGTCCTGGCCGCACTCCGCCCCGCCCTCGCCCGCGGCGAGCCGCTGCTGCTGGGCGGATTCTCCGGCGCCGGCTCCCTCGCCTGCGAAGTGGCCGAACGCATCGCCTCCCACGGCTGGCACCCGCCCCTCGTGGCGATCGGCGGCGCCCTCACCACCCAAGGCGACCCCGACCCGGTCCGCGCCCTCGCCAGGACCCTGGAGACGGCCGCAGCCGCAGCCACCACCACCGCCCGGCCCTGACCCTCCCCGCCCGACCCGACACCCCGTCCCACACCACCAGGAGTGACATGTCCCGTCGTCTGTTCACCTCGGAGTCCGTGACCGAGGGACACCCCGACAAGATCGCCGACCAGATCAGCGACACCATCCTCGACGCACTGCTCGCCCAGGACCCCGCCTCCCGCGTCGCCGTCGAGACACTGATCACCACCGGTCTTGTGCACATCGCGGGCGAGGTGACGACCCAGGCCTACGCGCCGATAGCGCAGCTCGTACGCGAGAAGATCCTCGAAATCGGCTACGACTCCTCCGTCAAGGGCTTCGACGGCGCCTCCTGCGGCGTGTCCGTCTCGATCGGCGCACAGTCCCCGGACATCGCCCAGGGCGTCGACACCGCCTACGAGAACCGGGTCGAGGGCGACGAGGACGAACTCGACAAGCAGGGCGCCGGCGACCAGGGCCTGATGTTCGGCTACGCCTGCGACGAGACCCCCGAGCTCATGCCACTGCCCATCCACCTCGCCCACCGGCTCTCCCGCCGCCTGTCCGAGGTCCGCAAGAACGGCACCCTCCCGTACCTGCGCCCCGACGGCAAGACCCAGGTCACCATCGAGTACGACGGCGACAAGGCCGTCCGCCTCGACACCGTCGTCGTCTCCTCCCAGCACGCCTCCGACATCGACCTCGAAGCACTGCTCGCCCCCGACATCAAGGCACACGTGGTCGAGCACGTCCTCGCACAGCTCGCGGACGACGGCATCAAACTGGAGACCGCCGGCTACCGCCTCCTGGTCAACCCCACCGGCCGCTTCGAGATCGGCGGCCCCATGGGCGACGCCGGCCTCACCGGCCGCAAGATCATCATCGACACCTACGGCGGCATGGCCCGCCACGGCGGCGGCGCCTTCTCCGGCAAGGACCCCTCCAAGGTCGACCGCTCCGCCGCGTACGCCATGCGCTGGGTCGCCAAGAACGTGGTCGCCGCCGGCCTCGCCTCGCGCTGCGAGGTCCAGGTCGCCTACGCCATCGGCAAGGCCGAGCCCGTCGGCCTCTTCGTCGAAACCTTCGGCACCGAGAAGACCGACATCACCAGGATCGAGGACGCCATCGCCGAGGTCTTCGACCTCCGCCCGGCCGCCATCATCCGCGACCTCGACCTGCTGCGCCCCATCTACGCCCAGACCGCCGCCTACGGCCACTTCGGCCGCGAACTCCCCGACTTCACCTGGGAGCGCACCGACCGCGCCGAACTGCTGAAGGCCGCCGCCGGCGCCTGAGCACGCCCCGGACCCGCCCGGACCGGCGGCCGTCGCCCACCGACGGCCGCCGCCCCGGCCCGCCCGCCCCTCACGCGACCGGCAGCACCCCTCCAGCGGCAGCCCCGCCCGCCCCTGCCGTCCCGACCCACCACCCCGCCCCGCCGACAACAGACCAGCTCACAGGAGTCCACGTGCGTATCGCGGTGACCGGATCCATCGCCACAGATCACCTCATGGCCTTCCCGGGCCGGTTCGTCGACCAGCTGCTCCCCGACCAGCTGCACCACATCTCCCTGTCCTTCCTCGTCGACACCCTCGAGGTACGGCGCGGGGGAGTGGCCGCCAACATCGCCTACGGACTCGGCGGCCTGCGCATGACCCCCCTCCTCGCGGGCGCCGTGGGACCCGACTTCGCCGAGTACGAGGTCTGGCTCAAGGAACACGGAGTCGACACCGGCGCCGTGCACGTCTCCGCCGAGCACCAGACCGCCCGCTTCATGTGCATGACCGACCAGGACTCCAACCAGATCGCCTCCTTCTACGCCGGCGCGATGGCCGAGTCCGCCCGCATCGACCTGCACACCCTGCACGCCCACACCCCCCTCGACCTGATCCTCGTCTCGCCCAACGACCCCGGCGCGATGGTCCGCCACACCGAACAGGCCCGGGAGCTCGGCATCGCCTTCGCCGCCGACCCCTCCCAGCAACTCGCCCGCCTCACCGGCGACGAGGTGCGCAGCCTCGTCACCGGAGCACGCTGGCTCTTCACCAACGCGTACGAATCCGCGCTGCTGCGCGAACGCACCGGATGGACCCACGAGGACGTCCTCGACCGCGTCGGCACCTGGATCACCACCCTCGGCGCCCAGGGCGTCCGCATCGACACCAAGAACGCACCCACCCTCACCGTCCCCGCCGTCCCCGACGTCCACGCCGCGGACCCGACCGGCGTCGGAGACGCCTTCCGCTCCGGCTTCCTGGCCGCCGTCGGCTGGGGACTCCCGCAGGAGACCGCCGCCCAGCTCGGCTGCGCCATGTCCGCGCTGGTCCTGGCGGCCGTGGGCTCGCAGTCGTACGAGATCCAGCCCGACCTGCTCCTCGCCACCGTCCGCACGGTGTACGGGGAGCACGCGGCCGGGCTGCTGGAGCCGAAGCTGGGGCAGCTGATATGACGACGAACACGACGGATACCCAGACCCGGGCCGATGCCCTCAGAGAGGCGCTCGCGACGCGTGTGGTCGTGGCCGACGGGGCCATGGGGACGATGCTGCAGGCGCAGGACCCGACCATGGAGGACTTCCAGCAGCTGGAGGGCTGCAACGAGGTCCTGAACGTCACCCGCCCGGACATCGTGCGTTCGGTCCACGAGGCCTACTTCTCGGTGGGTGTGGACTGTGTGGAGACGAACACCTTCGGCACGAACTACGCGGCGCTCGCGGAGTACGACATCGCCGAACGCAACTTCGAGCTGTCCGAGGCCGGTGCCCGGATCGCCCGCGAGGTCGCGGACGAGTTCACGGCCTCCACCGGTCAGCAGCGCTGGGTGCTGGGTTCGATGGGCCCCGGCACCAAGCTCCCGACGCTGGGCCACATCACCTACGGGCAGATCCGTGACGCCTACCAGATCAACGCCGAGGGCCTGATCTCCGGCGGCGCGGACGCGCTGCTGGTGGAGACCACCCAGGACCTCCTGCAGACCAAGTCCTCGATCATCGGCGCGCACCGCGCCATGGCGGCCCTGGGCATCACCGTCCCGCTGATCTGCTCCGTCACCGTCGAGACCACCGGCACGATGCTGCTGGGTTCGGAGATCGGCGCGGCCCTGACCGCGCTGGAGCCGCTCGGCATCGACATGATCGGCCTCAACTGCGCCACCGGCCCCGCCGAGATGAGCGAGCACCTGCGCTACCTGGCGCGCAACGCGCGCATCCCGCTGTCCTGCATGCCGAACGCCGGCCTGCCGGTGCTGACCAAGGACGGCGCCCACTACCCGCTGTCCGCCCCCGAACTCGCCGACGCCCAGGAGACCTTCGTCCGCGACTACGGCCTCTCCCTGGTCGGCGGCTGCTGCGGCACCACCCCCGAACACCTGCGCCAGGTCGTCGAGCGGGTCCGCGGACTCACCCCGACCACCCGCGATCCCCACCCCGAGCCGGGTGCGGCGTCGCTGTATCAGACGGTGCCGTTCCGGCAGGACACGTCGTACATGGCGATCGGTGAGCGGACGAACGCGAACGGGTCGAAGAAGTTCCGTGAGGCGATGCTGGAGGCCCGCTGGGACGACTGTGTGGAGATGGCCCGGGACCAGATCCGTGAGGGCGCCCACATGCTCGATCTGTGTGTGGATTATGTGGGCCGTGACGGTGTCGCGGACATGGCGGAGCTCGCCGGCCGTTTCGCGACCGCTTCGACCCTGCCGATCGTGCTGGACTCCACCGAGGTCCCGGTCATCCGGGCGGGCCTGGAGAAGCTCGGCGGCCGCGCTGTGATCAACTCGGTGAACTACGAGGACGGCGACGGTCCGGAGTCGCGGTTCGCGCTGGTCACCCGCCTGGCCCAGGAGCACGGGGCTGCTCTGATCGCGCTGACCATCGACGAGGAGGGCCAGGCCCGGACCGTCGGGCACAAGGTCGCCATCGCCGAGCGGCTCATCGAGGACCTGACCGCCAACTGGGGGATCCGCGAGTCGGACATCCTCATCGACACCCTGACCTTCACGATCTGCACCGGCCAGGAGGAGTCCCGGGGCGACGGCATCGCGACGATCGAGGCGATCCGTGAGCTCAAGCGGCTTCACCCGGACGTCCAGACCACCCTCGGCCTCTCCAACATCTCGTTCGGCCTGAACCCGGCGGCGCGCGTGCTGCTGAACTCCGTGTTCCTGGACGAGTGCGTGAAGGCCGGTCTGGATTCGGCGATCGTCCACGCGAGCAAGATCCTGCCGATCGCCCGGTTCGACGAGGAGCAGGTCACCACGGCCCTCGACCTGATCTACGACCGGCGTGAGGGCGATTACGACCCGCTGCAGAAGCTGATGGCCCTCTTCGAGGGCGTCAACACCAAGTCGATGAAGGCCGGCCGCGCCGAGGAACTCCTTGCGCTGCCGCTGGACGAGCGGCTGCAGCGGCGGATCATCGACGGTGAGAAGAACGGCCTGGAGGCGGACCTCGACGAGGCCCTGCAGGCCCGCCCCGCCCTCGACATCGTCAACGACACCCTCCTGGAGGGCATGAAGGTCGTCGGTGAGCTGTTCGGCTCCGGCCAGATGCAGCTTCCGTTCGTCCTGCAGTCGGCCGAGGTCATGAAGACGGCCGTGGCCTTTCTCGAGCCGCACATGGAGAAGACGGACGACGAGGGCAAGGGCACGATCGTGCTGGCGACCGTCCGCGGTGACGTCCACGACATCGGGAAGAACCTCGTCGACATCATCCTCACCAACAACGGCTACAACGTCGTCAACATCGGCATCAAGCAGCCGGTCTCCGCGATCCTCGAAGCCGCGCAGGAGCACAAGGCCGACGTCATCGGCATGTCGGGTCTCCTCGTGAAATCGACCGTGATCATGAAGGAGAACCTGGAGGAGCTCAACCAGCGCAAGCTGGCCGCCGACTACCCCGTCATCCTCGGCGGCGCCGCCCTCACCCGCGCCTACGTCGAACAGGACCTCCACGAAATCTACGAGGGCGAAGTCCGCTACGCCCGCGACGCCTTCGAGGGCCTGCGCCTCATGGACGCCCTCATGGGAGTCAAGCGCAACGTACCCGGAGCCCAACTCCCGCCCCTCAAACAACGCCGCGTACCCAAACGCGACACCCCCCTCCTCCAGACCACCGAACCGGCCGAAGCCGGCCGCTCCGACGTGGCCGCCGACAACCCGGTCCCCACCCCGCCGTTCTGGGGCACCCGCGTCGTCAAGGGCATTCCCCTCAAGGACTACGCCTCCTGGCTCGACGAGACCGCCCTCTTCAAGGGCCAGTGGGGCCTCAAGGACGCCGACACCATCGCCACCGACGGCCGGCCCCGGCTGCGCGGCTGGCTGGACAAACTGCACACCGACGGCCTCCTCGAAGCCGCCGTCGTACACGGCTACTTCCCCTGCGTCTCCAAGGGCGACGACCTCATCATCCTGGGCGAGAACGGCTCCGAGCGCACCCGCTTCACCTTCCCCCGCCAGCAGCGCGGCCGCCGCCTGTGCCTCGCCGACTTCTTCCGCCCCGAGGAGTCCGGCGAGACCGACGTCGTCGGCCTCCAGGTCGTCACCGTCGGCAACCGCATCGGCGAGGAGACCGCCCGGCTCTTCGCCGCCGACGCCTACCGCGAATACATGGAACTCCACGGCCTGTCCGTCCAGCTCGCCGAGGCCCTCGCCGAGTACTGGCACGCCCGCGTCCGCGCCGACCTCGGCATCGGCGGATCCGACCCGCAGTCCATGGCCGGCATGTTCCGCACCGAATACCAGGGCTGCCGCTACTCGCTGGGCTACCCCGCCTGCCCCGACCTGGAGGACCGCGCCAAGATCGCCGACCTCCTGCAGCCCGAACGCATCGGCGTCCTCCTCTCCGAGGAGTTCCAGCTCCACCCCGAGCAGTCCACCGACGCCATCGTCATCCACCACCCCGAAGCCAACTACTTCAACGCACGCTGACCCCCCACAAGCCGGAAAGGAGTCCGACATGCCGGCTGCCCTGGCCGCCACCGCCGAACGCCCCCGCACGTCCCGCGCCCCCGCCCCCGCACCCCTCGGGGTCCGTGAACTACTGGCCCAGGGCCGGCGGACCTTCTCCTTCGAGTTCTTCCCCCCGAAGACCGACGCCGGGGAACGCACCCTGTGGGCGGCCATTCGCCGCCTCGAAGCCCTCGCCCCCTCCTTCGTCTCCGTCACCTACGGCGCCGGCGGCTCCTCCCGCACCCGCACCGTCGAGGTCACCAAGCGCATCGCCGCCGAGACCACCCTGCGCCCGGTCGCCCACCTGACCGCCGTCGGACACTCGGTCGCCGAACTGCGCCACATCATCGGCCAGTACGCCGACGCCGGCATCCGCGACATCCTCGCCCTGCGCGGCGACCCGCCCGGCGACCCGAAAGGGCAGTGGACGCCCCACCCGGACGGCCTGACCCACGCCCACGAATTGGTCGAACTCATCCGCCGGCTCGGCGACTTCACCGTGGGCGTGGCGGCGTTCCCCGAGCGCCACCCCCGCTCACCCTCCTGGACCGAGGACATCCGCCACTTCGCCGCCAAATGCCACGCCGGCGCCGACTACGCCATCACCCAGATGTTCTTCCACGCCGAGGACTACCTGCGGCTGCGGGACCGGCTCCTCGCCGTCGGCTGCCTGACCCCGGTCATCCCCGAGATCATGCCGGCGACCGATTTCCGCCAGATCCGGCGCTTCGCCGAGCTCAGCGACGCCCGCTTCCCCGACGCCCTCGCCCAGCGCCTCGAAGCGGCGAAGGACGACCCCGCGGCCGGGCACCGCATCGGTGTCGAGTACGCGACCGCCATGTCCGAGCGCCTCCTCGCCGAGGGCGCACCCGGCCTGCACTACATCACCCTCAACAAGTCCACCGCGACTCTAGAGATCCATCAGAACCTGAACGTCAGCCACGACCCAGCCACCACCATCACGGAGTAGAACTCATGGACTTCAAGGTCGCAGACCTCTCTCGCCGCGTTCGGCCGCAAGGAGATCACCCTGGCCGAGCACGAGATGCCGGGCCTGATGTCGATCCGCGCCGAGTACGCCCAGGCGCAGCCGCTGGCCGGTGCCCGGATCACCGGCTCGCTGCACATGACCGTGCAGACGGCCGTGCTCATCGAGACCCTCGTCGCCCTCGGCGCCGACGTCCGCTGGGTGTCCTGCAACATCTACTCCACCCAGGACCACGCGGCCGCCGCCATCGCGGTGGGCCCGAACGGCACCCCGGAGAACCCGCAGGGCATACCCGTCTTCGCCTGGAAGGGCGAGACGCTGGAGGAGTACTGGTGGTGCACGGAGCAGGCGCTGACCTGGCCCGGGCACGCCGGACCCAACATGATCCTCGACGACGGCGGCGACGCCACCCTCCTCGTCCACAAGGGCGTCGAATACCAGAAGGCCGGCTCCGTCCCGGACCCGTCCACCGCCGACAATGAGGAAATGGCCCTGGTCCTCGGCCTGTTGGGCAAGACCGGCATCGACTGGGCGGCGCTGGCCGCCGGCGTCCGCGGTGTGACCGAGGAGACCACCACCGGTGTGCACCGTCTGTACGAGATGATGTCCGAGGGCAGCCTGCTGTTCCCGGCGATCAATGTGAACGACGCCGTGACGAAGTCGAAGTTCGACAACAAGTACGGTTGCCGTCACTCGCTGATCGACGGCATCAACCGTGCCACCGACGTCCTCATCGGCGGCAAGGTCGCGGTCGTCTTCGGTTACGGCGACGTCGGCAAGGGCTGCGCCGAGTCCCTGCGCGGTCAGGGTGCGCGTGTCATCGTCACGGAGATCGACCCGATCTGCGCGCTGCAGGCCGCGATGGACGGATACCAGGTCGCCACCCTCGACGATGTCGTGGAGACGGCCGACATCTTCATCACGACCACGGGCAACAAGGACATCATCATGGCCGCGGACATGGCCAAGATGAAGCACCAGGCGATCGTGGGCAACATCGGCCACTTCGACAACGAGATCGACATGGCCGGTCTCGCGAAGATCGAGGGCATCGTCAAGGACGAGGTCAAGCCGCAGGTCCACACCTGGAAGTTCCCCGACGGCAAGGTCCTGATCGTGCTGTCCGAGGGCCGTCTGCTGAACCTGGGCAACGCGACCGGTCACCCGTCGTTCGTGATGTCGAACTCCTTCGCGGACCAGACCCTGGCCCAGATCGAGCTCTTCACCAAGCCGGAGGAGTACCCGACCGAGGTCTACGTGCTCCCCAAGCACCTGGACGAGAAGGTCGCGCGTCTGCACCTGGACGCCCTGGGCGTCCGCCTCACCACGCTCCGCCCGGAGCAGGCCGCCTACATCGGCGTCCAGGTCGAGGGCCCGTACAAGCCGGACCACTACCGCTACTGACCGAACGGATCACGCCACCGGCTCTCGAGCACCACTCGAGAGCCGGTGGAACCCCGTGGCCGGGTATCCCGGGGAATGCCACGATCGGATGTCCGCGCCGAGGGCGAGCACCACTCCACCACCCGCAGATGAGGATGTCCCATGAACCCCAATCCGGCCGGTAGCCACCAGCAGTACCCCGCCGGCGGCCCGGCTCCCTACACCGCCCCGCCCGGCTCCTACGCCCAGCCCGGACCGCCCGCACCGGCGACCGCGGAGCGAGGCAAGGCGGCCACCGTCCTCCTCCTGCTCTCCACGGTCCTCGTCGGCCTGATGGCAGGCCTCTTCTTCGCCTTCGACGTCTCGGTGATGCCGGGACTGGCCGCCGGTGACGAGCGTACGTACGTCACCGCGATGCAGAACTTCAACGCGGCGATCGACGGCAACGGCCTCTTCGGCATGGCGTTCGTCCTCGCCCTGCTGGCCTCCGCGGCCTCGGCGATCGTCGAGTTCCGCAAGGGCCGCCGCAGCGTCGCCATCTGGGTCGGTGCGGCCACCGTCGCCTACTTCGTCGTCCTGATGATCACCTTCTCGGTGAACATCCCGCTCAACAACGAACTCGCCGACGCCGGCGACGCCGCGAAGCTCGCGGACTTCTCGATCGTCGACAAGTTCAAGAGCACCTGGGTCGCCACCAACATCATCCGCACCCTGCTGTGCACGGTGGCCCTGACGGCCCTCTCGCGGGCCCTGGTCCTCTACGGCCGCGCCACCCGCTGACACCTGCCGCCACGCCATGGAGTCCCCCGCCGCCCGGCCGGGGGACTCCCTCATGCGGTCAGCCGGTCTGCCCGTGCAGGTACAGGGCCCAGGCCAGGAAGCCGACCGCAGCCGTGCACAGCAGCGTGCGCCAGACGTTGGCGCGGCTCCAGGGCCCCTCGAAGGCCCGCCGGACGGCAGCCGGGTCACCGATCCGGGCGACCGGGCCGGCCTTCTCCAGGGCGTTGTTCAAAGGGATGTTCACCTTGTTGGTCAGCCCCATCGACAGGATGTAGCAGACCAGCGCCGCGATCAGCGCCGGCAGCACGTCACGGCCGTCCGAGGGAATGTGCAGGGCCAGCGCCAGCGCGGTGAAGAGGAACGCACCGATGTAACCGAGGACGAACCAGCCGTTGAGAATGGCCTTGTTGATGTTCTGCATGACTTCGATGACCGTACGGTCGTCGCTGCGCTTCAGGCCCGGCATCACGGAGACGGAGAAGCCGTAGAACAGGCCGCTGACCAGCCCCATCGTGACCGTCGCGGCGATGAGCGAGGCCAGGCGTGCGGTCTCCATCGTGTGTCCCCCTGCTCGCCCGTCCACGGAGCTTCTGGGTCATCGATTCTTCGGGAACGGGTCATCGAATCGTCAAGTCATGGCGACTATACGGGCGATGGCGGCCCGCGTCGCAGGGGAATCGAGCGAGCCTCCAGCATGTCTCGAGCGGCGCGGACCGCCGCCCCCTTCAGCGCGCGTGCAGCCGGCGGTGTTCGAGGACCGCGGCCAGGGCGTAGGCGCCGCCGCCCGCGAGGGTGAGGACCCAGTAGAAGGCGGGGGCGGTGAACGCGAGGGCCGCGGTGGAGGCCAGGGCCAGCCAGACACCGAGGCTGTAGTGCAGCACGTTGCGGCGTACGGCGCCTTCGGCGAGGTAGACCAGGCCGACGACGAGCCCGGAGCCGGCCGGCCACAGCACGGACTGGAGATCCGGCTGGCCGAGCACGGAGGTCAGGCCGGTGATGGCCAGGAACAGGGCCGTGAAGGCCGTGATCCAGGCCGCGCCGAGCAGCTTGCCCGAGAGGACCTCCGGTGCGGAGGCCCCGTGCTGGGCCCGCAGCGCGGCCAGGGTGGCCATGGTGATGCCGGCGACGAGTCCGCCGCCGAGGAGCGTCATGGGCAGCCAGTCGGGCAGGCCGAGCAGGGGAGCGGGCCCCCGGGAGACCGCGGCCGTGCCGTGGCCGAGCAGGTAGGCCAGTCCGAAACTGACGTAGGCCGCACGGTTGTCGACCTCGCGAGGGCGGCCACGGCCGCCGGCCTCACGAACGGCGGCGGGCGGCAAGGCGGTGGTGGGGCTGGACATGGTGGCAGATCTCCATCCGGGACGGGCGGGGGTGGTGACGGTCTCGCCGGGGGCGCGGGCGATACCGCGCCCCCGGGACGGCACGTCAGCCGTTGCCGTGGTCCAGCTCGCTGTCGGGGACCCAGGAGCCGTGGATTCCGGCCGTCACCCGGTGGGGCAGATGGACGGTGGCGACCCTGTCGAGGCCGGAGGCGTCCAGGACCAGCAGCTGGGAGGAGTCCTGCTTGAGGTCGGAGACCACGGTCAGCAGATAGCCGTCGTCCTCGCTCGTGGCATCGGCGGCGGGCACGAAGACGGCCTCGCTCGGCATCCGGGCATCGCCCACCTGGTGGATGCGGCGGGCACCGGTGGTGCGGTCGTACTTGACGACACCGTAGCCGCCGAAACCGTTCTCGTCGGGGAAGGCGATCGCGTACTGGTAGCGGTTCTCCACACCCAGGAAGTCCTCGTTGAGGGTCGGGAACTCCACCGGCAGATCGTCGATGATCTGCTCGCCGACGGTCCCCTCCGCCAGGTCGATCACCCAACGGCGGGTGTAGGAGCGGGAGCCGGGCTCACTGCCGCGCCCGGGCGCCCCGACCCACCAGTTCCAGGAGAGCCGGAAGCCCTCGCGGTCCACGGTGGGACCCTCCAGGACGATGCGGCCCAGGCCGTCCTCGTAGGCGTTGGAGACGTGCAGCATGTTGCCGGGCTCGATGGAGAACCAGCGGACGTGCCGGGCCCCGTCACCACCGCGCGGCATGACACCGATACGGGCGGGCTGGTGATCGCTCCAGCTGTAGGGGATACCGGAGTGCTCCGTGGCGTCGAAGGTGACATTGCCCTCGACGAACACCACATGACGGCGGGTGATCGCGAAATCGTGCTTGAGCGAGGCGGTCGCCCCCGGCACATCGGCACTGTCGGTGATCTCGCCCTTGGCGTCCGCGACGTAGTACGTCAGGAACGGCGGGAACGGCGAGGACCCGAAGAAGTGGAGCTCCCCGGTCACCGGGTCCTCCTTGGGGTGCGCGGTCATCGCACTGCGCAGCTTGCCGCCGAAGTCGTGGGCGCCGACCGTTTCCAGCTCCGGGGTGAGCTCGAAGGGGAAGTTCGCCTCGCACAGCGCCAGCAGGCGTCCGCCGTGCTCGATGATGTGCGTACCGGCGGTGCTGGCGCTCAGGTCCGGCCCGCGCTCGGTCATGTACGGGGCGCCGTCCAGGGCGGGAGTGTGCACCCAGCGGTTGCGGTACCACTCGGCGCGGCCCGCACGCAGGCGGATGCCGTGGACCATGCCGCTGCCCTTGAACCAGTGGCTGGGAGTGACACCGGGCTTGGGGTTGTGCCCGTTGCGCAGCAGCCGGCCGTTCAGCTCGGGGGGCAGGGAACCCTCGACGGTGAGGCCGGTGGCGGTGACCTCCTCGGTGAGGGGGGTGTAGTGGCCGGTCAGGTACGGCTTCGCAGTGGTCATGGCAGATATCTCCTCGATCGGTGTGAGAGGTGGTCAGGCAGCCTGTTCGGCACGGCTTTTGAGGTGGGAGAGCCAGCTCTCCAGGGAGTCGTGGAGGGCCTTGTGGAGGTCGTCGGCCGCGGCCTCGACCGGGGCGCCGCTCCAGGACTCCTCGGTGCGGACGGTGGTGCGCCCGCCGTCCTGCTCGAACGTCCACACGTGCACGCCGGTGATACCGGCGGCGGGACCGCCCCACACGATCCGCTCCCCGGGAACCAGCTCCCGCACGGTGGAGGTGATGTCCAGGCCGTGGGTGCGCCAGCTGAACGACCCGCCGGGCCGCAGCGGCCCCTCGGCCTCCACCCGGACCACGTCCGGGTTCCACAGCGGCCAGGCCGCAATGTCGGTGTGCAGCGCCCACACGCTCTCGAGCGGGGCGTCGATCACGGTGCTCAGGCGGACGATGACGGGAGCGCTCTCGTCGATGGTGACCATGGCTGTGCTTCTTCCTGTTCTGGACGACATGTACCGGTGGTGCCGGGCGTTCCGGGCGTGCCCGTCGTACGGATCCGGCGGCCTAGGGAGTGTTCTGCCGGACGGGGGAGAGCGGAGAGCCCGCCGGGCCGGGAGCCGGATCGGAAGCCGGCCCGGCGGGGGCGGCCGGGGTACGCGCCCCCGTGCGGCGGGTGAGGAGCAGCGCGAGGAGGGCCGTGACGGCTAGGACCGCGGCCGAGACGGTGAAGGCGGCCCGGTAGCCGGCCGTGAGCGCCTCCAGGGAGGGCCGGTCCGCGGACGCGCCGGCGGTGACGGAACCGGCCAGGGTGGCCAGGGCCGCGAGACCGATCGCCCCGCCGACCTGCCGGGTGGTGTTCACCAGCCCGCCGGCAAGACCCGCGTCCTGCCGCGGGACACCGTCCACGGCCAGCCCGGTGAGCTGGACGAAGGCGACGCTGAGCCCCAGGCCGACCAGGACGCTCGGGCCGAGGACGTCCACCGGGTAGGTGCCGTCGGCGCTCATCCGCGACAGCCACAGCAGCCCGGCCGCCTCCGTCAGCAGCGCCACGGTCAGGGTCGCGGTGGCACCGAACCGCCGGGCCACGCGCGGGGCGAGGGCGGAGCCGAGCATATGGGCGCCGGCGAGGGGGAGTTGCCCCACTCCCGTGACCAGCGGGCCCGACCCGAGGACCTGCTGCTGGTACAGCGGCAGGAAGAAGAACAGGGCGATCCACACGGACCCCAGCAGGGCCATCAGCAGATTGCCCGCACCGACCCGGCCCGCGGTGAGCAGCCGCACCGGCACCAGCGCCTGCGGCCGGCCCCGCTCGATCACACAGAAGGCCGCCAGCAGCACGACGGCGCCACCGAGCGCGCCCAGCACCGGCGGATCGCCCCAGCCGGCCCCGCGCGCGGTGGTCAGACCCCACACCAGACAGGTCAGCGCCAGCGTCACGGTGACGGTGCCCAGCAGGTCGAACCGCCCGGCCGTCTCGCGTACGGCGTCCCGGGGCACCAGCACGGCCACCGCGGCCAGCACCAGCACCGCCCCGAACGCCACCGAATGGAAGATCCACGGCCAGCCCCACGCCTGGGTGAGCACACCGCCCAGCAGAACGCCGCCCGCGGCCCCCGCACCGGAGACCGCACCCCACACCCCCAGCGCCCTGCCACGCGCCGGCCCGGGCGGGAACCCGTCCATCGCCAGCGCGAGCGCGGCCGGGGCGATCGCGGCGGCGCCGGCCCCCTGCACCGCACGGGCACCGATCAGCACACCGGGGGAGGTGGCCAGCCCCGCCGCCACCGACGCCAGCACGAACAGCGCGAGCCCGGCCACCAGCACCCGGCGGCGGCCCAGGAGATCGGCGACCCGTCCGCCCGCCAGGAGCAGCGCCCCGAACGCCAGGCCGTAGGCGTTGACCACCCAGGTGGTCCCGCCGTCCGACAGGCCCGCCCCGTCACGGATCTGAGGGAGCGCCACATTGACGATCGAGGTGGCGAGCATGACGGTGAACTGGGCCGCGGCGAGCGCCGCGAGCACCGCTCCCGGCCCGGGGGGCCGGCGTGCTGACCGGCCCGTCTGCGTGAGTGCAACGTTCATGACGCACACACTCGGCGCGGACGCTGTCCACTATCCAGACCCGGCGGGCGCGGCCACTGTCCACTGCTGTCCGCGCCTGTCCACCCGGCGCCCCGCCGCAGCCCGCCCCGCGCCCGCCGCCGCTACCTCGGGTCGTGCAGCTCCCGCTGCCACAACGCCTCGCCGAGCAGGTCCAGACCCTGACGCAGGTGACGACGGTAGGTCCCGTACGGAAGACCCAGACGGCGCGCGGCGGCCTCCTGGGTGGGCGCACCGGAGAAGTAGCCCGCCGTCAGGGCCTCACGCGCCCGCACTCCGCGCGGATCCCCCGCGAGATCGTCGACGGCCCCGCGCAGCAGGGCACGCAACTCCCCGACCGGTTCACCGAAGTCGGCCGCCAGACGGGTACGCATCAGAGCGCAGGCGGCGAACGCGTCCGTATCGCGCCAGTGCGCCAGCGCCTCGCGCACGGCCTGGTCGAACGCGGCCCGTGAGACGGGCGACGGCCCGGACGCGGACGGCGCCGGCCCGGCCGTGGCCGATATGAAACGCAGCAGCCATGCCTCCACCGGCAGCCGGCGCCAGTCCACACCGAACAGCCCGTAGGAGTACGCACCCACCCGCGGCCGCGCCCCGGTGTCGTCGAGCGTGCCCCTGACCCGCCCGGCCCAGGTCTCGGCGTCCTGGAACACCGCGAAACCGTAGGCACGGCCGCGGGCCCGCGCCGCCTCCGCATGGGCCCGGGAACTGCTCAGGTCGATGACGCGCGAGGGAACCTGGTACCGCTCGGGATAGACCGAGAAACGGCTGATGCCGATGTGCTCGCCCGCACCCACCGGCGCGGTGGCCTCGGTGTACCGCCAGGCGGCCGCGACGACGGGATCGGCCGCCACGTCCCGGGGGTCGGCCGGGGCCGGCAGGACCAGCCGGGCCGTGAACGCCACGATCCGGCCCGTGCTCACCAGCCGGTAGACGCTGAACGCCTGCGGCTGGCGCTGCGCCCAGTAGCGGACCAGCTCCGCGCCGGCCGCCCCCTCGGTCTCCTCGGCCATGCGCAGCACGACATCGATGTCATCCGGGTGCAGAGGACGGTCGTGCACCTCGTCCTCGCGGGACCAGCACCGCAGCCGGGCCAGCGTCTCGCCCTCCCGGAAGAGGTAGAAGAGATCGTCGGTGACGGTCCACACCCGCTCCTCGGGTGCCTCGCGCAGGAGGCGCAGGTACTCGTCCGCCAGGCGCCGGCGCATCGACTCGAAGGCGTTCGGCGCCCGCCAGCGCAGGTCGGCGGCGAGGGTCTCGCGCGCGGCGTCGTGCGGATGGAGCCCGCGGTGGGTCGACTCCATGAACGGCAGGTCCCGCAGCCAGGAGAAGAGCGGATGGACGTCCTCCTCGGGCAGCACCGCCGCGAGGAGTTCCTCCGACGTCGAACGGGCCTGCGCCGCCACCTCCAGGGCGCGGCGGTGGGCCGCCGTGGGCACCTCCCCGATCAGCCCCGCCAGCAGGGTGCGCAGCACATCCGCCGTCGGAGCCCAGATCTCCTGCCTGCCGCACCCCTCCGATCCCGCCGCGGCCGCCAGCGACAGCGCCAGCGGGTTGCCTCCGGCGAAGCGCAGCACCCGGTCGCGCAGTTCGGGCCGGATCTGCGCCGACACCAGCAGGCTCCGCGCCTGCTCCTCGGAGAACGGCTCCAGTTCGCTCACGTGCAGCAGCCGGGACCAGGCGGGGTCGGCGGTCCACTGCGGCTGCGGAGCACGCCGCCCGGCCAGCACCACCAGGGTGTCGTCCGCGGCTCGGGGCAGGAAGTGGTGCCACAGCCAGCTCTCCAGCCACTGGCAGTGCTCGAAGGAGTCCACGAACAGGACCGTGCCCGGAACATCCAGGAACGGACCGGTGGCGTGCTCGAAATCGGCCGGGTCCCGGCTGACGAACCGGCCGTCGAGTTCCACGAGCAGCCGGCCCGACGCACGGGCGTGGTCCGCCAGCCGCCGCAGCAGCGTCGACTTCCCGATGCCGCCCGGCCCGTACACGTAGAACGCGAACGGCGCCTGCGGATCACCGGCCAACGCCTCCCCGAACCGGCCGAGTTCCTCGTCCCGTCCCACGAAGGCCCGTACGCGCGCCCTGCTCAGTCTTTCCCCCACGGACACCATGGCGGCTCCCCTCTCCCTCGCTCCCGGCCCGGTCAGCCGACCAGTCCGATGTTGTTGTCCTCGGCGTCTCCGGTGATCAGCAGAGTGGTCTCCTCCACGCGCCGGAAGCGGCCGTCGGGTGCCATCCGGGCGAAGAGGTACACCTCGGTACGGGAGGTGTGGCCGTCGCGGTGGCCGAGGGTGACGGTGTGACGGTCGGCGTAGAGCAGCCCGTCGCGGAGCTCTTCGTGGACCTCGACGTGCCCGCTGCCGACCAGCGAGCGCAGGCGCGTCATGTGCCGGGCGAAGCCCGTCCTGTCGCTCCACACGCCGTTGGTGCGCTGGCGGTAGTCGGGGGCGAAGTGCCGGTCGATGGCTTCGGCGAGGTCCAGGCCCGGCTCGAACAGCAGATCGTGGATGGCCGTGGCGATATCGGTCGACGTCATGGTCGTCTTCTCCTGAAACAAAGTGGGGGACAGCGAAATCCGGGCTCACGCAGCCGCGGAAGGCAGGGCCCGGCACAGGCCCGGCGGGCGAGACGGCCGCAGGTCACGGCCGGCGCCGCGCTCTCAGCCGACGGGGGTGAAGTCCAGCGACAGCGCGAGCGGCCCCCGCGTGTACAGGCCGGCTTCCCGGTAGCGGAAACCGGGGCTGTAGCGGACCTCGTCGAGCAGGGGCAGCAGCATCGCGGCGACCGTCTCGATCTCGGCACGCGCGAAGGCCGCGCCGACGCACTGGTGCAGTCCGGCGCCGAAGGACAGGTGCTGGGCGGCCGCGGTGAAGGAACGGGCGGCGCCCAGGTCCGGGCGGTGGATGTCGAAGACGTCCGGGTCACCGAAGGCGCCGGGATCCCGGTTGGCCGCGCCGATCATGCAGAAGACGGTCGCACCGGCCGGGACGGTGGCGCCGGCGAACACCGCGTCCTGCTCCGCCCGGCGGGGAATGAGCTGGACCGGCGGGCTGTATCGCAGGGTCTCCGCGATCGCGGCGGCCAGCAGCCGCGGGTCCCGGCGGACCTGCGCCAGCTGCTCGGGACGGTCGATCAGGTGCTTGAAGAGCAGGGCGAGCGTCTTGTCCGCCGGCTCGGCGGCGGCGACCAGGACGTTGATGATCAGCGCGGTGACGTCGCGGTCGCTCATGACGACACCGCCGAACTCGGCCGTGCACAGCCTCGATATCAGATCGTCGCCGGGACGGCTGCGCCGCTGCTCGATGACGGGCAGGAGATAGGTCTCCAACTCCTCGGCGCAGTCGATGCAGTGCCGGCGGCGCTCGGGGGTGAGGGCGAGGCTGGTGACGAACTCGGCGACCCCGCCGTGCCAGGCGGCCACCTGCTGCCAGTCCCCTTTGTCGAGCCCCAGGACGTCGAGCGCGACGTGCACGGCGAACGGCTTGCCGAAGTCGTTGACCAGGTCCATCCGCCCCCGGGCGAGGAAAGGGGCCATGAGCTCGGCGGCGTTGGCGTGGACGGCGCGTATCTGTCTCTCCAGGGCCCGTCCGGTGAACGCCCGTACGACGATCTTCCGTTTCGCGGTGTGCTCGGCGCCGGTCATCTGGGCGAGGACCGGCCCGCGCATCACCGGCTCGGCACGCACCTGCAACATCTCGGTGCTGAAGGCCTCATGGTCGGTCAGCACCCGCTTCACGTCCTCGTGGCGGGAGAGGAAGTAGCTGTCGATCGCCGGCTCGTAGTGCACCGGAGCCCGCTCCCTCAGCCGTGCGAAGTAGCGGTGGGGGGCGGCGGCGAAGTCCTTGGACAGGACACTGAAACGGGCAGGGACCGCGGGCATGGTGAAGACCTCTCGAACAATGCAGTGGGGGAAGGAGAGCCGGGCCGGCAGGAGTCAGGAGCCGCCACGGGCCCCGGACATCGCGGCCGGACACGGCCACGGCCGGGACCGCACCCGGATGCACATCTGTGTTGTCACTCCTGTCGGCTGTCCGCCGTCCACGACGGGTTCCCGTGACCTGCGTCACGACCACGCCGCAGCGGGCACGCCCACGGCCGCGGTCCGGCCTGCAAGACGCGCGAACGACGGTACGGGTTGCGCCGGTTGGAAAGGCTGCGCACCGGCCGGCAGGACACCCTGGAGCCGGAACTCCTCAGCCGGCGGCGCCCGACCGGGCCCGGGCCCGGTCACGGAGCCACGCGACCGCTCCCACCAGCACCGCCACCCCCAGCCCGTACAGGGGCAGCCACAGGGTCGTCGTGGCCGCCAGGCACTCGGCGACCGCCTTGCGCGCCTGGTCCTGCTGCGCGAACGCCAGCGCCGCAGCGTCATTGCCGGCCAGGTTCCCCAGCGCCGCCTCCGCCTTAAGGGCCGCGTACCGCCCCGCCAGCACACAGTCGCCGCGCGTGCCCGGCATCGGGAACAGCCAGGCCCGGCGCTGCAGCAGGGGAGCGAGCGCGACCGCCACGCACAGGCCGACGATCAGCGCGTACGCGACCAGGCCGCGCATGTACGGCGAACGGATCTCCGGAGTCCACTGCGCCCGCCGCTGGAAGGCGGACATCACCGCGAGGAGCGTCACCCCGATGAACGTGGCGAACCACTGCCACGAACCCTGGGCGAGCGCGAACGTCAGCACCGCGGCGAGCCCGATGCCGATGACCCCGGGAGCGGGAGCGGCATCACCCGGTGCGGCGGACGCCGGCCTCGGGGTCACTCGGGGGCTGGGATCACTCACGGGCCTCTCCAACAGAGGGGGGACAACAGCATGCGCCCGCAACACCCCGCCGCCCCGGCCGCCGTGCCGCACGGGCCCCGCGCCCCGCCCGGATGGCCCCCGCCCGGCCGGGCCTGCGCATTTCACCCGCCGGGGCCCCAGCCGCACTGCGTCCCCCGTCAGGCCGCCCCACAATGGGATGACGGCCTGCGTGCGGCCATTCAGCGGTGTCCCGACTGCCCCGGCCGAGAGGAACGCCCCCATGCGCGCTGAGTCCTCGCCGGCCGCGCGGAGGACGGGGGCCTTCGTCGCGGTCGCCGTCGCCCTGTTCTGCATCCAGCTCGACTTCTTCGCCCTCAACCTCGCCCTTCCCGGCATCGCGGCGGAGCTCGGCATCACGGACTCGGCCGCGCAGTGGACCCTGTCCGCCTACATGCTCGCCATCGGCTGCTTCTTCATCGTCGGCGGCCGGGTGGGGGACGTCTTCGGACGGCGGGGCACCCTGCTGGCCGGGCTCGCCCTGTTCACGGCCGGTTCCGTGGGCTGCGCGCTGGCTCCCGGCCTCGGTCTGCTGGTGGTGGCCCGGATCGCGCAGGGCGTGGGCGCGGCGTTCGTCTTCCCGGTGTCCGTGTCCGTGATCACCAACACCTTTCCCGAGGAGACCCGGGCCAAGGCCCTGGGCGCCGTCTTCGGCGTCGCCAACATCGGGACCGCGCTCGGGCCCTTCGTGGGCGGAGGGTTCACCGAAGGGCCCGGCTGGCGCTGGATCTTCTGGCTGATGGTCCCGCTGAGCCTGATCTCGCTGCTCGCCGCCCTCGCCTGCGTACCGAACTCGCGCGACACCTCGGCGCCCCGCGAGCTCGACCTCCTCGGCTGCGCCCTGATCGTGTGCTCGCTGGCGGCACTGACCCTGGCCGTGGAGCGCGGGGACGCCTGGGGCTGGGGGAGTGCCCGTACTCTCGGCTGCTTCGCCGCGGCCGTGACGGCCGGCGGGCTGTTCCTGGTGCGCGAGCGCCTCGCCCGGCACCCGCTGGTCGATCTGCGGCTGTTCCGCAACGTCCCGTACGTCCTGGTGACCGGGATGGGCTCGCTCTCGAACATGGGCTACGGCGTCACCGTCTTCCTCGCCACGCTCTACCTCCAGGGCGTCCGCGGCCTCTCGCCGCTCCTGGCGGGCACGGTGTTCCTGGCCCCGGCCCTGCTGGTGGCGGTCAGCGGGCCGCTCGGGGCGCGGCTGGCCCGGTACATGCGGCCGACCGCGGTGATGGCGCTCGCCGGGGCCGTCGCGGGCACCGGGATGTACGCGCTGGCCCAGGCCGATGCCTGGTGGCTGTACGTGCCGGTGTTCGCATGGTGCGGCCTGGGCCTGGGACTGGGCTGGACCTTCTCCAGCGTGGCGACCCAGCAGGTCGTCGCACCGGCCCGGGCGGGGGAGGCGTCGGGCGTGCTGCTGACGTTCCTGGTCACGCTGGGCGCGATCGCCCTCGCCGGGACCGCGGCGGCGATCTCCGCGATGACGCCGCAGCGGCCGCCCGAGGAGGCCTACGACGCGATCCTTCGGCTGGGCGGGATGGTCATCGTCGCGACGGCGGTGATCGTCATGGCCGTACGCCACCGGCTCGTGGTGCTGGGCAGGGTCCCGCCCCTGTCGATGCGGGAGGCGGACCGCCGGCCCTGACACTCCCGCCCTGACGCCGCGGGCGCGGACGGGGCCCGGACACACGCGGGCCCGGGAAGCCCGGACAGCAGGACAGCAGGACAGCAGGACAGCAGGACAGCAGGAGAGCAGGAACGGAGAACAGGAAACCCCTTCCGGCCTGCGGACCGTGTGGCCGCGATGCCCCGAAGCCACACGTGGCGCCAATAATGGCTCGCCATGGCGCCATGTGTGAGCCATAATGGTGTCATGGGGTGGCGCGCCCCGGCCGCAGGCCGCGGGGTGCGTCGCGCGGGGCGGGCGATCAGGGGGCGGATCATGGACACAGCACGGAGCCGGCAGCGGGCGGAGCCCGGCCCCCTCACGGCCTTCACCCGCTTCGTGCTCTGCGGCGGCGGAGTGGGACTCGCCTCCAGCTTCGCCGTGACGGCCCTCGCCTCCTGCATACCCTGGGCCCTGGCCAACGCCCTGATCACCGCGGCCTCCACGCTCCTCGCCACCGAGCTGCACGCCCGCTTCACCTTCGGCACGGGCGGGCGCGCGACCTGGCACCAGCACGCGCAGTCGGCCGGCTCCGCCGCGGCGGCGTACGCGGTGACCTGCCTGGCGATGCTCCTCCTGCACCAGCTGGTGGCGGCTCCCGGCGCCCCCCTCGAACAGGCCGTCTACCTCTGCGCCGGCGCACTCGCCGGTGTCGCACGGTTCGCGGTGCTGCGCCTCGTCGTCTTCACCCGGAACCGCTCGCAGGCCACGGCCACCGCCGTAGCCGTCCCGACCGCGCGGCCGGTGTGCGCGACCGTGGCCCGTGACTCGGCCCCGGCCCGCCCGGCCAATCTCTGCCCCGCCGCCTGACCCCGCCGCCCGAACCGCCGGCGAGCCCGGGGGCGGGAGACCGCGGGCCCGGTCAGGGCATTTCGTCCGGGTCGCAGGTCGCGCGGCGCAGACCGATCGTGCGCAGCGCCCGCATCAGCCCCTCCTCGTCGCCCGCGCGCACCAGGTGGACCGCCCCGTCGACGGTGACGACGTCGAGATCGACGGGAGTCGCGTCGGCCCTCGTGCGGAGCACCACCCCGCTCGGCGGGTCCAGGGCGCGCACCCCCCGGAAGACGCCGAACGCGGCCGGGTCGTCCCGGAAGCTGCCGGACAGGGTGAGCACGGTGATGTCGGGGAGCAGGACCCGGGCGTGCGCCAGCGCGACGTCCGGCGTGCGGGCATGGGAGATGACCTGGAAGTGGGGATTGCGCTGGATCCGCGACCGCAGCACCTCCAGCTCCACGCCTTCCGGTATGCCGACCACCAGGACCGTCATCACAGTGCCCCATCCTCCGCCGCGCCGGCGTGCCCGTCGAGCGGGACGCGCCCGGCACATCCCCGCGCCGCGTCGCGATGAGTACGGGCCCCGCCGCCGGTCTACCCTTCAGACCCACTCTCAGGAGGAGCGGCAGATGACCGGTACGACCGCTTTCGATCTCGGACCGCAGGCGCGGATCGTGGCCCGTCTCGCGGCGGCCGTCCCGGACGCCCGGCTCACCGACCGGACGCCCTGCCCCGCCTACACGGTCGGTGACCTGCTGGGCCACCTCGCGGGTCTCGCGGTCGCCTTCCGCGACGCCGCCCGCAAGGACCTGGGCCCCACGACGGACACGGACCCCACCTCGGCCACGCCCTCCCTGCCCGCCCGCTGGCGCGAGGAACTGCCCGGGGTCCTCGGCGAACTCGCCGAGGCCTGGGAAGACCCGGCCGCCTGGACCGGCATGACCCGCGCCGGCGGCGTGGACCTGCCCGGCGGGATCGCGGGTGCGGTGGCGGTCGACGAGCTGGTGCTGCACGGATGGGACCTGGCCCGGGCCACCGGCCAGGAGTACGCGCCCGATCACGCCGCGCTCCGCTCCTCGCACGCGTTCCTGCTGGCGGCCGCCGAGGAGGGGGACCGCGGCGACGGCATCTTCGGACCCGTCGTGCCCGTACCGGACGACGCCCCGCTGCTGGACCGGACGCTCGCACTGAGCGGCCGCGACCCGGGCTGGACGCCGCCCGCATCCCCGTGACGCGGGCGGCGTGCCCCGGCCCGCCGCCCGGGGGCACGCGAACGCCGGGCTCTCAGGTCTGGCACTGCTTCGTGGCCGCGGGGGACCAGCCGCTCCAGGCGGCGCCGTCGGCCCGGGCGTGTACCCGGATCTCGACCTTCACGGGACCGCACACCCGGGTCGTGCTTCCCACCTCGAGGGGGCCGATCGACTCACCGGCCCGGACATGGGTGCGGCCGCTGCCCACTTTCTCCCAGTGGCCACCGTCGACGACGCGGAAGAACGCCTCGTAGGAGACGTTCAGCCCCTTCGCTCCCGTGTTCCGTGCCCTGATGTGCGCCGTGATCTCCCGCGTGGGGAACCTGCCGGCGGATCCCCGCTGGGCGCTGATGCAGCCGTTGACGGCCACCCGGCCGGTCGACGTCCCCCCGCCGCACGCGACCGCCGCGGCGTGAGCGGGGGCCGGGACGGCCAGCATGGTCAGCGCGGCCGCGCCCAGGACCGTTCCGGTGCGCCTCAAGAAATGCAATGTCCCCATCCTTGTTCTCCGTGCCGTTCTTCCTGGAAGCGACCATGGCCCGCCGTGAGGCGCGACGGGCAGGGTTTCCCGGAACCTTCGCCCGGATGGACGCGCGCGCGTGCGGGCCGGAGGGCGGCTGCACGCGGCGGGCGGCCACCCGCCCGCCACCGGCCTCAGAGCCCCCCACGGAGGAGAGACGGCCTCCACTCCACCCATTTCCTTCGATAACTAGGCAATTCGGGCATCGAGATGGCTCCCTCAAAGGGGTATAGCCGGTGACAATCGGTGAGATTCGGGCGTCCCGCTGGTGACCCGCCCCATAGGGCCCACGTCACATACGAACCGGGATAGTAGCCACCGGAGGCCCGATGCCGCGCCTCCCGGGCCCCCGAAGGCCCGTCGGCCCCCGACTGCGAAGGTCCCTAGTAAGCGGGGTCGTTGCCAGGCCGTCGGGGCGTCTGTAGAACTGGATGAGTCGCAAGGCGGCAGGGGTACTTCAGGTACTTCACCCGCCGCCGACGAACCCCTCTCCTTTGCGTGAGTGGCTCACGCATGTCTTCGGCATGCGTGCGACCGCCCTTGTCCCCGTCGGAAGGTCCATCCGTGTCCAACGCCATCATCCGCCGCATCGCCACCTCCAAGAAGGCCCTCGCGGGCACCGTCGTCGCCCTCGGTGTCGCCGGTTCCATGCTTGCCACGGTTCCCGCCCAGGCGGCCCCGATGAGCGCCAAGGCGATCGCGCAGCAGATGATCAAGGACCCGGCCCAGTTCGCCGCCTTCGACAAGATCATCTCGCACGAGAGCGGCTGGAACCACACCGCGACCAACGCCTCCTCCGGCGCGTACGGCCTGGCCCAGGCCCTGCCGGCCTCGAAGATGGCTTCGGCCGGCGCGGACTGGAAGACCAACCCCGCCACCCAGATCAAGTGGGGCCTGGACTACATGAACGACCGCTACGGCAGCCCCGTCGGCGCCTGGAACTTCTGGCAGAACAACCACTGGTACTAAGCCGCCAGCGGACAGCACGCATACGCACGAGCGCCCGGCCGGGACCACCCGGCCGGGCGCTCGTGCGTGTACGCGGCCGCCGCGCCCGCCCGGCCGACGCTCCAGCAGGGCATCACGGACCCGTCCGGCACGAATGCGGGATCCGTACCGGCCGCGCCGGCCGGGACCACGACCGGCCCGGCCGCGGGGACGGCCCCGTGACCACGGCGGACAGCCGCCCGGCGCGGACACGCGCACGCCGCGAGGGCACCGGGTGCGGCTCAGCCTCGGCGGGCACCGCCATCGGCACCACCGCACCACCCCTGCCGGACGAACGGCATGCGCCCCCGCGGCAGTTGCGGGTGGACACCGGTGGGCAGTGCTGGACAGTCACGGGCCCCTGCCGGGCCTGGAGAGTGGACAGCGCCCCGCGTGAGTCTGTGCGCCATGAACGTTGCACGTACTCGGACGGACGAGGCAGCGCCCATGCCCGCGGCCCGGAACGGCTCCCTGCCCGCCCCGTGGCCGAAGGCCCCGCCCCACCTGCCCGGCGCCGTCGCCGGCAGGGCCGCATCCGCCCCTGAAGGAGCATCAACCATGACCTCCCGCACCCTCCGTGCCATGACGGTGCTGACCGCTGCCGCAGCCCTCTGCGGCGCCGCCCCCACCGCCTACGCCGCACACACCACCACCGCCGCCGCGTCCTCCGCACAGGCCGCCGACCGGCGCGTCCCGCGGATCGTCACCGCTTGGGCCCGCGCCTGGAACGGCAGCGAACCCCGGGCGCTCGGCGCCCTGTTCACCGCCGACGGCACCTACACCGACGAAGCCGTGGCGGCCACCTTCCGCGGCCGTAAGGAGATCTCGGGGTGGAAGGCCCGCGCCGACTCCCTGATCGACAACGTCCACGTCACCATCCGCACCACCCGCAGCGACGGCAACCGCATCACCGTCCGGTCCGTCTACTCCGGCCACCTCAAGGGCGCCCCCAAGCCCTTCGCCGTACCGATGACCACGGTGATCGACCTCGACAGGCACCACTGCCGGATCGTCTCCAACAAGGACCACTACAGCCTGGCCGCGGTCCTCGCCCAGTCCGGCCTGCCCGCCGACTGGACCCCGCCCACCACCTGACACACCCCCGGGCCGGCCGGGGGCGGCTACCGCACCGCGGCCACCCCCGGCCGGCCCCCCCAGCGCCCCCGCCCGCTCAGCCGAGCCGATAGTCGAACCCCGGCGCGGGCGCCGCGGAGCACCCCCTGGACCGGGCCGCGAGCGGCGAACAGCCCCTGCACACGGCGGACGTCGACCTCGCCGGACCGCCGGCGGACCGGAAGACGCACCTGCCCCTCGTCCGGGACAGGACGGTGCCACTGCCCGGCCCGCCGGCCACCGCGCCGGGCACCACCCGCTCCCCGGATCACGGGCCGGGCGGCCGGGCGCGGGTATTCGTAAAGGTATGCACGGATGCATACTTGGGGCATGGCGGATGCGATGAAGGCCGACTCCCGGGCGCGGGACCGTTCCACGGCCGCCCCCGGCGGACCGCTGCCCCCGTCCCGGCCCCTGTCCCCGGGTGCGAGCGAGGCGGCCTGACCTTGGAACTGCGCATCGACATCCGGTGGCTGCTGGACCGTCAGGAAGAACTCCTGGGCGGCAAGAACCTGGGAGTCCTGGACTACTCGGGTCTGGTGGCCGCCGTCGCCCGGCACCGGGTCAACACCCCGTCGTGGGGGACGGACGAGCCCGACGCGTACTGGCGGGCGGCCGCGCTGCTGGAGCAGATCGTGCTCACCCGCCCACTGCCGGCCAGGAACGAGTACTTCGGCTACGGCGTCGCCGTCGCCTACATCAAAGCCTCCGGCCAGGACGTCGACACCGCCTTCGGGCCCTGGCGCGACCTGATCACCGACATCCGCGCCCTGCGCCTGACCGTCCACGACGTCGCCGACCGCCTCCGCTCCCTGCACCCGAACCCCTAACCCTCCCCGAGCAGCGCGTCGACAGGGTCCTGGGGGAGCGGGACCGGCGCCGCCAGGGCCGCGTCGTAGGCCGGGCGCGCGAACACATAGGGCCCCATGGGCAGTTCGCCCCACTGCGGCCGGTGGACCTGGTGGAAGCCGGACCAGGTGACCTCCGTGGCCGTCGCACGGACCGTGGCGGACAGGGGCCAGCAGGCGTCGATCCCGCAGCGGCAGCCCAGGAGGTACAGGGCGCCGGGGTCGCCGTCGAGGAGCTCCGGCTGCGCCCCGCCCAGGAAGTGGGCCCGGGCCAGGGCGCCGTCGGCGTCGTCGTCGAAGTACAGCGGGGCGTGCTGGCGCAGCAGGAACTCCTCGCGCTCCTGCGGGGTGTCGTCGTCCTCCTCCTCGAGCTCCCGGCCCCACAGCGCGCGCGTCGCCTCCGCCACGAGGACGCGCAGGTCGGTTCCGTCGACCCGGATGCCCCAGGCGGTCAGGTGCGGGTAGTCGGGGCAGGGGTGGTGCAGGAACTCGACTTGGTGCGGGGCGCTCGGCAGACTCATGCGCCCCATCCTGCGGCGCCCGCCCGACCGGCTCCACCCATATATCGCCATGACGGGCAGGGCACCGGCACCGCGCGGGCCCGGCACCGCGTGGACCGGGCCGCGCGCCGACCGGGCACGGCCGGACCGGGGCAAGCCGACCCCGGGCCGCGCCGAACGGGCACGGCCGGGCCGGGGTGGGGGCGGAACGGCAGCGGTTAGGGTTCACGATCGTGCCGCACCTCGAGATATCCGACCTGATCACCGCCACGGACCCGCGCACCGGAGCGCGCCTGCCCGTGCGCAGGGCCGAGGTGGTGCACCGCCTCCGCGAGGCCGGCGACCGGCACGCCGCCCGCATCGTCGCCCGGCTGCCCGCCGACCGGCACGACGTGCTCGACCCCCACGCCGTGGACCGCCTCATGATCGGCGTGCACACCGAACTGCAGCGGCTCAGCGAGGAACTGCGCCTCGGGAAGCGGCTCGTCCACATCCTCGGCCCGGTCTTCGAAGCCGTCCGCGCGACAGCCACCGGCCGGCTGCGCCTGGTCGACGTCGGTTCCGGCCTCGGATACGCCGTGCGCTGGCTCGCCGCCCACCACTCGCTCGGCCCGGACGTCGAACTCGTCGGCGTGGACCTGGACGCCGCCCTCGTCGGCGAGGCCGCCCGGCTGGCCCGCGCCGAGGGCCTGGACTGCCGCTTCGTCCACGGCAACGCCTTCGACCTGCCGGAGGCCGCCACCGTGTACGTGTCCACCGGTGTGCTGCACCATTTCCGCGGCCCCGACCTCGCCGGGTTCTTCCGGGCCCAGGCCGCCTCGCCCGCCCTCGCCTTCTGCCACTTCGACATCGCCGCCACCCGGCTCGCGCCCATCGGGGCCTGGGTGTTCCACCGGTCACGGATGCGCCACCCGCTCGGCCGCCACGACGGTGTCGCCTCGGCCCGCCGGGCACACACCGACGAGACCCTGCTGCAGGCGGCGGCCGCGCCGGGGATGCGGCCGCTGCTCTACGAACCCCGGGGTCTGGCCAACCCGTTCTGCACCACCCTGCGCCCCGTCATCGGGATCCGGCCCGAGCTGGAGGCACCGCTGCGCCGGGCCATGGGCCGCTCCGCACGCCGCCTCGTGGGCCCCGAACACCTCGCCGGAGCGGCGCGGTGACCCCGCAGGACGCGGCACCGGCCCTGGCCGTGACCCTCACCGCGCTCGGCCTGGTCGACTCGGCCTTCAGCGGCTTCCGCGCCCACGCCGGGCGGGACGCCAGGATCCGCAAGCACCGCGCCGTCGTACGGGCGACCCTGCGCGGCCTGGCCGTCGGAGCCGGCCTGCTGCTCGCCCCCGTGCTCACGGCCGGCGCCGTCCTGCTGGCCGCCGCCGACCGCGACCGGACGTACGCGGCACTCGCCGAGGGCGCCATCGGATTCCTCGTCCCCCTCGCCTGCTACACCACGGCCGTCCTGCTGTCGCTCGCCGCGTACCTCGTGCTGCCGTTCCGCGCCAGCACCCTGGCCCTGGTGGCCGGCCTCGGCCCCCTGACCCTGCTGCGCCCGCTCGTCCTGGCCGCCGCCTGCGCCGGAACCCTCGCCTCCGGCGGCGGCGCGCCCGCACTCCTGGTCGGCGCGGCCGCGGGCGCTGCCGTCCTGTGCGTCGAACCGCTCGTGCACCGCCGCTGGTACGCCGCCCCGCAACGATGACCCGCCCCCGCGCGGACGGGCGGGCCACCGGCCGGGCCGCGGTGGCGGGTTCGCGCCGTATACGCCCGGCCCGCGTGCTCCTACGGTGCGGGCGGAGCAGGCGGGGGTTCCCGGCTGGACGTACGAGAGGGACGGTGGTGGGATGTCGCGCCTTTCGAAGGACGCGGTCGCAGTACAGCAGGCCGGTACCGGTACCGGGTTCGAGTTGTTCCCCTCGGTGCACGTGGCCGGCGGCCGGGTGGTGCACCTGGTCGGGGACGGCCAGGTGCCGGAACCCGACCGCAGCGATCCGGTCGCGGCCGCGCTGGCCTTCCAGGACCAGGGAGCCACCTGGCTGCACCTGGTGATGGCCGAAGAGGACGACGGGGGCTTCGACCTCCCGCAGGCCCGCCGCATCATCGAGGCCCTCACCATCGACGTCCAGCTCATGTGCCGGTCCGGCGTCCACGACACGGCCACCCTCGAACGGGTCCTCGCCACCGGATGCGCCCGCCTCAACCTCGGCCGCAGCGCGCTGACCGACCTCCCCTGGTGCGCCGAGGCCATCGCCCGGCACGGCAGGCGGATCGGCGTCAGCCTGCCCGTCCACCTGACCGGTCACGGCCCGCGCCTGGCCGGGCCGGGCCGGGGCACGGACGCCGGCGACCTGTGGAAGGCGCTCACCGTTCTCGACGAGGCCGGCTGCACCCGCTACGTGGTCACCGACGTCAGCCGGGAGGGCAGCCTCTCCACCCCCAACCTCGAACTCGTCGCCGAGGTGTGCCGCCGCACCACCGGCGGCGTACTGGCCGCCGGAGGCATCGCCACCCTCGACGATCTGCGCACGGTCGCCGCGCTGGCCCCGCACGGAGTCGACGGCGCCCTCATCGGCCGCGCCCTGTACTCGGGGGCCTTCACCCTCGCCCAGGCACTCGCCTGCGTGGCCACCGGCCCCTAGCTAGGGGGTATCTGGTCGATCACGCAGGGCTCGGCCTGATCGACCAGATACCCCCCAGCGGACCCCGCCCGGGAGGCTGCGCCGTACGGATGGACTCGGGCCGTACGGCGGCGGGTACGGGGTCTCGGCGCGCGAAGCGGCCTACCTTCGCACTGCTCCCACACCCCTCCGCGAAAGGCAGTACTCGTGCGATCGATCCGTTGCGCCCTGACCGCTCTCGCCGCCGGTGGCATCATCCTGGCGGGCGCGTCCGCCGCCTCCGCCGACGACGCCTTCACCGTCTACGCACCGGTGACCAACACGTACTCGATCGTCTTCGGTGACTTGAGCCAGGTGGCCGGCGACGACGTCTTCAACGCCGGCCGCGACAACACGGTCGGCTCCCACAACGGCGCGGCCCCGGCCGGGGACATCGGCATGGCGAGCCTGCCCGGAACCCAGATCATGAGCAACGAGGCCCTGATGCGGGCTGCCGGCCAGTGGACCGGCAACATCGGCAATTAGCCCCCGCTACCGGACACGGATGCAGGCAGGGAAGGGGGCCGCCGCCCCGGACGGGGCGGCGGCCCCCTTCCCGTGCCCCGCCGTCCGGCGGCCCGGACCCATCAGCCCCCGTCAGGGCAGGCCGCTCGCCCCGGGGCCCCGGTCACCCCGGCTCGCCGGGGGGCCGGTAGCCGATCTGCCCGGCGCTGCGCAGGGCGTCCAGGGTCTCCTCGACGGTGAGGAGCACGGTCGTCTCGAACGAACTGAGCGCACCGCCTCCGCTGATCGCCAGCGAGACGGCGGCCATCGAGACGTTGTCGGGGGCCTCCCACAGGTTGTAGCCGTCGTGGGTGCCGAAGGCGTACCAGAAGCCGTGGAGCTTCCCGCCGACCGACTCGATGTAGGACCGGGCGGCCTCCGCCCGGTCCTCCGGATGACCGATCAGCCGCGCCCAGGTCTGGGGCGTGTAGCTGAACCTCGATAGATAGAGCGGCATCGTGTCCCTCTCTCGTTTGGTCGAGAGGTGCCCGCGGCGGGCCGCACAGGAGCGGGGGAGCCCCCGGAGTCCCCCGAACAGCTGGGCACGACAACCGCCACGGCCCACAACCGACGGCCTAACGGCCGCCGCGGTGCTCCCTGAGGTGCAGCGCGAGTCCGGCGGCGGCCGCCGCGGCCACGACGCCGGCCGCCATGAAGCCGTTGCGCGAGCGCCAGGACAACACCGACCAGCGGGACTGCGCCGACAGCACCGAGCCCGTGCTCAGCCAGGAAGCGGCGGACAGCATGGACAGCGAGGACCCGATGGACGCGGCGCAGAGCGCGCTGCCCACGGATCCGACGGACAGCACCGACCCCACCGAGCCGATCGACAGGACCGACCCCACGGAGCCGATCGACAACACCGAGTCCTTCGACCAGAGGGAGAGGGCGGACCCCTTCCCCCGGTACCACGAGCCCGCCAACGCATCAGGTTCGGTCACGGGCCCATCCTGACAGGGACCGGGGGAGCCCGCCGGTATCGGCGCCGGGCAACCCGCACGACTACCGGTCGCGCCAGTCCGCCAGTCCGCCAGTCCGCCAGTCAGCCAGTCCGCGAGCCCGCGAGCCCGTGCGCCCGTGCGCCGGTCAGGCCGCGGCCGCAACCACGTGCGCGTTGTCGACGTACAGGCACAGCGCGCCGTCCTGCGGGCACCTCAGGCCGACCGAGATGCTCCGTACCGCCCCGTCCTGCGCGAACGAGAGCGCGACCGCGACCTGGAACACGCCGTCCCCTGCGGGGCATTCGGGCAGGTCCGACGGCTCGAAGCCCGGCCCCGGCGAGGCGGGCGGCAGCGGGACCCCGGACGGCGCGAGCGTCCACGGGTACGCCGCCGGGTACACGTCCCCGTCCGTGATGCCGACCGGTATGCAGCAACCCACGCAGAAACACTCGCCCTTGGCGACCTCGAACCCGTCCGCCCCGCTGCCGCACAGCTCGCACGAGACGACCAGCACCTCGACACGCCCGCCCGGCTCCGCACGGGCGGCATCGCGCACCATGCGCACGACCTCCTCGGGCCCGGCGCAGGGCCGCCCCGCAGCTCCGGACGTCCACACGGCTTCATGATCCATGGTGGGGATCCTCGCACGCGGGTCCGGCCGGACCGCCGCCGCGCCACCCGGCCCGCTACCCGGCCCGCTCCGCGCGAAAGGCACGCCGGTAGGCGGCCGGTGTGGTGCGCACGGCCTCGTGGAAGCGCCGGCGCAGATTGACCGCCGAGGACAGACCGACCCTGCGCGCGATGGTCTCCACGGGCAGGTCCGTCTCCTCCAGCAGCGCCCGGGCCGCGGCGATCCTGCGGTCCAGCAGCCAGCGTCCGGGACTGATGCCCAGCTGCTCGGTGAAGCGCCGGGTCAGCGTGCGGGCCGAGACCTGCGAGCGGACCGCCATCTCGGCGACACTGACCGGCTGGTCGAGCCGCCCGCCCAGCCACTCCAGCAGCGGGGCCAGCGAGTCGGTCACCGGTCCGGAGGTGGGCAGTTCGGCGTACTGCAGCTGGCAGCCCTCGCGGTGCGGCGGCATCACCATCCGCCGGGCGATCCGCATCGCGTACGCGGCGCCCTGGTCGACACCCACCAGGTGCAGGCACAGATCCACGCCGGCCGCGGACCCGGCGCTGGTGGAGACGTCGCCGTGGTCGACGTAGAGCACCGCGGGGTCCACCCGCACCCGCGGGAACCGGGCGGCCAGTCCGGCGGCCTGCGCCCAGTGGGTGGTGGCCCGCCGGCCGTCCAGCAGTCCGGCGGCGGCGAGCACGAAGGCGCCCGAGCAGATGCCGACGATCCGGGCGCCGCGCCGGTGGGCCCGGCGGACCGCCGCGACCACCGCCCCCGGCACCTCGGTGCCGGCCGGCTGCTGCCAGCCGGGCACCAGCACCGTGTCCGCACCCTCCAACGCGTCCAGGCCCGCGGTGACCAGCATGTCGTAGCCGGACCGGGTGCGCACCGGGCCGGGGTGCTCGGTGCAGACCCCGAACGCGTAGCGGGCGGGGATCTCCGGGCCGTGGTCGCCGAACACCTCGGCCGCACAGGCCAGCGGGAACGACGACTGCGGGGGCTGAAGCAGGGCCACGACCCTGTGCAGCGCCGGGGACGTGGGCAGCGAACGCGGCGTCATGGCGGGAAAGTACCCCATCATGTCGTTCAGGACACTGGGGACGGGGGATTGGTCCAGTCCAATATCGGTGGTGTGACCGCCACTCAGACCCCGACCGGCCGCCGGCCCGATCCACTGGCCACCCGGCCCCCGTTGTGGGACCGCCGCTTCACCCTCTACTTCACCGCCCGCGCGGTCTCGCTCCTCGGCGACGCGATGATGCCGGTCGCCGCCGCACTCGCCGTCGGCGCCCTGTACGGGATCTCCGGCGTCGGCGTCGTCCTCGGTACCTGGACCGGGACGTTCGTCCTCCTCGTCCTCTTCGGCGGGGTCCTCGCCGACCGGTTCGGCGCCCGCCGGATGATGGTCTGCGCGGACCTCGTACGGGTACTCACCCAGGGGATCCTGGCCGCTGCCTTCTTCGCCGGGACCCCGCCGTTCTGGCTGCTGGTGACCATGGCGGCACTGGCCGGTGCGGCCGTCGCCATGTTCCTGCCGGGCGCGAACGGGATGGTCCCGCTGGTCGCCCGCGAGCCGCAACGGGCCAACGCCACCCTCAAGGTGGCCGACGCGCTCGCCCACCTGCTCGGCCCCGCCCTGGCTGGCCTGCTGATCACCCTGACCAGCGCCGGCACCGTGTACGCGATCGACGCCGGCACCTTCCTGCTCAGCGGCCTGTGCCTGACCCTCATCCGCCTCACCCCCGCCGAGCCCGCCGAGCCCACCGTCGACGCGACCGCCGCCGAGCCCGCCGAGCCCGCCGAGCCCGCCGAGCCCACCGAGCCCGCCGACGCGCCCGCCGCGGCCGACGCCGACTCCCGCGCCCGCACCACCGGTTCGCTCCGCCGCGACCTGCGCCAGGGCTGGCAGGCATTCCGCGCCCGCACCTGGATGTGGGCGGTCATCCTCATCTGGATGGGCTACGGCGTGCTGGTCTTCGGCCCCCTGGTACCGCTCGGCTCGGCACTGATCGGCGCCCGCCTCGGCCCGGACGCCTACGGCCTCGCGGTCTCCTGCCTCGGCGCCGGAACGGTGCTCGGCGGCCTGCTGGCACTGCCCCTGCGCCCCGCCCGCCCGCTGGCCGCCGGCACCGTGGCCATGGCGCTCTACACCGCACTGCCGCTCTGCATCGCGCTGGACGCCGGCCTGCCGGCGCTGCTGGCGGGCCACGTACTCGGCGGCGGCGCCATGGCGTTCTGGTCGGTGATGTGGGCGACCAGCGTCCAGACCCACACCCCGCCCGCCCTCCTCAACCGGGTCACCGCGTACGAGCTCGCCGGATCGGTCTCCGGGATCGCGCTGGGCCAGATACTGGCGGGACCGGCCACCGCACTGGCCTCCCCGGGCCGGCTGCTGCTGGTGTCGGCGGGCGCCTGCCTGGCGGGCAGCGCCGCACTGTGCGCGATCCCCGCGATCCGCACCCTCCGCCGCACCGCCGGCCCGGAACAACGGGTGTGACGGGGGCGGACCTGCTGACGTAGGTTCCTCCTCGGCCCGCCCCGTCCGGCGCGCGCCTCTTCATGTTCCGCACCCGTGGGGGTTCCTCAGCATGCCCGCAACTCCGGCCACTCCACCGGCCCCGCCCCCGGCACAGGGCCCGTACGCCGTGCCCGACGCGAGGGGCGGACGGCTGCGCGCGCCCGTGGGCCTGGCCACCGCGCTGACCGTGCTCTTCGCGCTGGTCATCGCCTCCGACGCCTGCACCCTGTACGCCGACTGGAACCTCCACTCGCTCATGGAACGGATGCTGGCCGATTCCGCCGCGGTGAGCGACGCCGAGCTGGACCGCGGCACCAGGCTGACCGGCCTCGTCGGCACGGTCCACGGCAATGCCGTGATCGTGACGGGCATCGTCTTCATCATCTGGTTCCACCGGGTGCGCACGAACGCCGAGGCCTTCGCCCCGGGTGCGGACAAACTCAAGACGGGCTGGGCCATCGGCGCCTGGTTCATCCCGTTCGCCAACCTCTGGCTCCCGTACCGGATCGCCGTCACCACCTGGGGGTCGAGCACGCCCTCCGCAGCCGACGGAGGCTACCGCCGCTTCCCGTTGACCCTGGTCAACCTCTGGTGGGGCCTCTTCGTGCTGTCCAAGCTCCTGGGGTGGTACGGCGGCCGGGCCTACAGCAGTGCCGAGAGCGCCGAGGCCGTGCGCGACGCAGCCCTGACGATGCTGGCCGGTGACGCCTTCGACCTCGTGGCCGCCGTCCTCGCCGTACTGTTCGTCCGCAGACTGACGGCCATGCAGCACGCCAGGGCCGCACAGGGACCCGCCGCCGCAGCGGTCCAGGGAGGACTCTGACACCGGCCGGATCATCCGCAGGAGGAACGCCGGCCACCGCACGGCAAGAGGCGGAGCCGACCGGATTCGAACCGGCGTCCTCGCGGTTTTGGAGACCGCGCGCGTCGACCTCTGCGCTACGGCTCGCCCACCCGGGATGGTAACGGCGCAGCTCCGCAGGCGACAGCGGAGAACTCCTCCAGGATCCTTTCCGTGCAGGACCACGCTCCGCATATGGCACGCACGCCACCCGGCGGCACCGACACCCCGGCGGCCGCGCCCGGTTCGCGGCCCGCCCGCGCCAAGGAAGTTCACCGCGTCAGCCACGCGGGCGCACGGCGTTGTCAGTGGCTCCGCCTAGCTTCTGCGACATGACGCGGACCGCACACACCTTCGCCTACGCACGCCCCTCCTCCCTGACCGCCGCAGACGCGGGCCAGGCCCTCAACCTGGAGACGGCGTCAGGCCTGACCCCGACCGGCGCCGATGCCCACCCCCAGTTCTTCGCCGGGTTCCTGAGCGCACCTCAGGCGGCCGCACGGGCCCTGCTCGCCGTCGCGGACGTGGCCGCGGCCCGCTACTACCAGCGCACCCTGCGCGCCTCCCTCGACCCGGTGGTCACCGGCAACGGCGACCGGCTGCGCTTCGAGTCGTTCTCCGGCTGCTGCGGGGTGTACGCCCGGCTCGACGTGCTGCCCGACGGCCTGCGCGGCGCCGACACGGGCCACGGCACGACCAACGTCGACGTCAACAACCCGCTGCGCGAGGCACTGTCCCGGCTCAGCGGTGACGACCCGCTGCACCTGCGCGTCGGCCCCGACGCCATGGCGGTGACCACCCTGGACGGACCTGTCGTCGAGAAGAAGGTCCCGCTCCCCGAGCGCTGGCTGCGCGGCTTCGCCGAATCCCAGGCCGTCACCACCGGCTTCGACCTGCGGGCCGAACTCGGCGCCGCCGAAACGGCCCGCTTCCTGCGCTCCCTGCCGCGCACCGCGACGGGCGGCGGGGCCGCCGGCGGCGCCCTGTGGGTGGTTCCCGCGGGCCGCACACTGCGCCCCACGACCCGGCCGGTGCCCGGCGCGGTCTGCCTGCCCGGCCCCGAACGGCTCGCCGCCTTCCAACGGGTGCTGCGCCACGCGACCGGCCTGCGCGTGTACGGCCCCGCACCGGACGGCGCGGGCCCCACCGCCTCCGCGTGGGAAGTGGGCCTGCCCGGGATGCGCCTCACCCTGACCCTGTCACCGGAGGCCGGCCGCGGGTTCTCCGGTGAGGGCGGTGTCCTGGAGGCCCTCGCCACCGACGCGGCCGCCGAGGACGCCGAACTGATCTCGGTCCTGCTCGCCTGGGAACCCCGTATCGATCCGGCCGACCTCGCCGGCCAGTCGGGGCTGCCCGTGGACCGCGTACGGGCGGCCCTCACCCGCCTGGGCACCGCCGGCCGGGTCGGCTACGACGTCGCCGAAGCCGCGTACTTCCACCGCGAACTGCCCTACGACGCCCGGCGCGCCGAGCGCCACAACCCGCGGCTGGTCGCCGCCCGCGCCCTGCTGGCGGCGGGCGCGGTCACCCTGGAGCACCCCGGCACCGCCGTGGTGGCTTCCGGCGAACGCCGCTACCAGGTCCGCGAGTCGGGTGGCGCACTCAGCTGCACCTGTCAGTGGTGGGCCGACTACCGGGGCCGCCGCGGCCCCTGCAAGCACGCACTCGCCACCCGCATGGCCCTGCGGGCCGCCCACCCCACCACCACCCCCGCCCCGTCCGGAGCCGCACGATGACCGCCACCGCCACCGCCACGCCCGCCCCCGCGGCCACCACCGCCGATGTCCTCGCAGCCGTACGGGCGGGCCGCACCGCCCGACTGCCCGCACTCCTCCAGCCGCTGGAGCCCGCCGAACGCAGGGTCCTGCTCACCGAACTGAAGGAGCTGCGCCGCGAACTGCGCGCCTCGCGCTGGGAACGCTGGCGGGAACGGGACCTGATGAGCCCGGCCCTGGCGGTCGCCGGTGCCGCCTGCACCACCGGGGCGGCGGCGGCGGCCGCCTGGATCGGCGCCGCCGACCTGCGCCGCTGGAGGCCGCAGCCGCCCACCGCCGCCCTGCTCGACGTACTCTCCGGCCGCGACCCGCAGTGGCTCGGCAAGCTCGCCCACCGGCTGGCCGACCGGCCCACCACCGCCGAGCAGGACTACCCGCTGATCAGCGCACTCGTCCGGCTCGCCGGCTGCGAGACACCCACCACCGACGGCTGCGTCGAAGGCTGGGCCGCGGCCGTGGGAGCCACCGGCTCACCGCTCGTGGACGCCCTGCGCCGCGACCCCCACATCACCGCATTCGCCCCACGGCTGTTCGAGACCGCCGAACCGGTCCGGGCCCTCGAACGGCGCTGGGAGACGGCCGACCACAACCAATGGCCCGGCGCACTGGCCGTCCTGGCCGACGAGGGGTGCCTGGACCGCGCCGCCCTCCTGGACGGGTGCACCGCGAGACTGCTGCGCGGCGGCAAGCCCGCCCACCTGAAGCCCTACCAGGCGATCCTGGAAGCGCTCCGTCCGACCGCCGAGGAGGAACGGGAGCGGGCCGCCGACTGGATCGCGATGGCCGCCGACGCCCCCTCCGCCGTCGCCGGGACCGCCCAGCAGACCCTGGCCCGGGTCGCGGCGGCCGGCCACCTGACCCCCCGCATGCTCGCCGAAATGTCGGGCGCCGTCCTGTTCCGCACCGAGAAGAAGCTGGTCCGCGCACAACTCGTACTCATCGGCAGGGAACTCACCCGCGACCCGTCCGCCGCCCCCGAGCTGCTGCCGGAGCTCGGCGAGGCCTTCGGGCACCCGGACACCGACATCCAGGAACGGGCCCTGAAACTGGCCGCCGCGCACCTCACCGACGATCCCGTACTGCGCGACGAACTCGCCGACCGGGCACAGCTGCTGAGCCCGCTCCACCGGGCCCGCGCCGTGGAACTCCTCGGAGCCGCCGCCGCTCCCGCCGCAGCCACCGCCCCCTACGAGGAAATCCTGCCGCCGGTCCCCGTCCCCGCACCGCTCGCCCCGTCCCCCCGGACGGTCGCCGAGACCGTGGAACTCCTCGCCGCCGTCGTCAACTCCCGTACCGCGGGCGTCGAGGAGTTCGAGCGCGCCCTCGACGCACTGGTGCGGCACTCCCACCGCGACCGTGCGGCCCTCGCCCAAGCCCTGCGTCCCGCCCTGGCGGGCCGCTGGTGGCTCGACCCCGAACAGTCCCGCCACTACACCCAGGAACTCCCCGGCCTCGAACACGTCGCCGCCGCCATCATGGACATGCCGCCGACGGCCGAGGCACAGCCGGCGCTCGCGTCCTGGCGCGCCGACTGCCACCACACCGGCCTCCACAGCGCCCTCCACGCCCGCGTGCGCGAGGCCGCGCACCGCATCATGACCCGGCCCCTGCCCTTCCTGCTCGCCACGCCCACCGTGGAGACCGGCTCCCTCGACGCCCGGGTACTGGTCGCCCGCCTGGCCGAGTACGGCCGCCTCGGCGAGGACCCCGCCCCGGCCGACTTCGCCCAGGCCCTGCTGCGGGTCCGCCGGGACCCGGCCGTCGCCCCACAGGCCGCCGCCCTCGGCACGCCCGAGGGCGACCGCCTCGCCGCCTGGCTCGGCGCCGCCGGACAGCCGGTGCCCGTCACCCGCCGCACCGCGCCCACGGTGCAGTACCGGTGGGGCGGCCGGACACCCGCACGCCTCGTGATGGACACCGCACAACGCACCACCGTGGTACGCGAGTTCCCGCCCCCCTTCCACGAACTGGCACGCGCCCGCACCGCGGACGACCGCTGCTGGGACGGCGGCGGGGACACCGCCCTGCTGCTCTCGGTGCTCCCCGAGGACCGGGAGACCCTCGCCGCCTGGGGCCTGCCGGCCGTCATCGCCGACGCCGTCCACGAAGGGCGCGCAGGCTCCGCACAGCTGCCCCTGCTCGCCGCGGCCGGCGGGCCCGCCGGCCCGGCCCTGCACCTGGCGGTCGCCACCGGACTCGGCGCCCGGCACCCCGAGGACCGGCTGCGGGCCGTGGACGCGCTCCTCACCCTCGCCGCCCGCGGCGACCTGGACGCCGTACGCCTCGGCGGTGACCTGGCCGACCTGATCGGCCTGGGCACGGTCAAGCCCAACCGGCTCGCCGACTCGCTGCGCACCGCCGCCGCGACGGGCGCCTACGCGACCACCTGGGCCGTACTGTCCGCCGCACTGCCCGCCCTGCTGACCGGCACCGCCGATCCGCGCGGCGCCGGAGACCTCCTGGCGACGGCCGCCGAATGCGCGGAGCAGTGCGCAGCGACGTCCCCCCAGCCGGCCGGGCTCGCCGACACCGCGGCCCGCGGCGGCAGGTCCCGCCTGGTCACCCAGGCCGCCCGGCTGCGCGACGCCCTCCACCGCAACGCGCAGACGCCGGCCGCGCACTGACGGATGTCCGGGCCGCCGGGCCCTGCCCGGCGGACACTGTGAGCGACGAAGGGAAAACCATGGTGGAAGACGTCTGGCGGATGGTGCACGCCGAACGGGCGGCCCTGATCGAGGACCTGGAGCGCCTGGGTCCCGAGCAGTGGCGGCAGCCGTCGCTCTGTGAGGGGTGGACCGTGCACGACGTGGTCGCCCATCTGGTCGACACGGCCCGCACGACGCGCCTGGGCTTCGTGACCGGACTGGTCCGGGCGCGCTTCGACTTCGACCGGCAGAACGCCCGCGGCGTCGAACACGCACGCGGGGCCACGCCGCACGAGACCCTGCAGCGGCTGCGCGAGGCGGCCCCGCGCACGTCGACCCCACCGGCGCCCCTGGACAGCCGCCTCGTCGAGGAGATCGTGCACGGTGAGGACATCCGACGGCCCCTGGGGCTCACCCGCCGCTACCCGCAGGAGGCCGTCGTCAGGGCACTCAGGCTGCAGACACGGACCCCCGCGTCGTTCGGCGGGGCCAAGGAGCTGGTGACGCGCGTCCGTCTGACGGCCAAGGACGCCGACCTGGCGATCGGTTCCGGACCGGAGGCCAGAGGACCCGCGCTCTCCCTCCTGATGGCGGTGGCGGGCCGCCGGGTGGCCCTGGACGACCTCACCGGCCCGGGCGTCGCGGCGCTCGCCGAAGGGGGCTGAGGCGACCGGCCGGCCACGGGGAACGGCGCCGCGGGGGGACCGGCGGCCCGGGAGCGGCGGCCCGGGGAACGGGGCCCGGGAAGTGGCGGCCCGGCGAGAAGGAAATCCCTGGGACCGTCCCGCCGGGCCGCGTACGCTCCGCCGTATGCCCCGCTCCTCGAACAAGCCCCGCCGGCTCGTCGCCGACGGGCGGACCTACATGTGGACGGTCCGCCACGGCCACCACGTGCCGGAGAACGGCGGCTGCCGCAAAACCCTCACCCTGCACGCTCAGCCGCCGGGCACCGGCGGCCTGCTGCGTTTCGTCTTCGACGAGGGTCCCACCCGGTACGTCTCGGGGTTCACCACGGGATCGGGCGAGGTGGGAGAGGTCGGCGTCGGCGCCCTGAACCTGCACGAACCGGGCACCGTACGGGTCCTGCTCGACGTGGCGCTGGCCCGCGGGTGGCAACCGGGGGAGCGGCGCGAAACGAAGGCCGACGGCTGGTCCTTCCTCGGGACGGCCGTCGCCGCACGCGGCTGAGCCCGTTCCCGCCCGCCCGGAGCCGGAGGCCGCAACGCCGCACCCGGCGCCCGGCCCCGCATCCGGCGCCCGGCTCGGCCGCCTCAGCGGAGCGGCGGCGTCGAGCGGGCACAGCGCTCCGCGAGCAGGCGCAGATGGGTGACCAGTTCCTCCGGCCCGGTGACGTCGAAGTCGCAGTCGAGCATGCCCAGATGGACGGCGAGGGTCTGCACCGTGTCGGCACCGGTCATCAGGACACAGCTGTCGGCGTCGATCGCCTCGACCGTGCCGACCGCGGGGTTGATCCGCTCCAGCACCACCGCCGCCGGAGCGTGCACGGTCACCCGCGCCCGGTAGCGCCACGCGGCGCCCGACACCCGCCGGGAGACGTACGCCGCGAGGTCGCCGTCGGGCGCCTCGCGCGGGGCGAAGCGCGGCCCGGCCGGGGTACGGGGCCGGATCCGGTCGGCCCTGAAGGTCCGCCAGTCCTCGCGCTCGACGTCCCATGCCACCAGGTACCAGCGCCGTCCCCAGTTCACCGCCCGGTACGGCTCCACGATGCGGCGGGTGGACGCCCCGGCGTGGTCCAGGTAGTCGAAGCGCAGCCGTTCCCGGTCGCGGCAGGCGGACACCAGGACGGTCAGCACCTCCGCGGAGACGGCAGGCGCCGGACGGTCGGCGGGCACGGCCACCGTGTACGCCCGCAAGGCCCGCACACGCCTGCGCAGACGCGAGGGCAGCACCTGCTCGAGCTTGGCCAGCGCCCGCAGCGAGGTCTCCTCGGTGCCGGGGACAGTGCCCTGCGCAGCGGTGTGCAGGGCGATCGTCACCGCGACGGCCTCCTCGTCGTCGAGGAGCAGCGGGGGCATCACCGCCCCGGCGCCCAGCCGGTAGCCGCCGGTCGTGCCGCGCGTGGCGTCCACGGGATAACCGAGCTCACGCAGCCGGTCGATGTCGTTGCGGACCGTCCGCCCGCTCACCCCCAGGCGCTCGGCCAGCTCGGACCCCGGCCAGGACCGAGCGGTTTGCAGCAGGGACAGCAGACGCAGCAGACGCGCGGAAGTATCAAGCATGAAGCCCAGCCTGAAGTGTCATTAGGAAGGCACCGTGCCTATATCGAGAATATCGTTCTACCCATGGAGACCAGCAGCAACACCGACGCCCGGATCCGCCCCTACCGCATCGACATCCCGCAGGCCGAGCTCGACGACCTGCGCGACCGGCTGGGGCGCACCCGCTGGGGCAGCGAGATCCCCGGCGCCGGCTGGAGCCGGGGCGTGCCGGGCGACTACCTCAAGGCCCTGGCCGCGTACTGGGCCGACGGCTTCGACTGGCGCAAGGCGGAGGCGGAGCTCAACGAGTTCCCCCAGTTCACCACCGAGATCGACGGCCAGAACATCCACTTCCTCCACGTCCGTTCGCAGAACCCGGCGGCCGTCCCGCTGCTCCTGCTGCACGACTGGCCCTGCTCGTTCGTCCAGTTCGTCGACGTCATCCGGCCGCTGGCGCAGGACTTCCACGTCGTCGTGACCTCCACGCCGGGCACCGGCTTCTCCGGCCCGCTCGGCGAGGCCGGCTGGAACACCGGCCGCATCGCCGCCGCGTTCGTCGAGCTGATGAGCCGGCTCGGACACGACTCGTACGGCGTCCAGGGAACGGGCGGCGGAGCCTGGATCGCCGCCGAGATGGGGCGCCGGGCCCCCGACCGGGTCATCGGCATCCACGTCAACGGCCTGATCACCTTCCCCTCCGGGGACCCCGCCGAATGCGAGGGGCTGACCGCCTCCGAGCAGGAACGCCTCGCCCGGCTGGAGGAGTTCCAGCAGGACCGGATGGGCTTCAACGCCATCCAGTCCACCCGCCCGCAGACCCTCGCCTACGGCCTGCACGACTCGCCGGTCGGCCAGCTCGCCTGGATCGCCGAGAAGTTCAAGGAATGGACGGACCCCGCCGCCGAACTCCCCGAGGACGCGGTGGGCCGCGACCGCCTGCTGACCAACATCAGCGTCTACTGGTTCAGCGGCACGGCCGGCTCCTCGGCGAACCTCTACTACGAAGCGGGCCACGACGCGAGCGCCTGGGCACCGAAGCCGCGCGGCACCGTCCCCACCGGCGTCGCCGTCGTCCTGAACACCGATGTCGCCATCCGCCGGTTCGCCGAGCGGGACCACCGCATCACCCACTGGAGCGAGCTGGAACACGGGGGCAACTTCCTCGCACTGGAACAGCCGCAGGCGTACCTCACCGACGTCCGCGCCTTCTTCGCCACCCTCACCGGCTGACCGCCCCCGCGGGGACCCGCCCCCGCGGGCGCCGGGCGCGACCGCGACACCGTGCACCGGATACGGGCCCGGCCGGTGCACGGCATCGTCGTGCTGCCCTACCCGAACAGGCGGTCACCGGCGGCCGCCATCCGATGGGTACCGCCGTGGCGGTTCACCCAGTCGCGGACGAGGCCGATGGAATGGGCGCACTGCCAGCCGCCGTCGTAGTCACGCACCCCGGTGAAGGCCCCGTAGCCCGCGATGATGCCGTCCACCCGCCCGTCGCCCAGCAGCTTGTCGACGTACCACGGATCGTTGTACGTGGTCGTCCAGGCCAGGGTGGCCGCGAGGGCCCCGCTGTCACGGTCCGCGGCGCCCTTCTTCAGCTCCGCGCACGTGTAGTACGTGGGTTCCGTGCAGTTGCCGAACCCCTTGGTGATGTCGCTGTCGCCGTAGTCCATCACCCGGCGGCCGGCCGGGAACCCCGGACCGGACCGGTTGAAGGCACCCTGGACCCGGTCGCGGGTCCCGGTCGTCGTGATCCCCTCCAGACCGCCGAGCCTGCCCTCCAGACTCCTCCACCCCCGGCCGCCGACGTCCGGGTCGCTGCCGCCGTGGTACTCGTAGAACCCGTAGAGCACCGGGATCCCGGCGGCCGTCAGCCGCTGCGCCTTGTCACGCAGTCCCGCGACGCTGCATCCGCGGTTCTCCCGCTCCCCGCAGTAGTTCGGGTCCTTGATGTCCAGCCAGACCAGCGCCAGCCGGCGTCCTGCATTCGCGTGGGCGAGAATGCGGTCGATCATGCTGTCGAAGCTGGGGCCCAGCCGGTTGTCACCGGCCGATGAACAGTCGTGCCAGGCCCGCCATTCGTTCGGGTTCCACCAGGCGCAGACGTCCATCTCGATGCTGTTGGCCCCGTGCGCGAGCGCGGCGTCCACGCCGCCCAGGGTGTCGACGCGGTGCGCGATGGCATAGACCGGGTGACGCTGATCGGCTGCTGCCGCCGGGGCCGCGCCGAGAGCGGTGGCGCCGATGACGGCGCACAGGGCCGCGATCAGCGCCAGGAGCATCCGTGGGTAAGCGGTCAAGGAAACACCCCGCCATGTCGGTGTCCGAATCGGGCGATCGGCATCATTCATCGCATGCCGCATGCGATGAATGCATGATGAACGAAACCCGGTGAAGGGCGCCCCCGGGCGGCCCGCGAGTGGCGAGAAACCGCTTCCGCGGCGACGGGGCGGCCGCCACGGCCGCAGGTGCCGGCCGGCGCCTGCCGGCCGGGCGTGCCCGGCCCGTTCCGGCGGCTTCCTGTCGATCACAAACCGCACAGCCGGTAAAGCCTTGGCCCCTATGGAGTGAATCCCGACAGAACCCCGCGACCCTTGGCCGGAACCTTCCATACGGTGGCCCCTCTTCGCTCATCACCACAACTGGGGGGCCGGTGCGCAACCACCGACTCGTAATGACCGCTGCCCTCGTGGCCGCCGGTCTCGGCATCATCCCGGGCACCGCGCAGGCGGCGGATCCCGTACCCGCCGCGGCCGGTGTGGCCGAGGCGATAGCCGAGGCATCCACCTCCAAGGGCTTCCACAGCCCGGCCGACCGTACGATCCGTACCGCCCTGCCCGCCGCCACCGCCGCGGGCAACGGCAAGGCGAACGCCAAAACCGCCGCGCCACAGACCGCACAGGCCGCACAAGCCCCGCAGACGGCGCAGGCCGCACAGGACGGGCCGGCCGCACTGGACGCGGGAGCCAACCCGACCCTCGCGGTCGACGTCAGCGGCACCAGCTACACCGCACACGGCATCGAGCTCACCACTCTGATCACCAGCGCCGACTTCGCACTCGGCGTCGTCATCGACTGGGGCGACGGGAAGACCGACACGCTCACCGCCCAGGGCACCGCCGAGCTGCACCACTCCCACACGTACGACAAGTCCGGCGAGTACCAGGTCAAGGTGACGGTGACCGACACCGCCAACGCCGTCCAGGCCGTCAACGGAGGCGCCTTCCTCACCCCCGGCTCCGACTTCACCCCGCACACCCCGACCCGGCTCCTCGACACCCGCTACGGCACCGGCACCGGCGCACCCGCGGCCAAGGTCCCCGGACAGGGCTCCGCCCGGGTCAAGGTGGCCGGCAACGCCTCCGTCCCGGCGGGCGTCACCGCCGTCGCCCTCAACGTCACGGTCACCGAGACCGTTGACAGCGGCTACGTGACCGCATGGCCCGGCACCGGCTACGACCGCCCGGGCACCTCCAACCTGAACTACACGGCCGGCCGGTCCGTCCCGAACCTGGTGATCGTGCCGGTCGGCGAGGACGGGTACGTGGAGCTCTACAACGGCGGCGGACAGCCGGTCGACCTGATCGCCGACGTCACCGGCTACTTCACCCGGGCCCAGGCCGCCGGCTACACCTCGATGGCGCCCGCCCGGTTCGTGGACACCCGTAAGGGCCTCGGCACCGGCACCGCCCCGGGCAAACTCGCCGCACGCAGCGCGTTCACGACCCGGATCAGCGGCCTGAACGGGGTGCCCGAGGGCATCACGGCCGTGGCGCTGAACGTCACGGTGACCGAACCCCAGGGGACGGGCCACCTGACCGCCTACGGCGACGGGCCGGTCCCGACGGCATCGAACCTGAACTTCGTGACCGGCCAGACGGTCGCCAACGCCGTGATCGTGCCGGTGGCCGCGGACGGGACGATCAAGGTCTTCAACGGGGCCTGGATGCCGGCCCACGTGGTCGTCGACGTCGTCGGCTACTACAGCAAGGACAGCAAGGCCGCCTTCCTGCCCTTCACCCCGTTCCGCACGCTCGACACCCGCGAAGAGGCCTACGGCTGGCCCGGCGGCCGGTTCCGGGCCCGCGAGTACATCACGCAGGGGTTCACACCCGAGGCCGCGACGGGTGTCGAGGCGTACGTACTGAACACCACCGTCACCGAGACCGGCGGAGACGGGTTCCTCTCGGTGGAGCCGAGCCCCTACCCGCTGCCGGCGCCCGGCGAGAGCGCCGCACCCGCCGCACCGCGCCCCGGCACCTCCACCCTGAACTGGACGGCCGGCGCGATCGTCCCGAACCTGGTGCAGGCCGGCGACGGCGACCACGGCGTCATCACCTTCTGGAACCAGGGCTACCAGGACGCCGACCTGGTGCTCGACGTCTTCGGCGTCTACCAGTCGAAGTGATGCCCGGGGGGCGGCCCGCCCGCGCGCGCCGCCCCCTGCAAGCCCCCACCGGCCCGGCCGTCGTTGAATGGCGGCATGGTCAGACGCAAGAAGGTGAAGAGGAAGCGCCCCGTCTTCGGCATTCCGAAGGGGATCGTCCTGCTGGCGACGCCGGAGGGCTGGCGCACCAGCATCCTCACCGTGGAAGGCGGAATGCTCTGCGGCCGCCTGGACGTGCCCACCGGCACCGGACCGCAGGAAGCACGGGCCGCGGCGGCGGTGATGGTGAGGGAACTCGCGCGCCACTTCCACGACACCGAGACCGAGGTGAAATGGGATCCGCCCCGGGAGCCCTGGTCATGGACCGCCCGGATCACCCCCACCGCCGGGAACGCACCTGCTTCGCCGGACACCGAAGACTGAACCGAACGGCAGACCCGGGCAGGGCTCAGGGCCTGCACAGCCGTACGGCGAGGGCGGCGATGTCGTCGTCGAGACCTCCTCTGCTGTAGTCGAGAAGGTCGCGGTGAAGGGCCGTGAGCAGCTCACGGGGCGGTGTCGGGGGCTGTCGGCGCATCCAGGCCGCCAACGGGAAGAACTCGCCGTCGCGGGCGCGGGTCTCGGCGATCCCGTCGGTATAGAGAAGCAGCAGGTCATCGGGGGCGAAATCGAAGGTGTCGACGTTGTAGTGGTCGCCGATCAGCTCCGCGAGACTCAGCAGCGCCGAAGGATTGGTGGGCTCCAGGAAACGGACCTTCCCGCCGTTCAGGAGCAGCGGCGGGGGATGCCCGCAATTGAGGATGCCGATACGTCTCCCCTCGTGCGGGATCTCGACGAGAAGGGCGGTGGCGAACCGCTCCATCGGCCCCTCGGGTGGAAAGGCGGCGTTGTAGCGGGTGCTGCTGGCATCCAGCCGGCGCGCGACGTTGACCATGTCCTTCTCGCTGTAGGCGGCCTCCCGGAAGGCATTGACGATCGCCGCGGCCGCCCCCACCGCCGGCAGGCCCTTGCCCCGCACGTCACCGATGAGCAGCCGCACCCCGAAGGGCGTGTCGACCACCTCGTAGAAGTCCCCGCCGATGCGTGCCTCGGCCGCGGCCGCCAGGTACAGCGCCTCGATCTCGATACTGCCGAAGCGGCGGGGCATGGGGCTGAGCACCACCTGCTGCGCCGCGTCGGCGACGAGCCGGACCTGGAAGAGGGTGCGCTCCCGCTGGAGCCGGACGTGGCTTCCGTACGCGGCCGCCACGGTGACCGCGATGATCCCCGAGGCCGTCCACCACGTCCCCAGATCGGGGAAGACGAAGCCGAGGCCGATCATCAGAAGGAGGCAGACCGTCCCGAGCAGAACGGTGGGAAGCACCGGCCACATGGCGGCGGCGAGGGCCGGCGCTGCGGGCAGGAGACGGCTGAAGGCCATTTCCGGAGGAGTGGCGTAGGCCAGGCTGGCGATGACGACGGTCAGGATGACCGGCGACAGCCGCACAAGTCTTCCCGGGCCGGGGCGCCGGCGGAGCCGCGGCCGTCCAGACTCGATCACACTTCACAGAATATCTACGTAATGAGGGCATAGCGCTCTGACGATCAGAGCCGGCCGCCTGCCCCGGATCGCGGGGCCGCCCGGCCGCCGGCCGTCGCATCGAGCCCTGCAGGCAGGCCGACCAGGCAAAACGCCTGACATCCGCCCCCCGGCCCCCGGGCGGAGCCCCGGGGTTTCCGCAGACCGGAAACCCCGAAGCCCGCCCCGGAACCGGAGCCCCGGCGCGAGAACCCGGACGGGGCTCCGGCCCCACCGCGGAAATCCGACCCGCGGCCAGCCCCACGACGTCCACGCACACCCGGTCCGCTGCGTACCGGCCCGGAGAACGTCCGTACCGGCCCGGAGAACGACGACGCCGGGCCCGACGGCCCCAGGCAGCCGCCCACGGCCCGCAGGCCGCCCCGCACAGCCCCCGCGGCGCTCCGCGGCCGCGAGCGGGCCGGCGAGGGGGCCGGCGAGGCGGCGACAGGCCTGGGTTCAGCGACGAGGCCCGAGCGTCGGCAGCCCACCGGAGACCGTCCGCACACTGCGGCCCGTGCTCTTCCTGTCCGCGGCCCGTCTCGCGGCAGGCAACGCACCGGCCATGCTCCGCAGCCGGCCCGCGGCTCCTGTGTCGCCGGCGCTTTCACACGCGGCAGCAGCACACCGCATGGCGGCCTGTGTCTGCCGCACCAGAAGGTCCCGGTGCGTCTCGAGGAAGCCGGTGACGCGCACAGCACCGGGAGCTCCGCGAACACACAGATGCAGCCGCTCCGGCCGGCCCGGCGGGGCGGGGGCGACGTAGAGGCGGGCAGTGCTCTCACCCGTGGCGATCGCACCGATCGCCGCAAGCGTCTTCTCGTCGCCGGGCATGAGGACACGCTCGTACCGACCGGGACTGCAGGGAGTCAGCGACGCTTCCGCCACCTGCCGGCCGCTCCATCGCACGCGCATCCCGACGCCCGGCTCCAGAGGAATTCCGCGGCGGGGACGACAGCCGAGAGGAGTTCGCGGGCCGCGCCGCGGATCGGCACGTATGTCAGGCGCAGGCGCAGGCGCAGGCGCAGGCGGTCGGCGGCGGGCGCGCGGGGAAGGCCGGGACCGCCCCGTTGCCGGTGCCGTCGTTGTTCAGCTCTTGCGGGTCAACGGCTGCCCGGCGAAGCGCACCCCTGCCAGGCCATGGGCCATGAGGTTGCGGATGTTGCTGTGATCGGTGTCGTTCGGCGTTGCCAGCACGCTGCGGTAGTGCTCGCCGAACGCCTGCAGTGCTTCCTGGTCGCTCAGTCCTTCCAGCAGGGCCAGTGCCAGCGTCTTGCAGGAACCCTCGTTCTCACCTGCCGCGTTTTCCTGTTCACCGTTGCGGAATGCCTGCGGCTGGTATTCGAAATGCGCGGTGACGAACGCCAAGGTGTCGGCGAACTCGTGTTCACCTGACGCCAGGCTTGCCCGCAGCGGGTTCAGATCGGTCATGTCGGACTCCTTGGGTTGAACAGACGCTCCGATTGCCGTCCGTGACCGGGGGACGATACCCCCCTTCAGCCAGCCGGCAGGAATCCCGCCACATACCGAAACGCGCGGCATCTCCGCAGGTCACGATGTGTGCGCTGGTGTGCCCCGCCGAGAGCCGCTTTGGGTCCGGGCACGCACCGTCCAGGCGTACCGGGACGCCCCGCACGCGTGGCCGGGGTCGGACTCTCGAGGGCCCCCGCTCCTCTCCGGAGCGTCCCGTTGGCCGTCAACTGCGGAGCGGGCAGGCCGCACGGAGCTCTCACGTACGCCGGTCGATGGTCACCGAAGTGCCGGAACTAGCCTGTGTCTGCGCCGGAACATGCCGCTCCGGTATATCGCGCGAGGTGGGGGACGTATGGGCAGGACCGTGGGCTGGGGCCGTGGCGCAAAGTGGGCTGCGGCCGCGGCACTTGTGACCGCAGCCGTTGCCGGAGGGGTCGCCCTGATGGCGGCCCCGGCCGAGGAGTACCCCGCCGGCGACGGCTGGATCCGGGAACCGGCGTCGTCGAAGACCGCGCTCCGCGCCGCACGCGACCCCTCGCGGGCCGCGGTCTCGGCGGAACTCGCCGCCGCGGCCGCGGCCGCCGGGATCCCTGCAGGCCCGGTCCCTACCTCGGACGGGGGCGGGACGGCCGACTGCATCGCGGACTGGACTGGCGACGGCCCCGCGGACGAGGCCCGACTGGCCGCCCTGGAGACCGCCTTGGAGGCACGCGGCTGGCAGGTCATGGCCCGCCGGGAGGGTCCCGTCCCGGGAGTGGCCCTGAGCAGCGGCCCCTGGCGGCTGGAGCTGCACAACGGAGGCCTCCTGAACACCGCCACCCTGGTCGCCAGGCGCATCACCGAGTCCTGCGACGAAGCATTCCGTCGCGAGGAGGAGACCCGGGGGCCACGAGGCTGACCGGCCGGGCAGGTCAGCCTCGAACAGGTCTCCGGCCCGCCGCTGCCCACCTGTTCCAGAGCGTCTCCCCTCACCGGCCGCAGGTCATTTCGGCGAGCAGCAGGGCCGGCAGGACGCCGGGGGAGTGGGCCCCCAGGATCGGCGCGGCCTGCTGGAGGCGGTGCTGCTCGTGGGCGGGCAGGGACAGTGCCACGCAGGTGGCCTTGCCCAGGGTTCCGACGGAGTACGCGACGCACACGGTGCGCCGGTCTGACGAACCTCTCGCGGTACGCCGTGAAGTGTCGGACCATCAGTCAGTGGGGCATGTCACGACGGGGGAGGCCGGTATGTCGCAGGGATGGAAGATCACGGTCATCGTGCTGGCGACGGCCGGCATTCTCTCCACACCGTTGCTCTGGCTGCTGGACAGCTCCGACGCGGGGCAACTGGCCGGGGCCTCCGTCCAGGCCGCTGCCGGCATCGCGGCCCTGGTATGGGCGCTGTTCCAGACTCCGGGAAGCCGCACGGACGACGTGGCCGTCCGGACCGGACGAGCGCGGGCCGACGGCGGGGGCCATGCAGTTACCGGGGTGAGGCGTCCGGCAGGTCGGGGCGGTGGATCGGCGAATGCGGACCGGACCGGGAACGCCTCCGCCGACGGCGACGGCAGCGGCGCCGTCAGCGGGATCGACTACAGCTGACCGGCCAGGCCACAGCGCACCCGCACGACACAAGCCGCAGGGGGACGGTTGGGTGACCAGGAGAGACAAGCGTGAGCGAAGCGATCCGGACGCTGCCGATGCCCGGGTGGCCGTGACCGGCACCGGGAATGCCACGGCCGCATCCGGGGCGACAGCCGTGACCGGCTACCGCGGCCCGGCACCAGGGACCGGCGGTTTCCCCGACCTTCCGGCACGGGTATCAGGGACCGGGGATGCGAACGCCGCCGAGGGCGCCTTCGTCAACACCGGCTACATCGGCGAGATGAACGTCGACAAGCTGAACATGGTGCAGCAATGCACGCCCCGGGAGCCGGCCGCCTGGCCGCATCAGGTCGGCGTGATCCCCTCCCGAGCGAGGTCCTTCCAGCACCGCGCCGAAGCGCAACACCTGCACACGGCGGTGGCAGACGGCGGCACGGCCCTGCTGTGCCGGGTCCTGACCGGCATGGGCGGGGTGGGCAAGACCCAACTGGCCGCCGACCACGCGCACGCAGCGTGGCAGGACGGCGCGGTGGACGTGCTGGTGTGGGTCAGTGCCGACGGCCGCTCGGCGGTGGTCGCCGGGTACGCGAAGGCGGGTGTCGAGCTGTGCAGAGCCGACCCCAATGACGCGGAAGGTGCCGCCGTCTCGTTCCTGGCCTGGCTGGAACCCAAGCCCGAGGTGCGGCCCTGCCGCTGGCTGGTGGTGCTGGACGACGTCGCGGACCCGTCGGACCTGCGCGGCCTCTGGCCCCCGGCCAGCCCGCACGGGCGCGTCCTGGTCACCACTCGCCGCCGCGACGCCGCCTTGGCGGGCAACGGGCGTCGTCTGATGGAGGTCAGCTTGTTCACGCCAGCCGAGGCAGTCGCATACCTGAGCGAGATGATGGCCGTCCACGGCCGCACCGAACCCGATGACCAGCTCGCTGCGCTTGCCGCCGATCTGGGGAATCTGCCGCTGGCCCTGGCCCAGGCCGCTGTCTACCTCGTCGACTCCGGCATGACGGTCGCGGCGTACCGGGCCCTGCTCGCCGACAGCGCCACTGCACTGGCGGACGCCGCTCCGGACACCCTGCCCGATGACCAGAAATACACTGTTGCAGCCGCTCTGACCCTGTCCCTGGACCGCGCCGACACCCTCCGCCCCGGTGGTCTGGCCCGTCCTCTGCTCCAGTTCGCCGCCTTCCTCGACCCCAACGGCATCCCTGGCGCCCTCCTGGCCAGCGCCCCTTTCCTTGACCACCTGAGCGCCCAGCGCACGTGCACCGGCCCCACCGACGCCTCACCCACCCCGCTCTCGGTCACGGCCGACGCTGCGGGCGCCGCACTTCGCGCCTTGCACCGGCTCCACCTGGTCGAGCACACTCCCGACACCCCCTACCAGGCAGTCCGTGTCCACCAGCTCATCCAGCGTGCAGTCTGTGGCACTCTCACCTCCGACCAGCGGGACGCGTTCGCTCGCACCGCTGCCGACGCCCTGACCGACGTGTGGCCCGCCATCGAACGCGACACCAATCTCGCTCAGGCCTTGCGTGCCAACGCCACCACCCTCACCCACCACGCTGAGGACGCCCTCTACCGGCCCGGCGCACACCTTGTGCTGTACCGCGTCGGCCGAAGCCTCGGCGAGAGCGGACAGGCCGCCGCCGCCCGCGACCACTTCCAACACCTCACCGACTCCGCTTGCCGCTTTCTCGGCCCGGACCATCCCGACACCCTCGCCGCCCGCTACCACCTCGCTCGGTGGCGGGGCCGGGCGGGGGATACGCCAGGAGCCGTGGCCGCGTTCGCCGCACTGCTCGATGACCAACTGCGTGTGCTTGGCGCCGACCACCCCGACACGCTCACCACTCGTCACAACCTGGCGCGCTCGCGAGGCGAGGCGGGGGACGCAGCCGCGGCCGCCACCGCCGAACTGCTCGAGGATCAGCTGCGCGTGCTGGGCCCGGACCATCCCGACACCCTCAACACCCGTCACGGCCTCGCCCGGTGGCGAGGTGAGGCGGGGGACGTGGACGGCGCCGTGGCCGCGTTCGCCGCACTGCTCGATGACCAACTGCGTGTGCTTGGCGCCGACCACCCCGACACCCTCACTACCCGCCACGGCCTCGCTTGGTGGCGGGGCCGGGCGGGGGATGCGCCGAGTGCCGTAGCCGCGTTCGCCGACCTGCTTACCGATCGGCTGCGGGTGTTGGGCCCGGACCACCCCGCCACCCTCACAACCCGGTACAACCTTGCATGGTGGCTCTGGGAAGCGGGGGATGAGCAGGCGGCGGTCGAAAGCACAGCCGCGTTGCTGGTCGACCAGGCGCGGGTTCTGGGGGAGGACCATCCCCAGACCGTGCACGCCCGAGAGAGCCTTGCCCGGTGGCGGGCGGAGATCAAAACTGGGGGCGGGAACCGGGACGCCAAGTCGACATGAAGCTGCATCCGATCGGGGTCTCGCGGTGTCCGCGCTGCAGCTCGCCACCGACACCCGGATCGGCTACCGGCGCACCTCCTTCAAGTACGGGAATGCCGGCGACATCCCGGCCGACGGCTGCAACACCCGCGCCGAGGTGCTCCTGGCCGAGGCGGTCGTGCAGGAGGTCGCTGCTGCGTCCGCCGGCCTCCGGGTACCGTCGCGGGCAGGCCCGGAGCTGTTGAAGGTAGCTCCGGGCCCTGCCGTGCGTGCGGGTCGTGTCGGACGATCTCCTCCGCCGGGATCCCCCGGCGTCGGTGGACCTCGTGCATGATCTCGCCGATGTAGGTGGCGGTCTCTACCGTTCGGGTGCGGGCGGGGCTTCGGAAGGGCTCTGCTCGGCGTGCCCGCTCCGGGGGCGGTGGTGCCAGGCCGCGTACAGGCCGGCCAGAGCGGAGGCGTAGCCGGCGAGAGCCTCGGGGGAGACACGGCCGACGAGGACGAGGACGACGCCGGTCGCCAGGACCGCCAGGAACACGGCGAGATCTACGGGAAAGCTGCCACGCGGGGGACGACGGCTCGGCACGATGGTTCTCCTCAGTACATGGAAGGTCGCAGGACATCACCGCCGCCGCTCTGCCGCTGAGGCCGTGCCGCGGGGTGTGGTTCGAGCGTCACGTCCCGGCAATGGGTGCGCCAAGGGAAACGATCTTCTTTCCGCAACTGTCAACCGGGAGAACAGGCATGACGGGTGTTGCCGAGGAGGGAACCGGCGGCGAAGCCACCGCAGGCGCAGGGCCCCGGCCCGGCCGCCGACCACTCAACCCGCTGAAACCGGAGGTCTTCAGGAACCGTCCGCACAAGCTGGCGCTCGTCCGGCACCTCCGGTCCCTGATCGACGCCGCGGACCTGGCCAGCAAGAACGTCGCCCCGGGCGCGGCCATGAGCGCCTCGACCCTCTCTAAGAACCTCTCGGGCGACCGGCTTCCCCAGCGCTCCACGGTCGAGGCGATCGTCCAGCTCTGCGGGGCGAGCGACGAGGTCCGGTCCCTGTTGCTGCGCCTGCACACCGCGGCCCTCGGAGAGGTGCACCCGGCCTTCGCCGAGCGCCTGGCGATGGCCGACGCCTACGAGGAGACCGTCCTCCTCCATGACCGGGTCCAGGCCCGCCTGGAGGAGGTCATCGGCGAGCACCGCCGCCGGCAGGCCGCTTACGACGACCTCCTGGTCCGGCACGAAGCGACCGGCCAGGCCCTCACCGCAGCCGAGGACGAACTCCGTACCCGGCAGCATGACCATCAGCAGGAGACCGCCCGCCTGAACGCCCTGCTCCAGGAGGAACAAGAGGCTCGCCGACGGGACCGCACCGCCTTCGACGCCCGCCTCGACCGGGCGCGAGCCGACAGCGCGGAGCAGCTACGGGCCCGGGAGACGAAGGAAGCGCGCCTCGGCCAGGACCTGCTCGCACAGGAGAACGAGATCCAAATCGTCCGCGGGCTGCTGGAGGACTCGGCCGCCGAGGCGACAGCCCTCCGGCAGGAACGCGACCGCCTACGCGTCGAGTCCGCCCGGCTGCGCGAGGACCTGGTGAGCCTCCAGGCGGAACTCGCGGCAGCCGGAGCCGGCCAGGACGAACACGTCGAGGACCTGATGCTCGCCCCGGCACAGCAGGCCGTCGGCCGGGTCCTCGACCGTCATCCCGCCCCGCGGGAGGACGGCGAAGAGACGGGGCAGCCGCCGGTTGCCCGGGACGCGACCCAGGCCGACGGCGGGGCCGGCATCCCGGTGGCCGCCCATCCGAAGCCGCAGCTGAGAGACCGCGTCGACAGGCTCCAGCTGGCATCCTGGGGCGCCTTCGTGGTCGGCGTGGTGCTCTTCGGCATCGGACTGTTCCAGTACACCGGGCCGGTGCTGGAAGCCCGCCTGACGGCTGCCGGAGGGTGGTTCGTCGGCAGCGGAGCCCTCGTGCTCTTCGTCGGGTTCATCCTCACGGCTGTACGCGACGCGAGGTACTGCTCCGTCGACCCCACCGACTACGCATACATGTATGACCTATGACTTATGACCTCCTCGAAGGCGTGAGCGGCCCCGGGGTTGGGCTCCGCCCGGGGATGCTGGGGCCGCCCACGGCCGTCGGAGGCTGAGGGTGTTGTTCGGTCTGGTCCACGTCGTCGCGGCACGGGGTGCAGCAGCGGAATTGCCTGTGATCCTTCCCCGGTTCGCGGCTTACCGGTACATCGCCATCGTGGGTGTCGCCAAGCCGCTGGTTCCTGCTCATGCTGAGAGTCGTCCAACAGAAGAACCTCGCGGGCGGCCGGCCGTCGAGGGATCCCGCCCGGACATCGACGCTCGAAGCGCCCTGCCACCACTTCCGGCCCGCCCTGCCCGTACTGATGAACCGCGAAGCCAACCGCCGAGGTCAGTAGGTGTTCATGTACCAGATCGTGCCACCGAAAAAGATCGGAAGAGTGAACGCCATCTGCAGCACCCAGGGCACATCCGGCCCCTCGTCATCAGGCTTGGCCGGGTTCTCCGCACGCCACGTCATGAAGCTGCGCATGGCCTTCCAGTGCCCCACGACCCCCAGCGCGATCCCCAGGGTTATCCCGCAGTAGACGGGAAGTATCTCGCTCAGAGACCACTCTTGCTTGACGCTCGAGGCGGTGAGCACCACGAACCCTGCCACCGGGCCGCATGACACCCAGAGCTTTTGCCGCCAGTTCACCATCCCGGGGAACAGCGCGGCGAGATACACAACCACACTGATCGTGGCGAACAGCCACCACAGGGGAGAAGACTGGTCCGGCATCAAAACCCTTTCATCTAGCCTCGCGACCATGGCCCGAAGGTTCCCCACCTCGCCCGCAACGGCCATCTGGCCAACCGGCCCAGCGGCGCAAGATCCACAGGACAACCCTAGTCGCCCGCTGATGACAAAGATCAGGAAACTGCCGGACGGTCTACCCCTTGACCTGCAGCTTCACGTTGGCGGAGCCCACTGGCCAGGCACCCGCCACCGCCTAGACCGCCTTTGATCAGGGCTGTGAGCGCGGCGGCCATGCGGCGGCGCGCGGACCACGGGCGCCGGGCAGCGGAGCGTCGGCGGGCCGGAGGCCGCTCGTCCGGCAGCCCAACAGTGTGGGAGGTGGCCTCGTCCGTCGCGATGGGCTGCTCTTTCCCGGCTCCGCGTTCCCGCAATCGCGGCCCGCGTGCGCCACCGAGTTCACCCACGTCCTGGACAGCCCGGCGGGGCGGATCGGAGCGCCTGTTCGCACCTTGTTCTGGCGGCCGGGCCGCCCGGTGGCCGTATGGCTGCGCCGGCGCGGCCGTCCGCAGCCCGTTCGCCGAGCGCAGCCGCTCGAGCCCCTGGACGGTGCTGCCCGCTGACCGGGCATCGGCCGGAGGGCCCGCGGGAATTGGCTGGCAGGTGCATGACGGGATAGTGGGATTCGGGACTACCTTCTTAGGGCTCCGGAGGGGCGGCTGTCCGGACTCGCGGGCCACAGGCGGGCGGTGGCGGTGTCTCCAGTGCCCCGGCTCCGCCGAGGGGCCGGGTCCCCCCCACGCATGAAGGAAGACGACCATGTCTCTGGGCACCTGGCTGAAAGTCGGCACCTCTGCCGCCGCGCTGGTCCTCGCGGCGGCAACCGCCGCGACCGCGGCACCCGCGCCCATACCGGACGCCACCGCAGCGATAGTGACACTCCGATACGACGACAGCCGAGCCGGCGGCTGGGAAGCGGCCATTGCGGCCGGGGTCGCTTCCTGGAACGCGAACGTCAGCAACGTACGGCTGGTGGAGGCCGCGCCCGGGGCCCGGGCCGAGATCGTCATCGTGGCCACCACCGGCTGGCCGCAAGCCACCCTCGGTCCGGTCCGTCCGGGGCGACAGGTCCGAGTCGAACTCGGCGCGCAGGCCGTGAGCCAGGGGTACGACAAGACGCGCATCGCTGCGCACGAGCTGGGCCACAGCCTGGGCCTCCCGGACACCAAACCGGGACCGTGCTCGCAGCTGATGTCCGGGTCCAGCGCCGGGACGGCCTGCACCAACGCCGTGCCCAACGCGACGGAGCGGTCCCGCGTGCAGAACGCCTACGCGAACGGGTTCGCGGCAGCCGTGCCGACCGACGGCCGGGTACTCATCGACGCCCCCTGACCGGCGAGTCGGCGGGTGGGCCGGTGCGGGCTCCGGCTGGGACGGGACTCCGGCCCGCCGGCTGGTGCCGGTGGACCGGGCCCGTGCCGTCGCCGCTTCGCGACCGGGCAGCCTCGGGACTCAGACGATGTTCTTGTAGAGGTTCCAACCGGTACCGAACTTCACCCGGGCGGCGAAGGTCTCGGTACCGGCCTTGCCCGTCGAGGAGTACCGGTACACGACGCCGTTCGGAAGACGGCAGAGCAGGTCGCCCTTGCTGTCGCCGTCGATGTCACCCGGAACGAACAGCTTGTCGTACTGGTCGAAGCCGCTGCCCACCTGCTCCCGGGTGGCGAACGGCGCGGTGGCCGTGCCCGTGCCCTTGAAGAGGAACAGGCGGCCGGAGGCGTCCCGGGCGAGCAGGTCGGGCCGCCCGTCGCCGGAGTAATCGCCCGCGCCGACGAGCGCGTCGTAGCCGTTCCAGCCGGTGCCGACCTTGATGCGCGCGCCGAACCTGGTCACCAGCGCACCGTCGCCGGGATGGAGCCACAGAGTGCCGGCGGAGTCGCGACCGAGGAGGTCGCCCTTGCCGTCGCCGGTGAGGTCACCGGGGCCGACCGTCATGGTGTAGTTCCACGTCGTGCTGACCCGCTCGCCCTGGATGTACAGGTCGCTGCCGATGTTCTGTACGTAGGTCGCGTGGTTGCGGCTGTTGAGACCGGTGGCGTACGTGTTGCGGGAGCCGGGCGTCTCCTTGCCGGCCCAGACCGGCGGCGTCCGGTAGTCGCCGTTGGCCAGGGCGCTGTACTTGGCGAGGTCGTCGTCCGCTTCGGTGCCGAGGTTCTGTCCCTTGCCGTAGAGCGGCGTGGTGCCCGCGCCGACGATGAACTTGTTGAATTCATAGCCACTGCCGAAGTACGCGGGTGCGGCGAACTTGCCGCCACCGACCGACTTGAACCAGTACTCCACGCCGTCGCGGTCGCGGGCGAGCAGGTCGCTCAGACCGTCGCCGTCACCGTCGTCCGAGCCGGTGATCACGTTGTACGCGTTCCAACCGGTGCTGACCTTGACACGGGCCTTGAGCGGGGCGGTGGCGCTGCCGGCTCCCTTGTGGAACCACAACTCACCGCTCAGCGTACGGGTGAGGACGTCGCCCAGGCCGTCGCCGTCGACGTCGTCGGCTCCGACCAGTTGGTCGTAGATCCCCCAGCCGGAGCCGACCTTGACCCGCGTGTTGAAGGGTTTGCTCACGCTTCCGGTGCCGGTGTACAGCCACAGGTCGCCGGCGTGGTCCCGGGCCAGCAAGTCGGGACGGCGGTCTCCGGTCAGGTCGCCGGTGGCCATGACGCGGTTGTAGATCTGCCATCCGCGGCCCGACCAAAGGGGCGCCGACGTGCTCGTCAGGCCGGCTTCGTAGAGCGTGAGGACACCGTCGAAGGAGAGCGAGAGCAGCTCGGCCTTGCTGGTGCCGCCCACGTTGCCCACCGGCAGCAGGTCCTTGAACGAGGCGGAGGGGTCGGGGTCGGTCTTGTAGATCGTGTATTGGCTCCAGGTCGAGATCGACGACAGATAGACGGCCGTGGTCTGGTCGAACTCCATGACGATCATGTCGCTGATGCCGTCGCCGTCGACGTCGTGCCGCGGCTTGGCGGCGGTCGGCGCCGCCGGCCGCACGGCGCGGCCGGGCATGACGACGCTCGGGTACTCGCGATCGCTGCCCGGTGCGGCCTCGGGGACCGAATCCGCCGCCGGGCCGGCCGATGGCCGGGCGGCGGCGGAGTCGGGTATGCCGGGCTGCGGGGCGGCGCTGCTCGGGGCGGCGGCCAGGGCGCTGACGGCCAGGGCCAGTACGCCGCCGGCGGCCAGTGCACTCAGTCTTCCGCGGTGCGATGAAGTCAAGATCCCCCCTGAGGATCGAGCCGGGACCCGCCCGGACACGTCTCGCTGTTTGCCTGGAGACACACATCCACGCGTGAACGGTTCCCACTTCCAGCTGTGCCGGGCATGCCGCGCCATTGACCACGCCGGTGGACTTCATGCGCCAATTCCTTTTCACCCAGGTGTAGTTGATGGGGTGAGGGACTCCGACCGGCGGGTCGGCCGCTGCGGCAGCGGCCGCTACCGCAGCGGCGGCTTCGCCGACGAGATCTCCCTGGTTGGCGCGCGCAAACGGACGGCGGGCAGGAATGCCAGGGTGGCCGGAAGGAGCAGAAGATGCCGATCGCGCCGACGGGGCCGAGGGCCTTGTTGTTGGTCAGGTCGCCGGCGAGGAGCGCGAGGAGGCCGAGGGCTACGGTGGCGGCGCTGGCTGTGACTGCCCCGGCGGAGCGTCGGACGGAGGCGGCGGCTGCCATGCGGTCGCCCGACTCAGGACCAGGACCCGCCCCCAGAACCCGTCCGGGCCGAACCGGTCCGCGCTCTGCACGCCGCCCACCGGGCCCTCGCGGCCGTCGTGGCCCCGCTGGAGGACGAGGACTCTTGGCAGCCCACCGGCTGTACGGGCTGGGCCGTCCGGACCTGCTCTTCCACTGCCTCATGGACTGCCGGCGCGGCCTCGTGGCCCTGCACACCCCGGCCCCCGGACCGGTCGACCGGGACGCCGTCACCTACTGGATCGACTGGCGCCCCGGTACCGAGGGCGCGGCCAACGGCCAACGGCCGACGTCGGGCGCGGGTCACCGCGGGCATGTTCCTGCGCTTCGACCAGTTGCGCGGGCTGCTCGGCCGCCCACACCCGCTCGACCCGCGTCCTTCCCCCTGCTCGGCTGACGGCACCGGTGTTCCTCAGGTCGCCCCGTCCTGTCCGGGAGGCCTGCGGCCGACGCTCGTGGGGCCGGCTCCGAGGAGACCGCGCCCGGTGAGGAACCCTAGGCGAAGGAGAACCAGTTGACGTTGACGAAGTCGGAGGGCTGGCCGCTGTCGAAGGTCAGATAGACGTCGTGGGTTCCGGTGGTGCGGCGGATGTCGGCGGGGACGGTGCGCCAGGCCTGCCATCCGCCGGTATTGGCGACGGCGAAGCCGCCGACCGGGGTGGCTGTGGGGCTGTCGAGGCGGACCTGGACCAGGCCGCTGACTCCGCCGGCGGCCCCGGAAGCGACTCGGGCGTCGAAGCGGGTGGCGCCGGTGGAGCCGAAGGCGACGGCCGAGAACTTGAGCCAGTCGCCGTTGGACAGATGGCCGACGGCGGATCCGCCGCCGCCGTCGGAGCAGGCCTCGACCTGTGCTCCGGACTGGGCATTGAACGCTTCGGCCTGGATGGTGGTGAAGGCGCTGACCCCGCCGCCCGGGGCGGTGGCGGTGGCGGTCGGCGTCGGGGCCGGTGTGCCGCCGCTGGCCACACCGCCGACCGTGATGGTCCAGCGGCCGGGGGTGCCGGACTGCACCTTGCCCTCGAAGTCGACTCCGTCCGGGTGCACGTCGTCGTAGGGGAAGGCGTACCCGAGATGGTCGGGGGTGGTGTTGTGCAGGATGCGGGAGTAGTGGTTGGTGCGCGGCCGGGTGTAGAAGGCGGCGGGCTTCTCCGCGGTCGGCTGGTGGGGGTTGTCCAGCAGGGTGGTGCGGTTGAAGGCGGCGGCGAGCCGTGCGCTGATATTGCCCATCAGGTCGTTGCCCGTGGTGAAGGGCGCGTCGCTGCAGGAGAAGATCGAAAGGGTGGACGGCTTGGCGAAGCTGCCGACCCCGGGGAAGGCGAGGAGGTCGCCGTTCACCCGGCCGGTGACGGTTCCCCAGGTGAACTGGGTGTCGATGCGCAGGTCGGTGGAGCGGTACTTGTTCCACACCTCGTCCACGTAGCCGTCGAAGTAGCCGCGGAACAAGTCGCTGTTGCCGCGGATCGCCAGGTTGGGACTGAGTACGCGCACGTCGCGGCCGCCCGCGGTGACGATCAGCCGGCTCCAGTCGCTGCCGTCGGCGGCGGACTGGGCCCGCAGCGCTGCGGCGACCCGGGACAGTCCGTCGGCGGGCAGCCCGCGCACCGTCTGGGTGCCCTGCCCGGTCTCCAGTTGGAAGGCGATCGGCAGCGAGACCATGTCGACGAACGTGATGTTGGCGTACAACTGGTCGCTGTTGAAGGTGAACTCGCAGAAGTCGTGAGCGATGTTCGCGTTGGGGTCGGTGGGGTTGCTCACCGACGGCAGGGCCAGACCGCCGCCGCGGTTCACCAGGAAGGTGAGCTTCGTGCCGACGGAGAAGTAGATACGGCCGCTGTCCAGGCGCGGCAGCGTCACCCTCCGCGCTCCGGCGCCGGACGCGTTGAGCGGGATGGCACAGTCGGCCCCGAGCGGGGTCTGATCGTTGGCCGGGGCCGGCGGGTGGTACAGGCTGGAGCCGTTGGCCTGGACAAAGGCCCAGGTGCCGCCGGCCGCGGGGTCACGGCCGAGCACATAGGCGTACACCGTGTTGTTGCCGGTGGTGTTCACCAGGTCCAGGGGGAGCGTGGCGGTGGTGGACGCGTTGGCGCTCATCTCGAGCCAGGCTGCCGCGGCGGGCACGGCCAGGGCCAGGCCCGCCGTCACGGCGAGGAGTTTTCTACGGGGCAGGGTTCGCTGGTGGCGAGCCGTCACGGTGGGGGTCCGTTCTTCTTCAGGTCGGGCGGGGGAGCGGTCGGACGCAGGGACGGGGGAGAGGGGAGGGCGGCGGGGCTGGTGGGTCAGCCGACCGTCCACTTCTGGTTGGCGGCGCCGGTGCAGGTCCAGGTCTGCAACCGGGTGCCGTCGGCGGAGGAGTTGCCCTTGGCGTCCAGGCACTTGCCCGCACCGGTGTTGGTGAGGTCACGGGCGGCGGTGTACGTCCACTTCTGGGCGTTGGTGCCGTTGCAGGTGTAGAGCTGGACGACGGCGCCGTCGGCGGTGGAGCCGCCCGCGACGTCCAGGCACTTGCCGAGGGCGCGGACGGTGCCGTCGCCGCCGATGGTCCACTGCTGGGCCGCGCTGCCGGTGCAGTCGTGCAGCTGGATGGGGGTGCGGTCGGCGTCGGAGCCGCCGGCGACGTCGACGCACATGCCGCCGATGCCACGGATCGGGCGTGCGGAGGGGGCGCCGGCGGAGGAGGCGCGGACGTAGTCGACGGTCATCGTCTGCGGGAAGGACGTGGAGGCGTCCGGGCTGCCGGGCCAGTCCCCACCGACCGCCAGGTTGAGGATGATGAAGAACGGGTGGTCGAAGACCCACTTGTTGCCGCCGGTGTCGGCCGGCGTGAGGGTCTTGTACGTGGTGCCGTCCACCGACCAGACGAGGGAGTTCGGGCTCCAGTCGACGGCGAACACGTGGAAGTCGTCGGCGAAGGCGCGGCCGCCGGGCAGGTTGTACGCGGCGCCGAGGCCGCCCGCTCCGGAGTAGCCGGGGCCGTGCACCGTACCGTGCACGGTGCTGGGTTCGCGGCCGATGTTCTCCATGATGTCGATCTCGCCGCTGCCCGGCCAGCCCACGCTGCCGAGGTCGTTGCCGAGCATCCAGAAGGCGGGCCAGATGCCCTGGCCGCGCGGGATTTTGATGCGGGCCTCGAAGCGGCCGTACGCCTGGGTGAAGGTTTTGGCGGTGTTCAGCCGGGCCGAGGTGTATTGGCACTGCCCGTACCAGCAGCCGAGGCCGGCGTCGGTGTTCTTCCGCGCGGTGATGACGAGGTTGCCCTGGCCGTCGAGCGCGGCGTTCGAGGTGCTGGTGGTGTAGTACTGCAGCTCGTGGTTGCCGAAGCCCGAACCGCCGGTCTCGAGCGTCCACTTGGCGGCGTCAGGAGCGCGGCCGGCCGCGCCGTCGAACTCGTCCGACCAGGTCTGCGCGACAACTGCGGCACCCGCGGGCGGGGCCATCGAACGGGTGAAGGACATGAGCACCGCCGCGACCAGGGCGGTGGTCACGAGGAGCACCACTCCGCCGAGAGAGCGGCGACGTGCGCGATGAGCAGCAGCCATGGGCATGGTTCCTTGTCTGAACGGGGGAGGAGAAGGGGGCGGGCCGGGCGAGCGGTGAAGAGTGACAGGAGGGGTACGAGAGCGCTCTCAAACGTGACGCAATGTCACCCGAGGCAGTGAGTATTACGGAGGGGTAACTGTCATGGCAACGTCAGGCGACACTCCTCGCACGCCTCTGACCTGGGGTTTTCTCTTGTGGCCTTCGGCTTAACGATCTCTTAAGGCTGGCTTGATGCAGAGAGGTGTGAATCGGAGCCTCACGTGATCGCCGGCCGGACGGCCGACGCGGGTACTCCGTGCGGGCGTCCGGACCGCGTGCTCCCGGCCACGCACCCGGCCCCGGCCGACGGTTCCTCGTCCATGCGCCGGTGCCCGGCATCGGTCCGCGGCACACCGGACAGGTCGACGAGCAGCGCCGCCGGCCCCGTACGGGAAGCCGGGCGCCAGGCCCTTCCGGGTGGGGTGCTCGCGCCCGGAAGGACCTGGTGCCGCGCCGACCTCAGGCGTGCGCAGGGCCAGGCGTGTCCAGCGTCAGGCGGTGTGCAGGGTCAGGCCGTAGCGGCCGAGGATCTCGTTGATCGGCTGGAACCACGTCTGGCCGCCGGACGAGCAGTTGCCCCAGCCGCCGGAGGTGACGCCCTGGGCCTGGTCCCCGCTGAGGAACGAGCCGCCGGAGTCGCCTCCCTCGGCGCACACGCTGGTCTTCGTCATCTGGTGGACGGCGCCCTGGCTGTAGTTGACGGTCTCGTTCTTGGCGAGGACGGTGCCGCAGTGCCAGTGTGTCGTGGACCCCGACCGGCAGATCGAGGCGCCCACAGGTGCCTCGGCGGAGCCGCGTACCAGCTGGTCCGGGATGGTGCCCCAGCCGAGCACCACCGGTACGGTCCACCAGCCGTTGTGGATGCCGACGTACGCGTAGTCGTTGCCGGGGAACGAGGATCCCCGGAAGGTGCCCATCGCGGACCCGTCCCAGCCGCGCACGGCGGCCCCCGCCTGCCCGCAGTGCCCAGCCGTCACGAAGCCGCCGTACACGGAGAAGCCGATCGAACAGCGGACGTTGCCGGTGTAGTACGGGTCGCCGCCGACGGTGCCCGCGGCGTAGGTACGGGGCGCCTGCGCCGTCTCGGCGACGGTGACGGGGCCGCCGGCCCGGGCCCGGTCGACGAACGCCCGTACGGCGGGGGTTTCCCGCTCGGTACGTACGACCGTGACGACGACGCTGTTGGTCCGCGGGTCGACGTGCCAGCCGGCCACCCCGGTGGGGGCGCGCAGCGTGTCCAGGCGCGCTTTGGCGCGGTCCAGCGCGGCGGCGCTGTGCCGGACGAGGCGGGTGTCGGCGCCCAGTGCCCGCGCCTCGGACTCCTTCGCGCGGTCGGTCACCGCGACGACGAGCCGGCCGGTGGAAGGCTCGTACCACGAGCCGCCGTACGCACCACCCGCAGCCTGCCGTGCGGCCTTCTCCACGGCCGCGGCGGCCTTTTCTGCGCTCAGCCGTTCCTCGGCCTGGGAAGCGGTGAGCCCGAGGTCCCGGCGCATCGCGTCGAGCAGTCCGGCCGAGGTGGACGGCGCTGCGGCGGACGATGCCGCGGCGGCCTCCGGAAGCGGGGCGGCGCTCGCCGCGCCGGCGTGGGCGGCGCCCAGGCCGACGGTCAGGAGCAGGGCGGCGACGGCGGCGCGTAAGGGGGTGGTGTGTTTCACGAGACCTCCTGGTGTGGGGGATTGAACGCTTGAGAGCGCTCTCAGAGAGTGTCGGGCGCTACGCTAGCCGACCCCATTTGTCAGGTCCATACCAAGTTCTGGTTCCGCCGCGGCGGGACCCGCGGGACCACTCGGTCACCGAGGACTGTCCCGGGCGCCGAGGGCCGACTTCGTCACCGGCCTGACCGACGTCGCGGTCGCGGTCGCGGTCGCGGTTGGGGTCCGGGGCCGCGCCGCGATCGCCCTCGGCCACGAAGGCACCGCCCTGCCGATCGCCGACGTCTTCGCCGACCGGGCCATCGCCCTCAGCGGCAACCAGCCGTCCCTCGGTCTCCTGAACGCGGTGTTCGGCAAGGCCCACACGGCAGCCCTGCGCGGCGACCACCCCACCACCCGCCGGCTCCTCGCCGAAGGCCGGCGCACCCTTTTTCGCTTGTGGGGCACTGTTCTTGAGGGAGCGTCACCCATGTCTTCTGCTTCTTCCTCCGTACGCCGCATCGCCGCCATCGTCCTGGCGGCCGACGCGATCGTCTCGGCCGCGGCGCTCCCGGCGGCTGCCGCGGACGGTGATGACCGTCACCACCAGCAGCGGCCGCGGGTGGAGATCAGCCGGGTCCAGGCCGACAGCCCCGGACGCGACGACCGCTCCAACCGTTCCCTGAACGGCGAGTGGGTGGAGATCACCAACACCACCCGCACCGACCTCTTCCAGGACCGCCGCGACTACGTCTGGGACAACCGCTCCGACACCGCCACCCTGCGCGACGACCGCGGCCGCACCGTCGACAGCGAAACCTGGGGCCGCCGCCGCTAGGTCGTCTCTTTTGGATCTTGTCGGTCGGCCCGCGTCGTCCGGTGCCGTGCATCGCAAGGCGGAGGAGTGCCGTTGTACTGGACGTACTGCGGTGCTCCGACAACGCGGCGAGGTGCGGTGCCGGGCGACGCGGGCCCGGCAAGATCCGAAAGAGACGACCTAACCCCTCGTCACCCGTCGGGTCCCCCGCACCATGCCGGGGATCCTGCGTGACGGGGCCGCACGGGCCGTCGCCTCACCGGGCGGCGGCCCCGCACTGCTGGCCGAGCTGCGGCACCGAAGGCGGATGCCGGTGGTGGCGGTGGCCATGGGGAGATGAGCGCCGGTATCGCTCCCGGGGGCCCGCTTGCCCGTGCCGGTTCGCTGCGAGGGCGGGCGGCTCCGGGAGGGGGCGTTCAGTCGAGAACCGCGAGGTGGCCGGCGGCGCCCCCGCGCCATTCGATCATGAAGAGGGTGGCGTCGTCGCTGGTGTGTCCGCCTCGTGCGCTCTTCAGGGCGTGGGAGAGCCGGCGCAGATCTGCCCGCATCCCCTCCGACGGCCTTTCCCCGAGTCGGTTGACGCAGCGGATGAGGCGTTCCTCCCCGAACTGCTCCCCGCCGGCGACGTGTTCTTCGATGATTCCGTCGGTGTAGCAGAGCACGCGGTCGCCCTGCTGGAGGGTGTGCTCTGTGATCCGGGGCTCCTCGCCGCCGAATCCGACGGGCAGCGTCGTCGCGCTGTCCAGCTGCCGCAGGACCTTGCCGTCGCGGATGAGCAGGGGCGCGGGGTGGCCCGCGTTGACGAGCTCCAGCTCGCCGGTGGTGATGTTCAGGTGCATCAGCTGGGCGGTGACGAAGTGGTCGGGGCCGAACTGCCCGGAGACCGCGTCGTCCATGTAGGTGTACTTCTCGGCCAGGCTGACGAACACGCGCCGGGCATGCCGGTAGGCGCCGATCGCGACGGTCGCCATCACGGCGGCGTTCAGGCCATGGCCCATCGCGTCGATCACGGCCACATGCAGGATGTTGTCGTTGAGGGCGTAGTCGAAGCTGTCACCGGCGACGCGGTAGGCGGGCTCCAGCATGCCGGCCACCGCGACCTGAGGCACGGTCATCGTCAGCGGCGGCAGCAGGCCCCACTGGATCTCCGCGGACACGCTCATCGGCTCCCGGCGCCGGGCCAGGAAGAACTGGTCGGTGTAGGCGTTCTTGGTGACCAGCAGATCAGCGACCAGACCGGCGAGCCAGCGCAGCAGCCGCCGGTCGTCCTCGCCGACATCGTCCAGGGTGAGGACCATCACGCCCACCGTGTCACTGCCGTCCAGCAGCGGCAGGTACATCCGAACGCCGCCGCGGGCTTGCGGCACCTCGACAACCTCCCCGCGCAGGAAGGCCCGGCCAGCCGGAGAGTCGATCACCGGCTGGGGCTGGCTGACGTGCAGCTTCCTGCCCGGAAGCGGCACCAGCAGTTCCTGCGCGTAGTCCTGGAGCAGGATGGAGACGTCGCGGCCTCCGAACCTGCCCACCTCCTCAGCGATCAGAGGGGCGATCAGCTGCGGCGGCAGATGCGGCGCCCGGTCCAGCAGCAGGCCGAGCAGCCGCTCACCGAAACCCTCCGACCGGTCCACGCTCGCCTCGTCCATGGCCCGCCTCGCCACCTCGTACGTACCCGCCCACGCCGGTCACCGCCTCGGCACACCGTGCCCCGGGATAGGGCCGGAGCGGCTCATTGAGCCATGCGCGGCATGTCGGCTCACGCTGACCGCGGGGAAGAGCCCTGCACCGTCCTCTCTCGCCGCGGTCTCCGGAAGAGCAGTCCCACAGGATGAAGGGAGCGAAAGGAGCCGGCAAGTATGCCCCTGCGGCATTGATCGCCAGAACTCACGCGCCACCAGAGCGCTGAAGGGACCAGGCGTGGCCGGACCCTGCGTGGAACTCCCTGACCCACCCGGCCGACGTCTCCTCGCGAGCTGCCCGGCAAGCGGATGCGGGACCATCTGCCTTCTGCCGGTTCGAACGGGCGGTCACGGCGACGAGACTGCCGGCCTGCTGCTGGTCGTTCGCGTACGCCTCACACCGTGTTGGCGTCCAGGCGGAGGCTCCAGCCGACGGGGAGCGTCATTCGAATCGCGCGGTATCCCTGTCTGGTCCCGGTGGTTGAGGGGTTCGGGCCGGCCTGCCTGTTGGTGCGGTTGTGGCCCTGCAGGAGCGCGAGTGCCCCGGTTTCGATGGGTGTCAGGAGCGAGTGCCGGCCTCGCTCCGCTTCATGTAGCCGTCAGGAGGACACCCCGCGTCCGGGTCCTCTGTAGGGCACATGCTGGGATCCTCTGTATCGCCGAAGTCCCCGTAGAGGTAGACCCAAACCGTGCACGTCGGATCCTCGGTGAAGGACAGTCGAAGATCATTGCCGTGTGTGGCGGTCGCGTCGGGGATGTTGAGGCCGTCGCCTTCGGGGCTGGCGTAGAAGGCCCATCGGCCGTTGGACAGGTTCTCGGGGTGGGCGCAGTCAGCCATCGCTTTGACCTTGTCGAATCCCGTTCCAGTGAAGGTGTGTTCCTCCGAGAAGGTCAGGGACGTCCCTGCTGGGCTGGTCCACGTCCCTACCAGCTGCTCCTGCGGAATGTCCGCCGCGTGGATGGCCGCGCCGTACCCGCAGGACGCTGTGAGAACTACCCCAGTCACCGCAAGAACCGTCGCCCGCCATCCACGCATGTCCGCAGACCTCTCCCCAGAGATTGGATGTCCGGCCTGTGGCCGCACCTCAGCATATTTGAACATGCTCAAAAAATGCGGCTTCCCTCGGGGTAGCCGCAAGCGACACCTCCCAAACCGGCCGTACGGCGCGGCTTCGACCGGTGGTCAGCGCGGCGGGGCGGTCGGACGGGCTTCGAGGTAAGCCGGTCCAGTCGGTGCAGGCGCGTCGTCGCCAGTGGGCGGCGGTGACGGGGTGGAGGCCGAGCATCGGCCCGAGGACCGCTGGGGGCAGGTCCTGGGCCAGGGCGACGAGGGCGGTGGCGCGGGCGGGCCGATCGGGGATGTGGTGGGCGGCCAGACGGCGGCCGATGACGGTGGCGGCCCCGGACGCGCAGGTAGTCGACGGTTCGCGGGGCGGCCCGGCCGTCCCCCGCCGTGGCGTCAAGGTCGAGGTGGGTGAGCGGCCGGCCCGTGGCTATGAGGTCGGCGAGCAGACGCGCGGAGCGGGAGTTGTGTAGCCAGTTCAGGACGGTGCCGGGTTCAGGGCACTCGATCAGAGCTGCCCGCATGTGCGCGTACGCACCGCAGCCGTCGTCCGGGACGGTGGAGAACAGCGTGCCAAGACGGTCGCGCACCGCGCATCGGTCGCAGACCCCTTTTACCTGGTAGGAGCGAGGCTCGGCGCAGAAGTACGCCTCGACGTCCTCCGGCGTCCAGTCTGCGGATACGTGCCCGTGAACTCGCCGAACCGACGTACCGGGCTCACGCGATCCGCGAGCGTCTTCGTTGCCAGCAGCCGGCTCCGCTGCTGGTCCTGCCACCCGCGCAGCATGGCGTCGAACATGGCGGGCTCCGGGTCCAGCGCACGGACGTTGCCTGCACGGACCAGCCGGATCGCACCCGGCACATCTGCCACACCCACCCCACACCTCCGACGGTTGCACCTCATGCAACATCGGGCGCCGGATACTCCACCCAGGTCCAGAACCCCACCCCCTCACCTGGGCGAGTGACACCCCCGTTCTCAGACCGCACCGCGCGGCCTGCGGAAGCGGCGGAATGATGCGGCCAGCCCGACTCCGCCTACTTCGAGTCCTGCGCTTCGGCCAGGGGCGCCATGTGGTCGATGTCCGGCGCGGTGGCGGAGGTGACGTCAGCTCGTCGTAGTACGACCACCGGCCGCGCCCGGTCAGTGTGCACCGCGGGCCGACCACCGGCGGTTCGACGGCTTCGGTGATCAGGTCCTCGCGGCGGGTGTCGCAGCCGTCGGTGCGGTTCTCGCCGGCGTTCCGGAGCCTGCCGCTGTGGAACGTGGCCCGGATGTCCTGAGAGCGGTCACCCGACGCGGGCACCTTCGCCAACGCGTGCGTCGGCGAAAGTGTCGGCGCGTTCGTCGGCGCCTTCGTCGAAGCCCTTGCGGAGCAGCCGGACGGCCAGGGTCACCTCCCAGGCGAACACGGGCAGGGCGGCCAGCGACCCCGCCACCGAGACCTGCTCGTAGATCCCGAACAGCACGGCCGTCGCCGAGGCGCAGATCATCGCCCCGCCGACCAGCCCGAGGACCGCGATGTACCGCGGCACGAGCCGCGCGCTGTACATCAGGGCCGCCAGCACCAGGGTGTTGGCGCCCAGCACGAAGTTCGGCCCGAACAGGAACGTCCAGTCGTGAAAGGCCACCAGAGCACGGCCGACCGTGACCAGGGAAGCGTCGTCGGCGCCCGCCGCGCCCTCGGCCTGCCTCCTGAGGGTCACGACCGACAGCACGCCGATGATGCCCATGACGATGACGGCGGCCTCCAGCAGGCGGCCGCAGACGTAGCCGACGGCGGCCCCTCCGTTCCGTTTCCGCAGGACGGGATACAGCACGGCCCCGGTGCCCGTGACCGCCAGGACGAGTACGAATTCGCACAACGCCCCCAGGAACACGCGGGTGTCGGCGCCGGGACCTATGACGTACCCGGCGTCGTGCAGGACGGGGCGGTAGAGCGCGAGGCCACCGATCGCGGCGACCTCGGTGACGAGGAACAGCACTCCCGCGACGACCGCGGTTCTCCTGGTTGAGCTCATGCGGAACAGACCCCCCTCAAAAGGTGTACGGCGTACACCTTGCAGTTGCCGCTCACCCTAGGTGTACGCCGTACACTCGTCAAGGCGGGATGCACCCGCGCCGCCGTCCCGGGAACGGATCGAGGGAGAAGCCCACATGCCCGAGCAGCCGCAGGAACCACGCCGGATCCCCTTGAGCCGGGACCGGGTGCTGCGCGCCGCCGTCGCCTTCGCCGACGGCTCCGGCATCGAGGCGCTGAGCATGCGCCGGCTCGCCCAGGAGCTGGGCGTCGTACCGATGGCGCTCTACAAGCACGTGGCCAACAAGGAGGAGTTGCTGGACGGCATGGTGGAGGTCGTCGTCGCCGGGATCGGGGGCCGGGCCCCCGGATCCGACTGGAAGAGCGCGGTCCGCGGGCGGATCCTCGGCGCGCGCGGCGCCCTCCTCGCCCATACCTGGGCGGCCCAGGTGATCCGTTCACGCACCGGCCCGACCCCGGCCGTACTCGCCTACCTGGACTCCGTGATCGCGATGTTCCGGGCCGGCGGCTTCTCCCTCGACCTCACCCACCACGTGATGCACGCCCTCGGCAGCCGGGTGCTGGGCTTCACCGAGGAGCTGTTCGACGACCCGGCGAGCACCGCACCGCAGGACGAGCGGGCGCAGGCGGCCGCGTACGAGGAGATGGCCCGGCGCTACCCCCACGTCACCGAACTGGCCCGGTCGGTGGCCCACGACCGGGGTTCCGTCATCGGCACGGGCTGCGACGACGGGTTCGAGTTCGAATTCGCGCTGGACCTCCTCCTCGAGGGATTCGAACGTCTCCACGCGCAGGGCTGGAGGTCGGCCCCTTAGATCTGGGCCAGCTCGCGCACCGTGGCCATGTCGCTGAAGGGGAGCAGCTTTTCGCCGACGATCTGGTGCGGTTCGCTGCCCTTGCCGGCGATCAGGACCGTGTCGTCGGGGCCCGCCTCGGACAGGGCGAAGGCGATCGCCCGGCGGCGGTCGGCATAGCGCCGGAAGGGGGTGCCGGTCGCCGTGAGGCCGGGGGCCACCTGGTCCAGGATGGCCTCGGGGTCCTCGTTGCGGGGGTTGTCCGAGGTCAGGACGCAGAGGTCGGAATGGGTCCCGGCGATCCGGCCCATCTCGACCCGCTTGGAGGTGTCGCGGTCCCCGCCGCAGCCGAAGACCGTGATCACCCGGGCGCGGGCGAAACCCCTGATGGTGGTGAGGACCTTGTCCAGGGAGTCCGGCGAGTGGGCATAGTCCACGATCACCGACGTGCCCAGCGGGGTCCGGAAGCGTTCCAGCCGGCCCGGGACCGGCGGCATGCGGTCGAGCGCGTCGACCAGGGCGCCCAGCTCGTGCCCCAGCACGTGGCAGGCCGCCACGGTGGCCAGCGCATTGGCCACCGAGAAGCGGCCGGGGACGGGAATCGAGGCCGGGTAGGCGCGTCCGTCGTGATGGAGGGTGAACCGCGTGCCCGAGGCAGTCACCACGAGGTCGGTGGCCCGGTAGTCGGCCGGACGGTCCAGGGCGTACGTGGTCACCGCCCCCGGCATCATCGACACGATGCCCGCGCCCACCGGGTCGTCGGCATTGACCACCGCACGCCGGCACAGGCCCTGGAAGAGCCGCAGCTTGGCGTCCCGGTAGTTCGCCATCGTCCCGTGGTCGTCCAGATGGTCCTGCGTGAGGTTGGTGAAGACCCCGACGTCGATGAACGTCCGGTCGACCCGGTGCGTCAGCAGTGCCATCGAGGTGGCTTCCAGCACCACGCCGGCGGCCCCGCGGTCGCGCATGTACCCCAGCAGGTACTGCAGGTCGGGAGATTCCGGTGTGGTCAGCACCGATGGCGGCATGGGGATCGGCTCGTCGCCGATCCTGCTTCCGGCGGTTCCGATCACCCCCACGCTGGAGCCCTCGGCGATCCGCAGAACGGACTCGACCATGTACGAGATGGAGGTCTTCCCGTTGGTGCCGGTGATCGCCACCATGTCCATGTGCCGCCCGGGCTCGCCGAAGTAGCGGGAGCTCACCACCGCGGCGGCCGTACGCGTGTCGGGTACCCGGACGGTACAGGTGCCTGGGGGCCATGCCGCGGCCGGCAGGTCGGGTTCACGGCCGTCGACGAGCACGGCGGCGGCGCCCCGGGCCAGCGCGGGCGAGACGGCGCCGGGGCCGCCTTCCCGGTGCCCGGGTACGGCGATGAAGAGCGAGCCCGGCATCACCCGGTCGGCGTCGAAGGTGGTTCCCGCGGTGATCAGCGTTGTGTCCGGATCACCCTGGAGAACGTGGTGCTCCTGCCCGGCCAGCAATGCGCTCAGCTTCACAATGATCCCTTCGAGGGGGCTCGGGCCCGGGCGTGCGGCCGTAGCCAGGCGGCAGCGCCGGCGGCATGCCGGGAAGCTGCTGTGGTGATGTGGAGCGGGGGAGGGCGCAGGCGCGAAGCGCTAGCCGTGGCCGTGCAGGGCCGTACGGCGCGTCTTGGGCGCCACGGCGAGGGCCGTGCCGGCCGGGTCGACGAGGGCCGCAACCCCGGCGGCCGGGCGCATCCCGAAGGCGGCCTGCTGCAGGCACTGCCTCGAGGAACGTGTGCGACCCATGGGCCGAGTGTACGGCCCGCCGGGCGGCCCGGGGATCGCCGCCGGCTCGGCCGACAGGGTCCGGAAGGGAAGGCGCGATCGACGGCACCGAGCTGCTGCCCCTGCCCTACGTTGAGCGCCGCCGACGCCTGGAGGTCCTTTCGCGGCCCGCGCACCGACCGCCCCGTGGACCCTGTGCCCCATGACTACGGACCCGGCCAAGGCCAGGGAATGGCTGGAGGACTGGACGGACGTCTCCGGGGGCGAGGGCCTGTCGCGGATACGGTTCGGAGTTGCCCACTGACCGCTGGGTGGCCGTCATGGTGAAGCCTGCTGCGGTGATTTCTGAGCCGGCCAACACGCGGGCCGGTTGAATTCAGCAGGACGCTGGTGCTGGCCTGGGCCTTGGCCTGCGAGCGGCAGAAGGGCACCGGCTGGGAAACCGCTCCGCCCGGACCCCCCCCGCCGCCGGGTCGGGGCGAGGCCCGGACCAGCCCTGACCGCGCGCCCTGTCGGTGCCCGACGCGGACCATGCCTGGCACCAGACTGTCTGCCTGGGTCATGCCCCCAGATCCTCCGTCACGGGCAGGCATTCGGCGAGCAGGCCGACGACGTCGCGCCAGGCTCGTTGTGCGTGCTGTGGGTGGTGGCCGACGCCGGGGACCGTGGGGTGGCCGACCGGCGGGTGGTGGAAGGCGTGCAGGGCGCCGCCGTAGACCGTGAGGCGCCAGTCGATGCCCGCGGCCTGCATCTCGGCGGTGAACGCGTCCCGTTGCGCGGGCGGCATGATCGGGTCTTCCGACCCGACCCCGGCCCACACCGGGCAGCGGATGCGCGCCGCCTCGCCGGGCCGGCCCGTGGTCAGCGCGTTGACTGTCCCGATCGCGCGCAGGCTGACGCCGCCGCGCCCGAGTTCCAGCCCGATGGCGCCCCCGGTGCCGTAACCGACGGCGGCTATCCGGTCGGGGTCGGTCCGCGGTTCGGTGCGCAGCACGTCGAGCGCCGCATGGCCGATGCCCCGCATCCGGTCGGGATCAGCGAGCAGCGGCAGGCAACGGGCCAGCATCTCCTCGGGGTCGCCCAAATAGCGCCCGCCGTGAAGATCGAAGGCCAGTGCTACGTATCCCAGCTCGGCGAGAGCATCGGCCCGGCGGCGCTCGACGTCGCTGAGCCCCGTGCCCTCTGGTCCGAGCAGCACCGCGGGCCGGCGGTCGACACCGGCCGGGAGCGCGAGGTGACCGGTCATCGTCAAACCGTCCGCCGGGTACTCGACCGTGCGCGTCGTAATCGTCGTCATGAGACTGGACCGTAGTGATCATCGAGTCCGGTCCGTCCGGTGTTCTGCCGCTGGCGGAACAGCGTGGGTGTCCCTCTGGAATACGGGGGCCGGGCTCAGGGCTTCAAGATCATCCCGTTGCCCCTCTGGCGCGTATCCCGGTCACACCACGGCGTCAGGCGTCGGCCCGCGGGCCCCTTGGGGCGGGGAAGACTTCCTCGCCCCGAGGGGCGAGGCCGCGGGCGGCGGGCCCCCTTTGGGGAATCTCGCGCCCGGCGGGCGCGCGTCCAAGCCTGCGGGCATGGTCCGGAACTGGTCGTGCGATACGCGACGAACGTGGAGCCGTCCCTGCGTTCGTGGTGGTCCGGCCGCCTCCGTCGGCGGGGGATTGTCCTGTGACCACCCCGCCGCCGGTGGACGCCGAGCGGCCGAAGGCCGGCGAGAGCGCCCGGATCCGCGGCTTCGGGGACGCCGTCCACGAGCCGCGTTGAACGTGTTCAGAAAATCTGACAGCATGAGCTCCGGAAGGGCCTTCCGGACCGGCGGCTGACGTGAATCCGTCTGCCTTCGGCACGAGTTGGCCATGAGATCCGGAGGTCGGCACGACATGATCATCGCCTTGCTCGTTTTCTTGTTCCTGGGCCTGATAGTGGCCGTCGCGCCGGGTCTGCTCGTCGGGTATGTCTTCGTCGCGGTGAGCGGCAAGCTGCCGCTCACCGTGAGGGTCTTGTTGCTGGTGGTCCTGGCGATGGGTGCGGCGGCGCTGTGGCTCGGACTGGGGGAACCCGCCAACGTCCTGCTGCCGCTGGCCATGTTGGTGTCGTTCCTCGCGACCCTCGCCTCGGGAGCCGCGTTTCTCGGGCTCGAAGCCCGCAAGCGGCGTGCACCCCGCTACCCCGCCCCGACGTGGCAGAGCTGGTAGCCGACCGCCCCCCGTTTCCGTACAAGGAGGGGCCGGGCCGGCTGAGGCCGCCGGGTGAGCGGTCGGCGGGGCCGGCCGGTGTTGAGGCCGTGCCAGGGTCCTGGTGCGCGGGTGGCGGCCGGGCAGGCTAGTTTGCTCGGATGAGTCTCCTTGATGATGTGGCCGAGCGCGACGGCTGGCGGTGCTGGGTGTGTGACGAACCGGTCGACCCCGATGAGTCGGTGAACGACCCGCGGGGGCCCAGCGTCGACAGCCGGACCGCCGACCGGAAGGCCAAGGTGGCCGAGCGGCTCGCGCACCGCGGGTGCAACACCCGCAAGGGTGCGGTCAAGGTGGTCATCGCCTGGCCGGAGCGCCTGTATGTAGTCGAACCCGCACCGCTGATCGCCGTCGCCGAGAGGCTGGAGCGCAAGGGTGGCCGCGAGATGGTGGGCCGTTGCCCGACCAGGAAGGACGCCCAAGAGGCGGCGGATTGGCTGGTGGACCGGTTCTCCCGACTGGTACCGGGAATGCCGGTGACCGCCGACATCCAGGCGGGCGGCGGCCAGTTCCTCGTCATCCTGGCCACCGGCCGCCGCTGATCGGGTCACAGGACAGGTTGTCCGATCAGGTCAACGCCCGGTACGGGACTGCCCTGACGCGGGAGTACGCCTCCCGGTGGGAGCAGGGCGCGCTCACGCCGGGCTCCTGCCCTGTGGTGCCCCGAGCACGGGGGCGAGGTCACCCCGGTGCTGGAGTGGCACGCGGGCGGCGGCCTGCGCTGCGCGCAGCTCGCGCGCGGATCCTGCGGTCAGGCGCATGAACCGTTCACGATGGCCGGGCTCCGGGCCGCACAGCGGCGTCGGAGGTCTGCCTGGGCTCCGGTCGGCCACAACAGCCGACCGCCACGCGATGTCCACGCCGGCAGGCCGACAGCTCGCGGCGCCCCGTCGCGCCCCTGCGGTTTTCCGCAGGGGCGCCGGGCGGGAACGCGCATACCGGCCGCGAGCTGCGCTTCCTAGGTTGGGGAGGGTCGTCCGGCGGGTCCGCCGGGGGACCTTCCCCTGAGACCTGGAGCGCTCATGACGCCGTTCTCGACCACTCTCGCCCAGGAGCCGGCCGGCGGCATCGCCGGCTGGGCGGCCGGCCTCGTCGACACGCTCGGCGGGCCGGGCGCGGGCCTCGCCATCGCCCTGGAGAATCTGTTCCCGCCGCTGCCGAGCGAGGTGATCCTGCCGCTGACCGGCTTCGCCGCCGGGCAGGGCGTGCTGAGCCTCGCCTCCGCCCTGTTCTGGACGACGCTGGGTTCGGTGGTGGGCGCGCTGGCCCTGTACGGGATCGGGGCGCTCTTCGGCCGGGAGCGGATGCACGCGCTGTGGGCGCGGCTGCCGCTGGTGAAGGTCTCGGACCTGGAGCGGACCGAGGCGTGGTTCCGGCGGCACGGCGCGAAGGCGGTGCTCCTGGGCCGGATGGTGCCGATCTTCCGCAGCCTGATCTCGGTGCCGGCCGGGGTGGAGCGGATGCCGGTCCCGCTCTTCCTCCTGCTCACCACCGTGGGCAGCCTGGCCTGGAACAGCGTCCTGGTCTTCGCCGGCTACGCCCTCGGAGACCGTTGGGAACTGGTCGAGTCGTACGTGGGCGTGGCCTCCAAGGCCGTCGTCGTCCTGGTCCTCGCGGCCGGCGCGACCTGGCTGACGGTACGGCTCCGGGCCCGCGGGGCGGCCGCCCGCCACCGGCGCGCATAGGGTGAGGGCGTGAGCGGGGGCGAACGGGGCGGCGCGAGAACGCGGTCGGCGGTCCGGCGGACGGTGGGGGTGCTCGCCGGATGCCTGACGGCGCCGGCCGGCCTGCTGTACCTGCTGCTCGCCGGGGTGCCGCTCGGCGCCTTCCTGCTGTGGCCGCGAACGCGGCCGTACGCCCTCGGGGTCTACGGCTCCGGCGCCCGGCGGCTCGTGGAGGTGGAGCGCAGGCGGCGGACCTGCTTCTTCGGCGACCGGTTCCCTGAGACGTACGGGGGCGAGGGCGTGGTCCGCCACCTGGCGGTCCGGTCCTGGTCGGGGCTCATGTGCGGGGTCGTCCTGGCGCTGCTCGGCTTTGGCCTGGTGCTTGCGGGACTGCTGGCAGGCGGGGTGGTGCGCGGGACCATCGGGACCGCGGAGCTGCTGACGCAGCTCGTCCTCGGGGGCGTCCTGCTGTTCCTCGGCCTCCAGGGACTGTTCGCGCTGACCGCGCTCGACGCCCGGCTGGCCCGGGAGTGCTTCGGGCCGTCCGAGCGGGAGCTGCTGCGGCGCCGGATCGACGAGCTCTCGGTCAGCAGGGCCGCCGTCGTGCGGGCCGTGGATGTGGAGCGGCGGCGGATCGAGCGCGACCTCCACGACGGGGTGCAGCAGCGGCTCGTGGCGCTCGCGATGCTCATCGGGCGGGCACGCCGGGGCGGTGGGCGGGATCCGGAGCGGGCGGCGCAGCTGCTGGGCCAGGCGCACCGGGAGGCCCAGGAGGTGCTGGCCGAACTGCGCGAGGTGGCCTGGCGGGTGTACCCGTCGGCGCTGGACAGCCTCGGCCTGGAGGAGGCGCTCGGCGGGGTGGCGCAGCGGTGCGGGCTGCCGCTGCGGATCGCGTACGAGGTGGCGGCGCCGCTCCCACGCCCGGTGGTGACAGCCGCGTACTTCGTCGTCTCCGAGGCCGTCACCAACGCGGCCAAGCACTCCGCCGCCTCGGCCGTCTCGGTGCGGGTCGCGGGGCCGCCCGGCGGCCCGCTCACCGTGCGGATCGAGGACGACGGCCGGGGCGGCGCGGATCCGGCGGGCAGCGGCCTGACCGGGCTGCGCGGACGGGTCTGCGCGCTCGACGGCGTCCTGCGGATCGACAGCCCCCTCGGGGGCCCCACCACCATCGTCGCGGAGCTGCCGTGCGTGTGATCCTGGCCGAGGACTCGACCCTGCTGCGGGAGGGCCTGGCCCGACTCCTGGTGGAAGAGGGGCACGAGGTCGTCGGGGCGTTCGGCGACGCGGTGACGCTGGTCGCCGAGACGGAGAGGCTCCGCCCCGACGTGGCCGTCGTGGACATCCGGATGCCGCCGACCCACACCGACGAGGGGCTACGGGCGGCCGTCGAGATCCGCGAACGGCTGCCCGGGACCGGCGTCCTGGTCCTCTCCCAGCACGTCGAGCGGAGCTACGCGGCCCGGCTGCTCGCGGCCGGCGCGGAGCGGGTCGGCTATCTGCTGAAGGATCGGGTGGCGCAGGTCGAGGAGTTCCTCGACGCGCTGGAGCGGATCCACGCGGGCGGCGCGGCGATCGACCCGGAGGTCGTACGGCAGCTGGTGGTGCGCAGCGCGCACGCCGATCCGCTGGCCCGGCTGACCCCGCGCGAGCGGGAGGTGCTCCAGGTGCTCGCGGAGGGGTGCACGAACACGGCCATCGCGCGGCGGCTGCACCTTTCGCTGAGCGCGGTGGAGAAGCACCTCAACTCGGTCTTCGACAAGCTGGAGCTGCGCGGGACCGAGGGCCATAGCCCACGGATCCTCGCGGTGCTGCGGTATCTGGAGGCCTGAGGGTCGTCCCGTATCGGTCCGGGGCGGCGGCAGGCCGGCGCGAGCGGGGCCGTGCTCTTCGCCCGGTGACCGGGCGCGCTCCGGTCGATTGGCCGGGATCGACTCTCGCCGATGGAGTGCCCGCCCCATCGCGGACCTGCGCAAGCCGCGGCCTCACCGTGCGCCGACCTCGCCCCGCTCGCGCACCGGGCCAGCAGCTCGGCCAGGTCGTGGCCCTCCAGGAACTCCCTCACCAGGAACAGCCGGCCGACATCACGCCCGACGTCATGCACCGTGGTGATCCCGGCGTGCCGCAGCCTCGCCCCGATGGTGGCTTCCCGGCGGAAGCGGGCCACGGCCTGGGTGCTGTCGACGTCCTCGCGCAGGACCTTCACCGCTACGGGGCGCTGGAGTTCCTCGTCCAGGCCCTGCCAGACCTCGCCCATGCCGCCCCGGCCGATGCGCTCGACCAGCCGGTACAGGCCGGCCAGACGGTTCCCTGCTTTCCACAAGCACCCCCGCGTGATCACGTCCCCGTGCCCGCGTTCTGCCCGGCCGCCACCTTCCGGTCCGGGGCGGTTGGTCGCGGGGTGTGGCCGGCGCCGTCCGCGGTCGCGCTGTGCCGGTACGGCGCCGAGTGGACCGCGACCAGGCTCCGCCGGGGCCTCGCGGCCGACGAAGCGGAGCACGACCGGCTGCTCGGCATCGCGGGCCGGCTGCGGCCGCCCCGACGTGGAGTTCACCGCCCCGTAGAGCGAACGAGGACAGGGTTGTCGAAGGGCCGCCGCCTCGACGGGCGCAGGCCCTTCGCCATGCCGAGTCACGTGCCGCCGAGCCGGATGGACTTGCCGGTGGGGCAGAAGGCGACGTGCTCCTGTCTCATCCCGGTCGGTTGTCCCTCGCGGGCATTCATGCTGCCCCCAGCAGTGGCGTTGTGCCTCTCCTGTGCCCCTGGCCATACCAGTAGCGTCCTTTGGGTAGACTGTCTAACCGCGGGGAGTGGGCGCCGTGCCATTGCGCAAGGACCGGGAAGAGGCCGAAGCCGCGACCAAGGCGAACCGACGCGCACCGGATCCAGACAGGGGCCAGCAGGTCGCGCCGGGACTCCGACCGGTCAATCCGGCCATGGCCGCGGCCATGCAGCGCTCGGTGGGCAACGCGACACTCGGGCAGATGATCGCGCAGGGCCCGGCCGGGTCCAAGGTGCCGCACGCCGCTCCCGGTACGCGCGGCAAAAAGCGCACCCAGGACGAGGTCGTCGAGCGCGGCGACAGCCCCCCGGCCAACCAGCAGAAGACCGAGGCAGGAGCGGCCACCCGGGCCACCCGCAGCGGCAAGGCCGGCGCGACACCCTCGGTGAAGGGCAAGGAACAGAGGGCCGAGGAAGAGATCGGCAATCCGACCCTTGTCTTCACCTCCCGCTACGACGGAGACGAGGAGCAGTCGCTGAACGGCAACAACAACATCGGCTTCGAACAGACGGCAACGCTGCGCCGCGCGGACGGGATGCAGACGCCCGCGGCAGACGCGTACGACTTCTGGCAGGAGGTCTCCGACGAAAGCCGCCAGATCGTTCCGACGTCGGTGAACTACCAGCCCAAGAAGGCCCCCCGCCGCGCCTGGGGCGTGGACGGCCCCTTCCGCCCCCCGTACAACGATGAGGACGGCAACATCATCAACGCTGCCGACCGGATCACCTTCGTCGACAACCCCGGCTTCTCCACCACCACACGCATGTCGGCCGGCTACTTCCTCGTCGACTACACCGTCCGGTTCCGCTGGAAGGTCCGCAAGAAGCAGGGCGGACGCTTCACCAAGGCCGAGCCGTTCTGGGAGAGCGACGAGATGGTGCACCGCGTCACGTCCGCCTTCGACGCGGCGAACCCGGAGGAGGCCGTGCAGGTCAACCACCACGCGGCGGGCAACCGCACCTGGAACGTACAGCTGCCCAACTGACCCCGCCGACGCGGCAGCGCGCTCACGCCCCCACATGATCCGAGCCCGGAGCAGGCCCTGCCTTGATCCTCAAGTTGTGCGGCGGGGGCGTGGAGTGGTCGATTTCCTGTACGCCCCGCCCCGCCGCGACCACCAGACGCACGACCCGGAAAGCCGGGCGACACGGCCCACCGCGTGCTGGAGTGCCCTGCCTGTCGACCCGGCGGGTACGCGAACCGGGTCCCGAGCAGGGTGAACCCAGAGGCGAGGCCGCGGTCCTGGAACCCTGGGAGGACCGGTTCCACGGTGGACAAGGGCTATGACACGGCCGGACCGGCCGGTCAGTACCGGAACAGCACTCCGCGCCAGGTCCATCCCGCGTTGAGGACCATGGTGCGCAGTGGATCCCTCACATCCCGTGTGTCGAAGCGCAGCGTCTCGACCTTGTGCCGACGGCCGTCGGCACCACGCCGGTACTCCCACTGCCGGTACACCTTGAAGCCCCCACGGCCGTACTGCTGACCGGAGTCGTGCGACGGCTCCCACCGCTCCTCCAGGACGAGCACCTCGCACTTCGCCGGCACCAGGCGCATGCGGGTCTTGAGCGTCAGCTTCGCCTTCGGGATCTTGCACTCCGCCACCAGGTCGGCCTTCTCCTTGGGCAGGGCATGGCGCACGATGAACGGTACGTTCCGGCTGTTGAGCGCGAGCAGTGCTTCCCGGAGCTCCATGGCGGGCACGGAGGCGACACCGCTGTCGGGGTACTTGGTGCCGGTCCACTTGTCCCAGAGGCGGCCCATCGTCAGACCCCCGCCCTGGAGTCCGAGCGCACCGTGCGCACGAAGTCCTGGAACTCGCCCAGGACGCTGTCGTGCTGGGCCTCGGTGGCGGTCAGAGCCAGCCGGATCATTGCCCGCCTGTGCGGGTCCTCGGTGTCCAGGACGGCCAGATAGACCTGGGGCTGGACGAGGTTCCGGCGGGCGTCGCCGGCGACGGCCGAGAAGCTCAGCCGCTGGGTCAGAGCAGGTGCGTCGGCGGAGCCGACCTCGTGGCGGTGGACCACCACGACCGGCTCTGCAACCTCGCGCAGGCGCTCCGCCGAGGCGTCGGCGACCTCGACGAGCGTCACCGAGTCCTTCAGGAATCCGCCGTCGATGGTGATGTTGGCGTTGAACCCGGCGTCCGCCTGCGGATGCACCGCGGCGAACGCCACGTCCGAGGCGCCCCCGTCCGGAGGGGCAGCGACGAGCCAGCCCTCCGGCAGGCGGAATTCGATCGGCACCGGCAGTGTCGTGGGCATCTCGGGCCCTCCTTCCACGGAAACGTGCATCAGTCGAGCAGCCAGTCCTTGAAATCGCCGGCGGTGTCGCCGACCGCGTCACCGGCGGCGTCGGTGAACTTCTCCGGATCGAAGGTGAACTCGAGCCCCAGTTTGACCGTCGAGTAGCGCCCCGGGCGGTCAGTCGGCCTTGGCGGGTTCCTCGGCTCGCGCCCGGGTGGAGGCGAGCGGGTAGGAGTCGGTGCCGATTGCGGTGATCGTGCCGCCCAAAGTGAGACGGTAGACGATGGCAGCGCAGAGACAGGGATCGGTGAACGTCTCGTACGTGGTGGAAGGAGAACCGGCCAACCACCCGCAGGTCGCCGAAGCCGCCATCGTCGGCGTACCCGACGCCGACGGCCATGAGATCGCCTGCGCCGTCGTTGTCCCCCGCAAAACCCCGCCTTCCCTCGCCACCGTCCAACGACTTGTGGCCGACGACATCCCTTTGCCCCAGGCAGCGACGATCCGGCGCGGGACCCGGCTCCTGTCCGACATCGGCCGACACCGGCGCATGGGCCACCCGGAGCCGGATACCTTCCGTCTCGACGTCTCGACACGTCCCGCACACTCCACGAGCAGGAAACCCAAGCCGACGCCCCGGGCCACGCTTCTTGAAACTCCCCACTTCGCTGAACACCGGAGCGAGTGATGCGACTAGCGGAGCGTCCCTGGCCGTTTCCAAGGCCGTGGCGGACATTTCGTGACGGTCATGACGGCTGGGCGAGGACGAGGGTCCGCAAGAGAGCGAAGGAAGCTCGGGCCGTTTGGTGCGGGTGTCGGAGGAGACCCGCTCGTCGTCACCTTGCAGCCCGGTCGTCGCTGGTGCCTCCGCGGTCTAGCGCGTGTCTCTTTGATGGATTGGTCAGTTGATCGGATGTGTCTGTCCGATTAGTGATCACTGATGCGATGTGGGACCGGATCGAGCCGCTGATGCCGGCCGATCCGGTCCGTGGACGGCGGTGGGCCGACCACCGGCGCACCCTGGAAGCCATCGCGTGGAAGTACCGCACCAACTCGCCCTGGCGGGACCTGCCCGACGAGCTCGGGTCGTTCCAGACCGCTCACAAACGGCTGGTCAGATGGGCCGTCGATGGAACCTGGGAACGGATCCTGGCCTCGGTCCTGGCCGCGGCGGACGCCGCCGACGACATCGACTGGACCGTCTCCGTCGATTCGACCGTCGTCCGAGCGCACCAGCACGCCGCCGGAGCACTCAAAAAGGGGCGGCGGGACGCCGGGAGCCGGCCGATCACGCACTCGGACGCTCCCGCGGAGGCCTGAGCACCAAAGTCCACCTGGCGGCCGACGGCCGGGCCCGCCCCTTGGCCTTCACCGTCACGGCAGGCCAGGCCGGTGACGCACCTGCCTTCGAGACGGTGATGGACCGTATCCGCGTGCCCCGCACCGGTCCGGGCAGGCCCCGAACCAGGCCCGCGGTCGTCCTGGCCGACCGCGCCTACTCCTCACGCGCGATCCGGGCCCATCTGCGGCGCCGGGGAATCCGCGCGGTCATCCCGCAGCCGTCCGACCAGATCGGCCACCGCCAACGGCGAGGCCGTCACGGAGGCCGCCCGCCCGGCTTCGACCGCGAGGCCTACAAGCAACGAAACACCGTCGAACGCTGCATCAACCGCCTCAAGCAATGGCGCGGCCTGGCCACGCGAACCGACAAACTCGCCATCGCCTACCAGGCCGCACTCCACCTCGCCGGCATCCTCATCTGGACCCGACACTGACCAAAGAGACAGAACCTAGGAGGCGCCTGTCTTGTCGTTGATCTGGAAGGTGATGACGTCGACTTCGTCGGTTCCCGCCAGATCCGGGTAGTGGCCCTTGAGGCCTTCCCGGAGTTCGGTTGCGGTTGTCAGCCCCCCGGCTTGGGCGTCCTGGTCGGTGAGGTCGCTGACCAGGCAGTGCCTGATGCCGGTCACCTCGGCCGGCAGGACGACTTCGGGGTCGCTTTCGAACACCAGCCGTGCCGGCCCGAGCTGGGCCGGGTCCCGGAAGCGGATGGTCTTGGTCTTGGCGCCAGAACGGACGTCTCCAAGGTAGCGGGGGTTGAACCGGATGATCGGGGGACCGGCCGTCTCGGGATCTTGGTAGAGCGACGGGTCGAGACCGTTCATGCCTTCCGGGGTCCATCGCTGAGTCAGCGGCATCAAGTCGGCGGCGAGAACGGACCTGGGGCCCGCGGGCGTGGGCACGATGACGCGCATGGTGGGGTAGTAGTCCACGAAGACCTGCCGATCGCGCCCGCACGGGCCGATGACACCGCGCCCGTGGTTTCCCACGGCAACGATGCAGCGCATCTGGCGGGCGCCCTGGGCTCGTGCGGCTCCCAGAGCCACGAGTTCGGCACAGGGTCCGCCGGTGAAGTGGTAGAGGTTCACGCCAGCGAACATCCGGTAGTCGGCGGCCATGACCGCGGCACCCATCGTGTGGATCCCGTCTTCGTCGGGCCCGGCGTCGGTATGCGCGTCTATGGTGCGGCGTGCCAGCTCCACGAGCTCACGCTCGTCATCATTGAGAGCTCGTGCAGATGACGGTACGTACACGTTGTCAGCCTTCCCTTTTGTCAGCAGTCGCCGAAGATCATTCCACGCCACGCAGGTGGGTTCCACGGCATTTCGGCTTGCCTTGACCGGGCCCCTACGGTGGTCCCGTGGGCAGGGACGGAGGGGCCCGGCTGAGGCTGGTCGTGGTCACGGACGGGCGCCCCTGAACCCCGCCCCTGAACCCGCCGCAGAGCCCTGGCACCGGAGCCGGCCGCCTGTCCCGGCGCCGGGGCCAGGGCTGAGCCGTCTACGGGGCAGGACATCCGGACCGGCACACCGGGCGGCGCCGCGTCACCGAGGGGGACGTGGCCAGGCCCCCCGGGGCAGATCTGCCGGCCGGTCGTGCACCGGATCTCGGCGACCGGACCCGGTCACCCACCAGCTGCGCGGGCGGCACCCCGCCTTCATGGACGGGAGCCTGCCCGAACCCGCCGGCCGCGGACGTTTGCGATCACTCGTCCGGCCGCGTTCGGCCGGGTCCTGCGCGGCCCCGGCCGGCCTCCCACCCCAGATTCGGAGGCATCCGTACCCAACCGCGCGCGAGGGCGGTCTCCAACCGCCCGATCCACCCGCCGGCGTGCGGCGTGCGGCGTGCGGCGTGCGGCGAGCGAAGGGCAGGTCATGACCGAGCGCCCCAACATCCTGCTGATCGTCACCGACGAGGAGCGCGCCTCCCTGCCCCGGCCGCCCGGGTTCTCCCTGCCCGCCCGGGAGCGCATCGCGGCCCGGGGAACCACCTTCGAGCGCTACTACACCGCGTCGGCGCAGTGCAGCTCCGCGCGATCGGTCATCTACACGGGGCAGCACCTGCCGCTCACCGAGATCTACGACAACGACAACATGCCGTACATCCGCCCGCTCAACCCCGAGCTGGGCACGCTCGGCACGATGCTGCGGTCGGCTACACGACCTACCAGGGCAAGTGGCACCTGTCGAACTGCTACATCACCGCGGACAACCCCGGACCCACGACGGACGCACTGGAGCCCTACGGGTTCAGCGAGTTCAACGACTGGGGCGACATCGACGGCGGCGCCTGGGCGGGCCTGAAACTCGACCCGGTGATCGCGGGCCAGGCCGTGCGCTGGCTGCGCAGCAGGGCGCCGGTCGTGAGCCAGGACCAGCCGTGGTTCATGGCCGTCAACTTCGTGAACCCGCACGACATCATGAGCTTCGACTACGGCGGCCGTTCCCAGGTCCAGCTCCCCTTCGGGCTCTCCCACGCCGTGGTGACCCGGGCAGCGGCGAACATCCCCGTATACCAGCGGCGCTGGGAGTTCGACCTCCCCACCAGCCTGCGCGACGACCTCTCCGGCGAGGCACCGGCGGTGGCGGAGTACGCCAAGGTAATAAACACGGTCTTCAAACCAGTCGCCAACAACCAGCACTGGTACGACGGCGTGAACTTCTACCTCAACGCCATCCGTGACGTGGACCGCAGCGTCGAGTTCGTCCTGGACGCACTGGAGGCCTCGGGCAGGCGGACCGTACGGTCGTCGTCTTCACCTCGGACCATGGTGAGATGGCGGGCTCCCACGGCCTGCGCCAGAAGGGCAACCTCATCTACGACGAGAACTTCCACGTCCCGTTCATGATCGCGCACCCCGACGTGGCCGGCGGAGCCCGCACCGAAGCGCTCGCGTCCTCCGTCGACATCGCCCCCACCCTGCTGGAGATCGCCGGGCTCGACGCCGCACAGACGGCCACCCGCCACCCGGCCCTGAAGGGCCGGTCACTGATGCCCGTGCTCCACGGACACCCGGTGCGCGAAGGCATCCTCAACGCGGTGGAGTCGATCACGACGCTGGACGCCTCGTTCTGGTTCGAGTTCGCCGACCCCGAGGCACCCAAGCGCATCGCCTCCGGCGACCTGCGCCCCGACTGGAACAAGCGGGGCTTCCTGCGCGGCTACTCCGACCAGCGCTACACCATCGGCCGCTACTTCTCCCCCCTGAACCCCAACCGTCCGTCCACCACGCAAGCCCTGCTGGCCGAGAACGACGTCGTCCTCTACGACCGCGAGCAGGACCCCGCCGAAATGCAGAACCTGGCCGCCGACCCCGCCAACCGAGACCTGGTCGAACGCTACCGGGCCCTGCTGGAGAATCTCATCGACGTCGAGATCGGCACCGACACCCACACCTGGGTCACCGAACGGCCCCGGCTGCTCGGCTGGCCCACCTGGCACGGCGACACCGACCACCCCGCCGCCGTCACGACCGCAACCCGACACTGACGCTCCGCCGCTGCCCAGGATGCTGCTGTGGGTTGCCACTCGGTCTCGTTGGTGCTGGCGAACGCCCGACACCCGGTCCGGTGTCCTACTCGGAGCCGAGGCTCCGGAATGTCTCGGCGTGCGCAGTGGCCCACTGCGCGAAACTCCGGGGAGGGTGGCCGGTGACACGCTTTCAGGTCAGTACATGACCTGTTTCCCGAGCCCGGGAGGTGACCGGCTGTCACGATGCGGCCGGTGACGGGGACACCGGTGCCCGGGATCCTGAGCCGCTCAGTACCTCGTGGCCTAGGGTCTGTTGCGAAAGTGGATCTTGTTCGTTCATGATCACGTCTTGTGGGACGTGGAGATCTGACTAACAACCAGTGGGCCCGGCTTGAGCCGCTGCTGCCGCAGGGCATCAAGCCGGGGCGTCCGCAGGTGTGGACGCGGCGGCAGTTGATAGACGGCATACGGTGGCGGACCCGGACCGGCGCTCCGTGGCGGGACGTGCCCGAGCGATATGGGCCGTGGGATCGGGTCTACGACCTGTTCCGACGCTGGCAGCGAGACGGAACCTGGGCCAGGATCCTCACCCGGCTTCAGGCCGAGGCGGATGCGAACGGCCTGATCACCTGGGACGTCAATGTCGACTCCACCGTCTGCCGGGCCCACCAGCACGCCGCCGGGGCGGCGAAAAGGGGGACCTTCAGAAGGAGCCGCCCGGCGGAGTCTTCGTTGAGCCGGCAGACCATGGCCTCGGACGTTCCCGCGGCGGGCTGACCACCAAGATCCACCTTGCCGTCGAGCAGGGGCAGAAGCCCTTGTCCGTGGTGATCACGGCCGGGCAGCGGGGTGACTTCCCGCAGTTCGAACCGGTCTTGGAGGCGATCCGGGTGCCCCGGCTCGGCCTGGGCAGGCCGCGCAAGCGCCCGGACCGGGTGCGGGCCGACAAGGCTTACGACTCCCGCAGCAACCGCTCCTACCTGCGCAGACGCGGAATCAAGGCAACCATTCCGGTGCCCGCGGACCGGGTCCGCAACCGGCTGGGACGCGGTTCGAGAGGCGGCCGTCCGCCGAAGTTCGACAAGGACGACTACAAGCAGCGGCACGCGGTCGAGTGCGGGATCAACCGCCTCAAGCGCCACCGGGCCGTCGCCACCAGGTACGACAAACTCGCTGTTCGCTACGAAGCGACAGTGCTGGTCGCAGCCATCAACGAATGGCTGTGACCAGCACTTTCACAACAGGCCCTAGCGGCTCCCAGGCTGTCCTGGCCGTCTATCGTGAAGGTGCTGCAGCACGCTGCCGCGGCCCAGGCCATAGCGATCCGCCCCAGTGCGGCTGGGAAGCGGGCCGCCATCGCAGAGAGGCTGCTAGGTTCACGCACCGACCTGGAACAGCTTGCCTCCAGCCCTGGGTGGCCGGTGCTTCGTGCGTTCACGTCGAAGAAGGCGGACTGGGAGCTGCCATCGGGCAGTGCGTGGAACCTGAAGTCGGGGCTCGTGCTGTCGTGGGATGCGATTGCTGCGTACAAGAAGACGGACTGGAATGAGCACGCAAGGCGCGCCGACCTGGACAGATGGGCGAGTCAGGGCGTCGTCCGGCGTGGGCTCGTCCTGGGCTGCTGCCCCTGCCCGATCTATGAGTTCTACCCGCTCGCTGAGATCACTCAAGCCTATTCGTGCCGGCGATGCGGTGGTGAGAACAGCCTGATCCAGGGACGGTGGAAATCGCCGCTCCCTGAGCCGAGCTGGTACTACGAACTGCACCCGGCGGTACGTGAACTCGTCGAGAACGACGGAGACGTACCCCTGCTGGCGACCCAGTTCCTTCGAACCCAGCACTGGGCCCGCCCAGCGCTGGTGTGCGAGGAGTTCGAGGTCCTCCGAAGCGGCAGCCCGTTCGTGGAGATTGACTTCGCCCTCGCCACGTTGGACCAGGTGTGGCTCGGAGAAGCAAAGAGCGGGGATGCCCTTGGGGGCAGTCCCAAGGAGCAGAAGCGCGAGGCATGCAAGCTCATTGAGGGCTGCGTTGCCCTTGGAGTAGGCGGGCTCGTCCTGGCCACGTCCAAGCCCAAATGGTCCGATGCAACGATGAGGACGCTCCAGCACGAAGTACAGGGGAGGCGGGTTGCTTCACGCGCTACTCCCAAGATCGTTCTTCTCGCCGGTCTCGGCACGAAACCCGACGTTACTGTGCTGGACGCCTGATAAACGCACCCGAGCTTGACCGTGGTCGAGGCGCTCCGGGGCGCGCCGGACGTCGCCTTCCCTGTGCGATGCGCCGGTTTTGTGTCAGTGGGGGTGGTGTCAGTGATGGGTCGTCAGTCAGGGGTGTTTGTGCTGGTGGTGTGAGTGGTTGAGGTGGGCGTCGCTGACATGTAGGTGGTGTCGGGTGTGGCTGTCACTGTCATGGGCTGGCACACCCCCGGGTGGTTTGCTGCCGTGGAAACGGTGTTTCTGATTCCTGTGGGGTGGTCCAGGGTGAGGCTTGGCCTGGTGCAGGGGGGCGGGCTCGGCGGCGGGAGTGGAGGGTGGGGGAGCGGGATGGTTTGCCTGATGCGGTGCGTGGGGGAGTGCGTGGGGCGGCGGTCGGCCGGTTGCTGGAGCTGCGTGAGACCGGTTCGCTGACTTCGGGGCATGTCCGGTTGGCTGCGGGGGCGTTGGGGGTGTCGGAGCGGACGGTGTGGCGGTGGCTCGCGGAGCCTGTTCACGCCGATGGTGCTGTACGCCTGCCCGGCGTGCGCGCGGCGCGGGCGGACCGTTTCACCGTTACCGCTGAGGTCCGGGCGTTGCTGGCCCTGTGGGGCGGGAACGTGGCGGCTGTGCACCGGGAACTTGCCGGCCGTGCTGCCCGGCAGCCGCCTGCTGGGACTGCGCCGTCGTTGACCACATTGCGTCGTGCGCTGCGTCGTGATTTGACTGCGGGGGAGCGGGCGGGGCTTGCCGGTGGTGAGCGTGAGGCCCGCAAGCATGATGTGTTCCTGGCCCGGCCGCGGGGATGGCGGAACCAGGTGTGGGAGGCCGATCACGTCCAGGCCCCGGTCCTGGTCGATGTAGAGGGCGCTGCGCGCCGGCCGTGGGTCACCTGGTTCGTGGACTGCGCGTCGAACACGATCATGGGTGTGGCGGTCACCCCGGGGCATCCGTCGCGGGAGTCGGTCCTGGCCGCGCTCCGGGCGGCCGTGGTGCGCGAGGAGCCGTTCGGGCCGCAGGGCGGACTCCCGGAGAAGGTACGCGTGGACCGGGGCAAGGACTTCCTGTCGAGGACGGTGACCGCCGCGTTCGACGCCCTGGCCGTGGAGGTGGAGGACCTGCCCCCGTACACCCCGCACCTCAAGGGCACCGTGGAGGGCTTGAACCGGGCCGTGGAGTCGATGTTCCTGGCCGCGCTGCCCGGCTACGTACGCCAGCCGCGTCCGGGCCGGCGCCGGACGCGGCCGACGGACGAGGTGCTCCTGGACTTCGAGGACTTCACCGCCCGCCTGTTGGACTGGGTGGCCTGGTGGAACACCTCCCACCACCCGGGACCGTTGAAGGGCCGGTCCCCGCTCCAGGTGTGGGAGGCGGATCCGACGCCGCTGCGCGAGATCGGCGCGGACGAGTTGTGGACGTTCACCCTGGAGGACGACGGCCGCGTCCGGGTGCTCTCCACCAAGGGCGTCCGTTTCAGGAACCGCGACTACGTGGCGGCGTGGATGACGGGCCTGGCCGGTGAGCGGGTGCGCGTACGGTTCATGCCGCACCACGATCACCGCATCGAGGTGTTCGACGCATCCACCGGCCGCTACCTGGGCCCCGCCGAGCCGGCCGACGCTGCGACGCCGGAGCAGATCAGCGCGGTGCGTACCGCGCGGGCGGCCCGCACCCGCCGGCTGCGCCAGGACTTGAGAGCTGCGCAGCAGGACCGCTACGCCGCCCAGGCCCGGCCGGCCCGCCCTGAGCGGTTGAACACTCTCACCTCACAGGAAGCGGGCCGGGAACTTGCCGAGGAGAAGACGGCGGATCTGTCGCGGCTGGCGTTGCCGGACCTGATCCCGCCAGCCGCGCCGCCCGCCGGCTGGCGCACCCCGCCTTCCCTCGCCGCCCGCACCCGCCCCGCCCCTGCGAGTGGGCCGACCGCCGACGAGCAGCCCCGTCCAGGCACTGCCGACGCCCACAGCCCCGGCACTGCCGCCGGCGCCGACACCACCGGCGAGGGAGAACCACGGTGACCGTCCCGACCTACCAGTACGCCGACCTCCCGGACGCCTGCGTGGTCGCCACCCGCGCCCTGCTCACTGCCCGGGAGAACATCGGCGACACCGTCGCCGCCCGCGCCATGATGTGCATCCACGGCGGCGCAGGCTTCGGCAAGACCCTCGCCGTCAACACCTGCCTGCGCGAACTCGAACCCGGCGAGGACATCCACAAGATCACCTTCCGTGCCCGGCCCACCGCCCGCGCGGTGCGCTACGAACTGTTCACCGCGCTCGGCCTGCCCGGCGAACCACCACGCCACCCCAGCGAATTCGACCGCCTGCTCAAGACCGCACTGGCCGAACACCCCCGCACCTTCCTGGTCGACGAGGCCCAGTGGCTCAGCGGGGAGGCATTCGAATACTTCCGCTACCTGTGGGACGAACCCGCCACACAACTCGCGATCATCTTCGTCGGCGGCGAGGGCTGCCACACCGTGCTGCACCGCGAGCCGATGCTGTCCTCCCGGATCTTCATCTGGCAGCACTTCACCCGCCTCACCCCGAACGAGGTCCTGGAGGTCGTCCCTCTCTTCCACCCCATCTGGCAGGACACCGACCCCGCCGACATCACCTTCGCCGACGAACACGCCGCCCACGGCAACTTCCGCAACTGGGCGAGACTGACCGCCCATCTGCGCACTGCCCTGGCCCGCACGGGGCGCGCACAGGTCGACAGGGAGGTTCTGCGGTGGGCCTTCAGCCGCCTGGGATGACCGCCGGCACGGCGGCCGCACCCAACAGCCCATCGACCGAACACTGCGGGCACCGTGCGAGAGTCCGCACGCTCCCGACACCTGGCCGCCACGACGGCGCCGGCTTCCTCCGTCCGATGAGGGGCTGACGGATGACGCAGGTGATCCGGGACGGCATGTTGTCCCATGCGGTGTTGGTGGAGCGCCTCCTCGCGATCGACGAGGCAGGCCGGCTGCTGGGCCCGCACCGTCACGCCGCGGCGCACCTTGCCCGGGTTCCGGTGAAGACGGTGACACGCTGGCTGTGGCAGGCACGCGACGAACCCCCGCCCCGGACCCCGCCCGCCCGCGCGGGATGGTTGTTGAAGGCCCCCGCCTGGGACGAGACGGTGTGGGCCCGGATGGACACTCTGGTGGCAGCCGAACACGATCTGAGGCGCGGCCGGAAGCCGGGTCCCCGCCCTGCCGCGGACCTGTCCACGCCTCTGTACCGGGCCCGCCGTTGCCCCTGCGAGGGCGACCATCCCTTCGTGGCTGGCCCCGACTGCGCTGCGGCGGGCGTGGACACGCTGATCCCCGAAGCGGACGTGGTGGTCACCGACGCCCTGGAACAGACCGCCTCCGCCCTGCGGCACGTCGTGGCCGCTGGCGGCGTGATGAACATCGACGGCGCCCCGGGGACCGGCAAGACCATCGCCCTGCAGTACGCCCTCGCCCGACTGCCGCCCGGCCCGGACGTGCGCCGGGTCCCGATACCCGTGGGCGCCACGATCGCCCAGCTACGCCACGCGATCGCCGGAGCACTCGCACTCAAGGTGCGCTCCGACAACCGGCGCAACACCACCGACCAGGCCCTGGCCACCGCGCTGCGCAGCCCGCACGTGCTGGTGTGCGACGACATCCAACGGCTGTCCCCGCCCGCCCTGGAATACCTCTGCCGCCTGGCAGCCGACCCCGGCGCACCCACCACCCTCATCCTGGCCGGAACCGGAAGCACCCAAGCCCTCCAGCGGATACCAGAGCTCGCCTCCCGCATCCTGACCCGCCAGCACATCCCGCCGCTCACCCCCGCTCAGGCCCAGGCCGTCCTGCCCGCCTTCCACCCGCTCTGGGGCAGGGTGCCGCCACAGCACATCGCCCGAGCCGACGAACGCTGCGCACGGGGCAACTTCCGCGCCTTCGCCCAGATCACCGCCCACGTCATCGACGCCGTCCTGACGAACCCCCTCGGGTATTCCGGCAGCGCCCTGGTCGAGGCGGCATGCCGCCGGCTCGGGGGCATCTGAACGGCCTCACTCCAGGGCGCCGCTGTGTGGGGCGTTCATGAAGTGCAGCGTCAGTGCCGTGGGGCGGTACATCCACCGCGTCACCGTCCCGGGAACGGCACTTGAGAGCAACTCCCCTCTCCACCCAAGCCGCGGCATCGATTTACGTATGCGCCATGCGGTATCCGCATGAAATGGGCTAGGGTCGCATCATGGTGATGGGTACGGAAGAGCTCCTCAGGCTGACGGTCGCTGCGTTGATGACGCGTACCGGTGAGCGGCAGAACGTTCTCGCCGACGGCCTCGGTCTCTCGCAGGCACAGATCTCCCGCAAGCAGGCCGGCCGGCAGCACTGGTCGCTGGAGGACGTCGACGGCCTGGCCGCGCATTTCGGTCTCCACGTCCTGGACCTCCTCGCCGGCCCCACCCACGCAGTCGGCGTACTCCACGGCTCGACCCCCGCACTGCGCCCCTCCGGCGTCCCCGCCCCGCCCACCGCCCCGGCCGCGCAACTCCCCCTCGCGGCCGTGCAGCTCCCGGCCCAGCCCCCGCAGGCGCCCTCCCCGCTGACCGCTGCGCACATGCTGCTGTGCGTGTTGTGCGGGCAGCCGTGCAGCGAGGAGGTTGACGGGTTCCCGCAGCACCTGAGCGCTGAGGAGTGCGCGGCAGCCATCGCCGCCGCAACCCCGGGCCCGGCGGCGGCCCCGGTAGCACCCGCACCGGCCCCCGTGCCGCAGCAGCTCCCCGCCGCCCCTCCAGCCCCCGCGCCGGAAGCCACGGCGGAGCTCGTCGCGACGGAGCCGGCGCCGGAGGCCGAACCTGCGCCGGAGCCGGTCAAGGAGAGGCCGGCCAAGGCGGGTCCGGCGGTGGTGCGGGGGCCGCGTACGTACGCGTCCGGGACGCTGACCGACCAGATTGCCGGCAACGTCCACGCCGCTCTGCAGGAGTGCGAGGGTGACGTGGAGGCCGCCCAGGCCGCGCTGACCAAGTCCGCGATCCCCGACGTCATGAAGCTGTTCAAGGAATCGCGGGTCGGGGGCCGGTACGAGCATTCCGAGTTCCCGCCGACCGCCGACGTGCTGCGCAAGCGCTCGCAGAAGGGTGCGGATGAGATCTGGGAGGGCCGTCCGAAGTGGCGCAACCCCCATGTCTTCCAGGCGGCCAAGAAGGGTGAGACCTTCGAGGTGACGGCCCTGGATATGAACGCCGCCTACCTGTCGGCCTTCAAGTGCTGGCTCCCGATCGGCCAACTCAAGGAGGACACCAGCGGCGTCCACGACCGCAAAAAATCCGGGGTCCACCTCATCACCCCGGCCGAGTGGGAGCACACCGACCTGCCCAACCCGCTCGGCAACCGGATGGAGCCGGGCGAGTTGTGGGTCACCGAATCCACCCTCCGCCTCCTCCTCGACTGCGCCCGCGACGACCTCGCCGACGCCCCGACCATTCACCGCTCCCTCGTCTCCGGCGGCACCGAAGTCCTGCTGGAAAAACTCCGCCGCGCCCTGGCGGAAGTCCGGAAAACCGCTCTCGCTGAGGGCGACGAACTGACCGTCAACTATGTGAAATCCATGTATTCTAAGCTGGTCTCCACCCTGGGCGAATCCACCGCGAACCGTGATATGCGGCGCCCGGACTGGATGCACATCATGCGCGCGAAAGCATTCGCGAATCTGTGGATGAAAGCCAACAAAATCCATAAGGCCGGATTGCAGGTCGTGGAAATCTCCGGCACCGACGAACTTCACGTCATCGGCGATTGGCGGACAGTTTTCGCCGAGGGCCGGGACCTGAACCAGGTGAAGGAAAAGCAGACTTACACGCTGGGGGGTAAGCGCTGATGGCGGGTTCCGAGGACCTGTGGTCCCGCTGGGGCGAATGGCAGAGGCATGACGCCCGCGGGATGAAGGGCGGGGAGGCCCTGATCCTGGAGCTCAACCGGATCGTGCACTCCTCGGGTATCACCTCGCCCGTCACGTCCCGGCGCGGCCTGGCTGCCCGCCTGCGGTATCTCGACAGCCCCGCCGGCCGCGAAGCCCTCGCCGAACAGGGCGTCAGCACCCGCTCCCTGCGCTCCTGGGCGCGTGGCAAGGCCGTGCCTTCTCCGGCGTCCAGGGAGCGGATCGACGCGGCGTACTGGTGGCGCCGGCGGGAGAACCTGATCCGCTCCGGCTGGCTGGCCCGGCACCTCGACAACGACGGCCGCGGTCGCCGGATGGAGATCTATCCGGTCGACCAGAGTCACGTCGATTCCAAGTACAGCCGCCCCCTCAGCGATCGCTCCATCACCGTCCGGTACATCTGGCCCGACCTCGTCCACGCCTGGGCCGCCCGCAACGAGGCCATGGTCGACGAGATCTGGGACGACGTCATCACCGACCTCGACTCCGACTACGCCGCCTACGCCTACGTCTCCTCCGTCGGCATCGGCGCCTGACTCGCGGTGCTGCTGCCGCATGAGGGTGCCCCCGGCCAAGCAGGCCGGGGGCACCCTCATGCGTGGGCGTTGCGCGCATTACGCCGCTGAGGTTGTGGCGGACTCCAGCGGGACTGTTGTCCCATGTCCAACGAGGGAGTCGGACGGTTGATGGGAGGCCGGGAAGGGCTGGGGAGCAGACCGGCTGGCAGGCGGAGCCGACGGGATGGCGTCCTGCTCGTCGGTGCCGCCGGTGAACAGGATCATGAGGACGGCGAAGACCGCGGCGCCGGAGCCTATGGAGCCGACCACGTCGCCCCCGGTTCCGGGCGCCTGACCTCGGGCCTTGGCGGTCGCCTTGTAGACCAGGTACGCCACCACGGCACTCGTCACAAAGATGGCCGCGGTGAGCGGTGCGATGTGTACGTTCATGAAGGGCCTCCCCGAGGCGCCGTGGCCTGCCCTGTTTGATCCCGCCAAAGATCTCCAGCAGGGCAGGCCGGATACCGCCCTGGACGCTGATGCGACCAGGGTTTCGTGAGGTCGGGCACGCCAGCCTCTACGCGCCCGTCGAAGCGGTGCAGCGGCTCGCAAGACGTCTGAACTGCGGTTTCTTAGCAGCATCCGCACATTCAGAAAAGGTGTGATGCGCGCAAATCACCTACCGGGTGCCAAAAGTCCGTTCCTGCAAGGCAGCGAGTCGGGCGTTGTCGCTGTGGGGTTTCACTGCGAACACCATTCGACCAGAGCCCTTCACGAGGACGAGGCAAACCTGGACCAGAGTCCACAGAGGGGTGAACTTGCCTCTCGCACACGTCGGTCAGACGTACGAGCCTGCCGGCTCTGGTCGCCCTCGGCCTCCTGGGCGCAACCCCGTTGGCGTCGTGAGAGGCGAGGTACTGCCAGCTTGAGCACGGCGACGTACGAGGCGCCTGGGCCGAGCACGGCAACGCCGTGAAGCGTTCCGGCGTGGCACCCCGCAGGCTGCGCCAACCGCCTATCCCCCTCCAGAACCGCGCCGTAGGCGATAGGCGCGGGCCCACCTACGCCGCCCATGCCTACGTCCCTGCCGTCGGTATCGGCGCCTGACCGTCGCCGGGGCGGGCGGGGCTGACGCGCCCCGCCCGCCCCGGCGTCCGGCGTCCGGGAGCATCCGGGTCAGTGCCTGCGGTTGGTGACCACGACGCCGATCGCGGTGGCGAGGGCCGCGCCGACTCCGCCGACCGCCGCGATCGGGGCGGTCAGCGAAGGGTGGGCCACGCACAGGTAGCCGGTGGCGCCCAGGACCAGGACGACGACGAGGGCCAGAAGCAGCGTCTGGAGCGGGTCCGGGGCCGGCCCTTGGGGCGACGGCTGCCGGGACGGGCCCGAGGGCTGGGGCTGTGAGTCGTTGGCGGACATGAGGGTTCCCTCCCGTAAAGGCCTGCGGACGGGCCGCGGCCAGGTGTGAAGCGCGGTGTCTCCACACTTGGGCGGAAGCGGATCTTGCAGGAGTGACAACGGGCTGTTTCCGGTCAACCGGCAACATCAGGCCGTCCCGGGCGGGGTGTTCCCGCGCTGTCACCGCATGCACGACAATCGGGCAACTGCGCTGTTAGGGGACAGTGCTTGCCGGCTGAAAGACAGGCGATGGACGAACCCGAGCTGACGCCGACGGCCGTACCGCAGGAGGCCCCGGCGCCCGAGGTGACACCGGCGGCCGCCTACGCGAACGCCTTACGCAAGGCCGTGCACGGCTACCGGGCGGCCGGCGGGACACAGAAGAAGGTGGCCGCCGCTCTGCACATCTCCCCGGGGACGCTCACCCGGTACCTGAACGGGGAACGAACGGCCTCCCGCAAGACGCTCCTTGCCATACGCGCCTTCCTCGAAGCACAGCAGCCGCACCTGCCCGTCACCGACTGGGCGGAGCTGGATGAGCTGTGCGAGCGCGCCAACCTCGCCAACGGCTCTCCGGCCGTCCGGCTCGCCCAGCTGAAGGAAGAACTCGCCCGTGTGCGCGAGGAACAGCAAGACGCACATCACGTCTCCGAGGAACGCCTGAGCGCACTGGAAGAGCAGGCAGTCGACCTCACTGACCAGCTGAGGCAGGCACTGGACCGCGCGCAGAACGCTGAAAGCGCCGAACGGACCCTCCAAGACGATGTCGCCGAGCGGGACGAGAACCTGCGCCACGCCCAGGACTACACCCGCCAGGTGGAAGCGGAACTCGCCCAGCAGCAGGAGCAGGCACGACTGCTCCTGGTCGAAGTCGGGGTGCTACAGGAGCAGAACCGCCGGCTCCTCGAAGGGCAGCAGGCCGTTTCCGCCCCGGAAACGCAGCCAGACCCCGGATTTACTCCCGAGTACGCCCACCTCGTTAACCGGCACACCACAGCAGCCGAAGACGCCACCACGGGGCCGCAGCAGCACCCACAGCACACCAAACGGAACCCTCCCGAGGAGCGGACACCCACCCGGCCCCGGCCCTCCCGCCGCACCCAGGCCCAGGCCCGCCTCCGCCCCCCTTCACCGGCCTGGATCGTGATCGCCGTCGTAGTCATGGCGTTGTGCGCGTACACCGCCGTCACCGTCGTCCTCGCCGTCCCCGCGGTCCGCTACGACCTGTCCTCGACACTCGGCGTCGCAGCCTCGATGATCACCTGCAACCTGCTGGCGGCGGCACTCACCGGCTGGGCGGGACGCCCCGCCGCCCTGCGGTACGGCCCCCGACTGATCCTGCTGCCGGGACTGATCCTCCTCGCGATCGGATCGCTGATCGCCTCCTGGACCCTGGGATACGACACCTGGGTCACCCAGCCCCCCGCAGCGGACTGGTCCGCACTCCAGCTCATGACCGGCTGCGTGCTGCAAGGCGCGGGCGAGGGACTGTGCGCCTCCGCCGCCGGCGTCGTGCTCGCCACCCGGTTCTGGTACTCCGTACACGACAAGGCGACCACGTGGGCCGTGGCGGTCGGCAGCGCGATCGCCGTCACCGCATCGGGACTGCTCCTCTCCACCTGGGAATGGCGCATCGCGTTCCAGGTCCTGGCCGCCTTTGCTCTCCTCCTGCTCATCACTCTGCCCTTCCTGCCCGACTTCAGGTCCGCGCCGCTGTGGGACGAGCTCGGAGCAGCGGACTTCGTCGTGCTGGCGCTGGTCGCCGGCGCACACACCGCCTTTGCCTGGGCCATCGGCCTCACGGCCGCCCACGGCTGGTGGTCGCCCTCCGTCGTGGCCCTCGCGGCTCTCGCGCTGACCATGCTGGCCAAGGCCTCCCGCCGGCTCCGCAGAACAGAGATCCCGCCACCTCCCAACTGGATCCGCGGGACAACGCTGCTCGGGGCATGGGTGAGCGGCGCCGTGCAGTACACCGCATGGCTCTACTGCACCATCGCCCTGCAGCAGGTCTTCGACTACGAGGCATGGACGGCAGCCGCCCTGCTCCTGCTCGCCGTGCCGCTTGCCGCGCTCACCGTCTTCCCGCGGTCCTTCCCGACCCGCCTGCGGATGCCGGCCAGGACCATCGGCTTCTTCGCCACGGGCGGCGGCCTGCTGTGGCTGTCCATCGGCCTGTCCCACCCCGAAACCTTCCCCACCCCCAGCCTGACGGGAGCACTGCTGCTCGTAGGCGTCGGCACCGCCGTCCAGCGCTGCCCCCCGAACGGGCTCGGAGACGGACACCAGCGCGCGTACGTCGCGCAGACGAAGTACAGCGGAGCGCTTGCGGTGACCCTCACCGCAAGCTTGATCACCGCACACTCCCACCCCACGGCCGCCGCTTACACCGTGGTTCTTATCGTGTGTGGTGAAGCAGCCGTCGTAGTTGCTATGGCGGGCGCTCTAAAGCTGGCACGCCGACGATTCAGGAGGCCCTCGCAGCAGCCCGAGCGGGCAGCAGAGAACCGGCCCTGACCCCAGGTTCTGCCGTGTGCGACACCATCCAGAGTCAGGTCCGAGAATAGGAACCGTATAGCCTCCACGCCTCGGAACTCTGCTTACTTCGAGGGGTTCGCAGCCCCCAATTCACCCGTTTGAGCTTTTGGTATGTGGGCGGTTTTGGTGGGGGGTTGAGGGGTTGTGTTTTTGGTATTCGGTCAGGGGGTGTTTCGGTTTTGGTATTTGACGTTGGGTCGGTTTGGTGGGTCGGGAATTGATGGTTTCCCTTTTGTTGGCGATCTTTCTGGTGTAGACCACTCGCTGATGCTGGTCCGGGGTCGTTGTTACGTTCTGTAGCGTGTCGGGGGAGGGGCCGGCGGGGTGGACACTCCGCCGGCCCGTGTGCATACTGCTACTGAGAGAGAGCGCGCAGCGCGACCGACACGACCTCGGCCCCGCAGGGGCCACACCCCGACACCCGGTCCTGAGACACCGTTACAGACAACCTGACAGCCCATCAAAATCCCTTCTGACCTGCTATAATTAAGCCGAAGAACCCCGCGGCAGACCCTCCCTCCGTTGCCAGCCAGCCACCGCGGACCCGCAGTCCCCGAACAACCGGGACCACCCCGCCGTTACCGC